>JAUWGW010000007.1 GCA_030606215.1 bacterium
CCCGGTTTCGGATCGTGCACCTTGATCTGAAGGGAAACCATCTGGAACTAATCGAATATTTGAGTCCCAGAGGCAAAGAATTGCCACCGCGTCCTTGTGATGTCGGCAGCGCTCATCTCTGTTTCCTGGTCAAGGATATCCGCGGCGCTTACGAACAACTCTCCAGAGCAGGTGTTCGATTTGTTTCACCGCCGGTCCGCAAGCACGCCGGGCCGTATACTCGTGGATGGGGGGTTTACTTTTTTGACCCCGATGGTATTCCCCTGGAAATGACCGAAAGGAGGAAATAGAAAATGTCTGATCTCATAAATCGGCTTTGTAAACTGGAAACGGCAAATCTCTCAGATGCACAATCCAAGATTATGGGCGGCACTAACTTCGGCTGCTTCAGCGGCACGGGCATCCGCAATTTAAATCCACAGGCCGGAATTTTATGTGGCTATACCGTCACCTGCACCATCGAGAGTACCGGTCCGGTCAAAGGTCCGCGCATAACTCCTGCCCTGTATGAAAAGATTGAGTCTGGCCAGAACCCGGTGGTCGTTGCGGTTCAGGGTATCGGTCGAGATCCGGAACATACCCTTGTCTTTGGGGGTAGAATGACTGCCATATCCAGGAAACTTGGCGCTTGCGCAGTGGTGACAAATGCGGGGGTTCGTGATATTGAAGATATTCTCAAAGAAGGATTTGGCTGTTATGCAGCCGGGCTCTGTCCCGGCGCCGGCAACTTCACCATTAAGGATATCAACGTCCCTGTGGAGATAGGTGGCGCTAAGATAAGGCCGGGTGATATTGTGCACGGCGACAGGGATGGGTTCATTGTTCTTGGCGATGGGCCAATAGAAGAAATAATATCACTTGCCCGAAAGAAACAAAAAAAAGAGCAGTCTTATATTGAATTTCTTAACAGTCCTGAATTCAGTGTGGCAGAGTTAAAGCGAAGGTTCTATGATGTGGATGAAACGCATTAGGAGGTGTTCATATGCGAAGACGTAAACTGGGACGAACCGGAATAGAAGTCAGTGAGGTCGGTTTCGGCGCGTGGGCCATCGGCGGCCCGTGGCAGCTTGGTGAAAATGAAGCTGGATGGGGTAAGGTGGATGACAGGGAATCCCTTGCTGCGTTGGGGGCAGCGCTGGACGCGGGAATCAACTTCTTCGACACCGCAGATATCTATGGATTGGGGCATAGCGAGGAACTCATAGGCCGCGCTTTTGCAGGCAAGCGGAACCGCATTGTCATTGTGACCAAGTTCGGGAATCGTGTTATTGACGGAAAGTGGGTCAAAGATTTTTCTTCCGAACACGCCAGGCGCGCAATTGACGAAAGCCTCAAGCGTCTCAGGACGGATTACGTAGACCTTTTTCAGTTACATAGTCCGGGAGATGATTTTGTTTTCACCGATGAACTTTGGAAAACCATGGATGATATCGTGGCGCAAGGCAAGGCCCGGCACTACGGTGTCAGTATCAACCCGTGGGAGCAAGGTTTTGACGTAATAGGAGTAGGTAAAGCAGAAACCATTCAAGTGGTCATAAACATGCTGAGCCGTGAGCCAATCGAGGGAGGATTGCTCAAAAAGGCTGGGGGCGCCGGCGTGGGGATTATCGCCCGGGTGCCTCTTGCAAGCGGATTTCTAACAGGCAAATTCCGCAAGGGCCATACCTTCCCTGACAATGACCATCGCTCGTCCATGTCCCGCGAAGAAATTGATTCCACTATAGGACGCGTTGAACGCCTGTGGCCCCTCGCCGGCCGACGCGGACAAACCATGGCACAACTGGCGCTTTCCTGGATTTTGAGCCACACTGAAGTGAGCGTTGTCATTCCCGGCGCAAAAACAGTCCGGCAGGTTCGGGACAACGCTGCCGCGGGTGAGGCGCCGCTCTTGAATGACGAGGAAATGAGAACTGCTGCCGAAGCAGTTGCCGGATAAACTGGGTATTACGGATGAGACAAGATGTTAACCAGCTACTTTTCTCCGCTGGTGCGTATGGTAAAGATACCAGGAGGGTACTACGATGTCTCAACAAATAGGTAAGATTGGAATGGGAGTGATAGGTTGTGGAAGTATTGCAGAGATTGCTCATTTACCATCCATTGACAGGACACCAGGTGTGGAGCTTATTGCAACGTGTGATACCGATGAGGCAAGGGCTCGGGAGGCAGCCGAAAAATGGGGTGCACATGCGTGGCATACTGATTATGAGAAAATGCTTGATGAACAGCACAATAATCTTGATGCAGTCATCATTGCCTCTCCACCCAATGTGCATTGTGAACAAGGGGTGGCAGTAGCAGAGGCAAAGTTACATCTAATTGTTGAAAAACCTCTGGCAGTTACTAATCGAGAGGCATGGGATATTGTTGAGGCATGTAAGAAAGCAGGCGTAAAACTAATGGTTGGATGCGACCGTCGCTTCTGGCTTCAAAATCAATGGGCAAAACAACTGGTTGAGGATGATGTAATTGGTAAAGTTATGATGGGGCGAGCTACTATGCATGAGCATGTTAGATTTTATCAGGACAATTTTGCCAAGACTGACTTTCGCCTCAAACCAGAGATTGTAGGGGGGTCAGCAGTCTCAGATACAGGAGCACATGCAATTGATCTCCTGATATGGCTCCTGGGTAGCCGAGTAAAGCGTGTTGTGGGTGTAGCAAAACGGAATGTCCTGCCGGAGAGTTATTCCAAAGCCGACGATACAGCAGTTATCATGATGGAGCATGAAAATGGCGCTTTTGGATATGTAAGCTGTAACCGATTTACACCTGCGGTTTCGCAATTCACTGAACTCTATGGGGATGAAGGTACTATTATGACAACATCAGATGCAACCAACCCATATCAGACTGCACCGTTGGCTGTTTTTACAAATAGAGATTACGAGCACAATAAGATACCGGAGATCATCCGTAAGTACCGATGGCCACAGATATTCTGGGCTGAGGATTTGATGACTCATCCTGTACAGAAACGGTGGGTATCTATCTACCCTCCACGTGAACCGAACAACTACGACAGGCTATGTCAACATTTTCTTGATTGCCTTATCAATGATAAAAAGCCTCTGGTCAGCGGAGAGGATGGAGCACATGCTATTGAGGTTATGTGCGGGGTCTTCAAGTCTATGGAAACCGGAGGGTGGGTTGAGTTACCGCTGAAGGAGGAGGTAATACCACCTTTGTATAAGCCACGTAGAAAAAGATAACCAATATGATATAAGGAGGTTTTGTTATGGCAGAGATTAGAATTGCGCTTATAGGAGTAGGCAATTGCACAAGTTCATTAGTTCAGGGAAGCTTTTACTATCAGAATTTTAAGATAAAGGAAGGTGAAATAATACCGGGATTAATGCATCCAGCATTAGGAGGATATAAAGTAAGTGATATAGTTCCTGTAGTTGCATTTGACGTAGATGCTCGTAAGGTAGGTAAAGACTTATCTGAAGCAATCTGGGCTGCTCCCAATTGCACAGAGAAGTTTTCAGAAGTCCCCAATCTTGGAGTAAAGGTTTTAATGGGACCGGTATTGGACGGAGTGACAGAGCACTTAAAAAAGTATGTGGAAGTTTCATCCGAAAAAGAGATTGACGATGTTGATAAAACAGCGCAGATTTTGAAAGAAGCTAAAGTTGATGTTCTTGTGATTAACCTTCCCACTGCTTCAGAGGAAGCGAGCTGGTTTTATGCTGAGGCTGCCTTAAAAGCCGGGGCAGGCATTGTTAATGGTATCCCTGTGTTAATTGCCAACAATAAAGAGTTTGCTAAGAAAGCGGAAGAGAATAAAGTCCCCATAGTAGGAGATGACTATAAGAGCCAACTTGGAGGAACAATCTTAGATAGAGACTTACTCAATCTCTGTATCCAGAGGGGAATAAAGATTGTTAAATCTTATCAGTTAAATTATACAGGAAATACAGACTGTTGGAATTTAATTGAGTGGGAAAGAGGTAAAACTAAACATGCTTCCAAAAAGAGAGGTGTAGATGCAGTAATGAAATATGAAGCCCCTTTTGATGTAAATGTTTCCCATTTAAAAGTGTTAAATGATGATAAGATTTGCCGAATAGAGATCTGGGGACAAAACTTTGGCGGGACGCCAATAAAATTAGAAGCAAAGCTTCATGTTGTGGATAGTCCAAATTCTGCAGGAGTAATGGTAGATGCTATAAGGTGCTGTAAGTTGGCTCTTGATAGAGGGATAGGTGGAGTATTGGAGAGTGCATCTTCCTACCTTATGAAAAGCGGACCAACTCAATATCCTTCAGATGAAGAAGCAAGAAAAGCAATGGATGAGTTTATTGAAAGAAAAAGGGAGCGGTGAGGTGGATTTGATAATTCTTGGACATCTTGTAAAAGAAAAAATTATCTTTTCTGATGGGAGGGAAATGGGTCCGGTATTGGGTAGTCCGGTAGCATATGGCTCTGTAGCAGCAGCAAAATTGGGACTCAAGGTAGGTATTGTTACCAAAATAGGGAAGGATATGCCTGAAGTGCTGTTAAAAGTATTTAAAGAGGCAGGAGTTGATACTGAAGGACTTAGAATAGGTGATAATACTTCTACTAACTTCCTGATTTATGAAAAATCGGGAAAGAAAAGATTGGAGTTTTTGAAAAAAGCAAATGATATTACTTTCAAGGATATACCCGAAAAATATTTAAATTGTCCTGTCTTTCTAATCTGCCCGGTAGATTATGAAGTTCCATTTGAGCTTTTGCAAAAATTATCTTTTTTAAAGAAAGAGATGGCAGTCGATTTGGGTGGTTACGGAGGAGCTTCTTCCAGAGCGGATCGTTTCGCCGAAAAAGAGAAGTTATCATATCTAAAAAAGATAATCCCATTTTTTAAAATGGTTAAGGCAGGGAGAGAAGATTGTCAATGTTTGTTTGAGCAGGATTCAATAAATGAGAAAGAGATAGTTACTAAATTTATTGAATGGGGAGCAGAAATAGGTATAATTACCCTTGGCAATCAAGGAGCAATCGTGGCTATCAAGAGAGGTAGCTTTCAGGTTCCAGCCTTTCAATCTGAAGCTATTGATTGTACTGGTGCTGGTGATGTGTGGCACGCTGGTTTCTTGGTAGAATATTTAAGGAGTAAAGATGTGGAAAAATCAGCTTTATTTGCTTCTGCTACTGCCTCCTTAGTGATTGAGAAAACTGGTGGTGTATTCGCTTCCAGGATGCCTACTGCTGAGCAAGTGCATGAAAGGCAGAGACAATTCTAAGAACAATGGAGAGTGATTGGTAAAAACATCTAAGAATTATTAGAATTCTATGGTAAACAGGGCTAAAATAATAAAAGACCTTCAGAAAAAAGCCAGGATTATAAGGAGAGACATTATCCAAATGCTTTATGAAGCAGGTTCTGGTCACTGTGGGGGGTGTCTTTCCTCAACAGATATAGTAACTGCTCTTTACTTTCATCATCTTTGTTATAAACCAGACAATCCAGATTGGCCAGAGAGAGATAGGTTTATTCTGTCTAAAGGTCACTGCGTTCCTCTTCTTTATGCAGTATTGGCAGAGGGTGGTTATTTCCCTAAAGGTGAACTGAAAACACTAAGAAAGATTGGCAGTCACTTACAAGGCCATCCTGATATGAGAAAGACAAAAGGAGTGGAGGCTTCAACAGGCTCCTTAGGGCAAGGTTTATCCATAGCCTGTGGTATAGCTTTGGGTGGAAAAATGGATAAAAAAAGTTATACTGTATATGCCCTTTTAGGTGATGGAGAGATACAGGAAGGTCAAGTTTGGGAAGCAGCGATGTTTGCTAACCATTATCATTTAGATAATATAGTAGCTATCATTGACCGAAATCGACTTCAGGTAGATGGACCAACAAATAAAATAATGACTATAGAGCCATTGGTAGACAAATGGAAGGCTTTCGGATGGAAGGTAATTACAATTGACGGGCATGATATGAGTCAGATTTTAGATGCTTTAGAGAAAGCTAAAGAAACGAAAGATAGGCCAACTGTTGTAATTGCTAATACTATCAAAGGTAAGGGTGTGTCTTTTATGGAAAATCAA
This sequence comes from bacterium, assembly GCA_030606215.1. Lineage (GTDB taxonomy): Bacteria > NPL-UPA2 > JAUVJM01 > JAUVJM01 > JAUVJM01 > JAUWGW01. The sequence goes on from JAUWGW010000007.1 coordinate 6,040, forward strand.
GTAAATTGGCATGGCAAAGCACCTAATAAAGAAGAAGCTGAAAAAGCGCTGTCAGAGTTAACTTAGAAGTTGCTGTGTGGATATTAAAATGAAATCTACAAGGGATGCTTATGGAGAAGCCTTAGTTGAATTGGGCAAGAGCAATAAAAATGTAGTGGTGCTGGATGCTGATGTATCCAAGGCAACGAGAACAAAGAAATTTGCTGAGCAATTCCCTGGTAGATTTTTCAATTGTGGTTGTGCTGAACAGAATATGATGGGAGTAGCTGCTGGTCTCTCCCTTACAGGTAAGATCCCATTTGCTTCTACCTTCGCTGTATTTGCTACCTGTCGAGCATTGGATCAAGTGAGAAATACCATTGCCTATCCTCGGTTGAATGTTAAAATAGTCGCTACCCACGGAGGCATAACAGTCGGGGCCGATGGTCCGTCCCATCAGTCGTTAGAAGATATGGCTATTATGAGAGCAATTCCCAATATGATTGTAATAGTCCCTGCTGATGCTATTGAAACAAAAAAGGCTGTTAAGGAATCCGTTAAATATGAGGGGCCTATATACATTAGATTGGGAAGAGCAGAAGTACCTATAGTAACAAATAAGGATTCTCCCTTTGCCATTGGGGAGGCTAATGTCATACAAGAAGGAGATGATATTACCATTATTGCCTGTGGTATTATGGTAGCTGTATCTTTAGAGGCAGCTCAACTATTAGAGAAAGAGGGAATAAAAGCTAAAGTTGTAAATATGCATACTATAAAACCGATTGATGAAGATTTAATTATTAAAGTAGCTAGAGAAACAAAAGCTATAGTTGTAGCAGAAGAACATAATATCATTGGTGGACTTGGTAGTGCTGTTGCAGAGATATTGTGTAATAAAATCCCCACACCGTTTGAACAGGTAGGAATGAGAGATACCTTTGCAGAATCCGGTAAACCGGAAGAATTACTGGCAAAGCATGGGTTAACAGCGAATACGATAGTTGATGTAGCAAGAAAAGTTTTAAAGAGCCTGAAAGGTTGTTTGATTATAGAAAAAAAATCTTAACCTATCGTATATCATTACTTAGTAGCAAGGGAAAGATTAATAAAAACTTTGGCTTATTTGATATTATAGGTGCGGATTATAAAAATTTCTCCAAATATTCGTTTATGTATATTGATATAGATAAAGGTAATCTATGCATGGATATTCCTAAACTTCTACGAGAAATAAGCTTTAATAAAATGAAGATGGGAGATAAAACATAGATGAAAGAGAATAGAGAAAAAGTATTTCCATATGGGACACATATTTACAGAGTCCCCAATTTACCCATTCCAGAATTAAAGAAAGATATGGTTCTTCTCAAAAGATTAGGCTTTAATATGGTCAAAATTCAAGAATCGTGGAGCCACGATGAAGTAAAAGAGGGAGAGGTGAACTTATCTGATGTAGAAGAATTGGTAAAAGAGGCAGAAAAACTTTCTCTTTTTGTTTGCTTAGGAATTACCATGGAGCAAGCACCAGCATGGCTCTGGAGAAAATATCCTGATTGCAGACTTGTTTATAACACTGGAGAACCACACAATGACCCCACCCAGTATCTTCTCCCTGCAGATGGGAAACCCGGTCCTTGCTGGGACCATCCAGAAGCAAGAAACGCTGGCGAAAAATTTATAAAAGAATTGGTAAAGAAACTCGGAAAATACAAAAACATTATTACCTGGAATGTATGGCAGGAAGTTGAATTCCGGCCTATGTATCTCGGTAAATTAGGTTTCTGTTATTGTCCTCACACTCTGGCTAAATTCAGAAAATGGCTGAGGAAAAAATATGGTTCTTTAGAAAAACTCAATGACACATGGAAAACTTCCTATGGAGAATGGGAAGAAGTTGAACCACCAAGGTTTCATCCCTATGTCCATTCATGGATTGACTGGCGTTATTTTATGGATGATGTATATTTAGCAACTGCTATTAAATGGAAGGTAAGTGCATTTAAAGATAATGACCCACTAAAAAGACCGGTATTTTGCCACGTAGGCTCACCTACTACTGGTAGCGGAAAAGATTGGAGATATGCTAAAGAGGTAGATTTCTTCGGTTCTTCCTGTTATCCCGCATGGGACTCTCTGGGCAAATGGGATGCTGGGTTTCCCAGCACAGGTGGGACAATTTCCAAAGAAAAGGCTCTAAAAGCCGAGATGTGGAATAGCATCTCTTTACGCTTTGATTATATAAGAGGTGTATCTAAAGAGAAAGAGTTCTGGGCCGCAGAGTTTCAGGGCGGACCGGCAGTTGGTTTTTTACATAAGGGCAGAACACCGACGAAGGAAGATATAAGGAGGTGGGTATTAACTGCTCTTTCAACTGGCATTTCCGGGCTTTCCTTCTGGAATCACAGAGTAGAAATCTCCTGGCAGGAAGCTTATGGTTTTGGTCTCCTACCATTAGAAGGAAATATAACCGACAGAGCAAAAGAAGCAGGAGATTTAAGTAAGGCAATAAATAAATATGGTGAGTTTTTTAAAAAAAGTAATGTAGCAGAATCTCAAGCAGCCATCTTTATAAATGAAGACCTCTATCACTTCTGCGAAGGCACACCTATTACTTCCTGGGATACCTATAGTCTGACTAACAACCTCTCTTCTCATTTAACTCACACCATCAGAGGAATCTATAAGATGCTATGGGAAGAAGGAATCCTGGTAGATTTTGTTGAAGAAAAAGAAATTAAAACTGGTGAGATGGAAAAATACAAAGTTATTATTCTTCCCTTCCCTTTAGCAATATCTGATGAATTGATGGAGAGGCTCAGAGATTATGTTAATAGTGGCGGCGTATTGATTTCAGAAGCTTGTCCAGGTAGGTATGATAAACATGGTTTTGCCCGTCCTGGAGAGATAAATAGTGTTGCTGAACAACTTTTCGGAGTACAACATAAGGATGTGATTTTGTGCCAGGAACCAGAAGAAAATCATTGGACGCCAACGGAATGGAGCTACGGGGAAATCCTACTGCCAACAAGATTTACTGGAACAGGTGTTTTTAATGGGCATTCAGTCCTGGCGAATCTCTATGTAGAAAGTTTTTCTCTGAAGGAAGCAATTCCAATTCTACTGAATGGTGAGGACATAACTGGTGTGGTTAACCGCTATGGTAAAGGAAAAGTATATCTAATTGGAACATTTCTTGGTCATGCTGGTGCCACTTATGAAGACAAACCCACCCAGAACTTTATAGTGAAATTAATTACCGATGCAGGAGTCAAGCAGGAGAAATGCGGAAAATTACTTAGACGAAAGCGTATTTTGAATGATAAAGAAGCATGGTTTTTAATTAATCCAACTGCTGATACTATATCTGAAGCCATAGACTTTAGAGATTTTGCTAAGGTTGAGGACTTATTAGAAAGTTCATTCAATAAAAATAAGTCTGTTGAAGTCCAGCCATTTTCTGTAAGAGTTATTATTCTCGGAAAAGAGTAAAAATGAAAGATATTCTTTCTAAGAAGGAAAGAGTGGAAAGAACCCTAAATTTTCTTCCTGTGGATAGAATAGCAATTCATGACCAGGTAAGCTACAATCCCGGTGTTATTTCCTTGTATACTGGTAAGAAAATAGAGGGTTTCAATTATTCTATTGAAGATATATGTGAGGCAATAAGAAAAACCCTGGATGCATGCTTTCCCGTTTTTGCACCGCGCGGGAAAGAGAAAGTGACAACCGAAGAGGGCTTTGTTATGCAGATGGATAACTGGACAAGCTGGGTAGTTAAACGCCCTTTCAATGATACCAAAGGATTAAAAGAATTTTTCTTAAGGCGAATTGAAAAGATGAAGACTACCAAATTCAATGCTGGAGAAGAAAGGGAAGCTTACCGTGAAAAATTTCTGGACATACAGAAGCTGATAGGTGATACAGTGTTTATAGATTGGAGCGAAGTTGGGTTGTGTTCTTGCTGGTCAGCAGGGGGGATAGAATTATTTACTTATTTATACTATGATGAGCCGGAGATTATTTCTAACTACATCCAAACATACTTAGAAAGGGAAATTAAAAGGGTCCATGCAATAGCAGATAGAGAGTTATCTTCAGTTATTTTAATTCCTGATGATTTAGCTTCCAAATCGGGCCCCATATTTAGCCCTGATTTTCTAAGAAAAGAATATTTTCCAAGATTAACTCATTTAGTGAAAGCCTGGCACAGTCATGGCTTTAAGGTGCTTTATCATAGCGATGGAAACTGGAAGATGCTTATTTCTGATTTTCTGAAATGTGGAGTAGATGGATTTTATTGTCTTGAGCCTGCTGTTGGTATGGATATCATAGAATTGAAGAAAAAGTATCCAAAAGTAATTTGGGCAGGTGGACTTGATGGGGTTGACTTGATGGAAAGAGGAAACCCTCAAGAGGTTAGAAAAGAAGTAAGAAGACAGATTGAGGAAACAGATGCTTTAAATACTGGAGGGCTTTTTCTTGGTACATCCAGTGAAATTAATCCTCCTATAAAGCCAGAGAATTACCAAGCAATGGTAGAAGAGGCAACTTCAATCTATAATAAGAATTTTTCTGAAGGAGAAAACGAGAAATGGCAGAAAGATTAGCGATTAATGGTGGAGAAAAGGTTATGCCAGATGATGTTAAGAAGGTTCGCTGGCCGGTAATTACTGATGAAGATAAAGAGGCAGTGATGAGGGTATTGGATAGTGGGATTCTATTTGGTCCCTATGCCTCTGAGGTGGTTGCTTTACAGAAAGAGTTCGCAGATTATATTGGAACAAAATACTGCATTGCCACAAATTCAGGAACAGCAGCTTTACATATGGCTGTGGCGGCAGCAGGTATCGGTCCAGGTGATGAAGTTATAACAAGTGCCTTTTCTTTCCTTGCATCAGCTACCTGTATCTTGCATCATAATGCTATCCCGGTATTCGTTGATATAGATCCGGCTACTTACAACATTGACGCAGATAAGATTGAGGAAAAAATAGCGGAGAGAACAAAGGCAATAATTCCGGTGCATATCCACGGTCTACCTTGTGATATGGATAAGGTACTGGAGGTTGCCAAAAAACATAGTTTAGTGGTGATTGAAGATGCCTGTCAATCTCATGGTGCAACTTACAAGGGAAAGAAAACAGGAAATTTTGGAGAGATGGCTACTTTCAGTCTAAATTCTACAAAGAATCTTCCAGGAGGAGAAGGAGGTTTGTTTGTTACAAATGATGAAGAGCTAAGAGCCAAAGCAAATATGACAAGGATGTTTGGTGAATATGTAAAGGAAGGGGAGGGCAGAAGTTATAAAGCCTACACCATGGGATGGATGTATAGAACTCAAGAGATGTCTGCTGCCCTTACAAGAAGTCAATTGAAGAGACTTAATCATTATAATGAAATTTCGAGAAAGAATGGAGATTATCTCACACAAGAATTATCAAAAATAAAAGGGCTTATCCCTCCTGTTACACCCCAGGATAGAACCAATATCTACCATAAATATAGAGTAAGACTTAACCCGAGAGCGCTCGGTATTAACATAGAATCAGTTAAATTTCGGGATTTGGTAATGAAAGCGCTAATTGCTGAAGGAGTGGATGTCGTTTTATGGCAGCATCATTCTCTCCCAGCAAATCCTTTATTCCAAGAAAGAGAAGGATATGGAAAAGGATGTCCATGGAGTTGTCCATATTACGGGAAGGAGATTTCTTATAATGTAGAGAACTATCCGGAGATTAATAAACTCATTGAAAGTTCTCTGGTCGTTTGCTCTGAACCATACCCTATTTACTGTCAGAGTTTAGAGCTAATGAAGTATTATGTGGAAGGGTTCAGAAAAGTATTTGAAAATATTGAGGAAGTAATGGAACAAGGAATTTAGAAATGGTATCCGAAACTATCAGAAAGATTTATTGTAGGGAGGAACTGTGATGAGGGAACATACCTTCACGACGGTAGGAGAGGTAAAACGGAAGAAAGGAGAGATTCCAGAAATAGGGATTGCAGTAATAGGATTCGGCTTTATGGGGAAGGCTCATCTCAATGCTTATAAGAAAATTCCTTATATCTATTGGCCTCCGGTGGTAAAGATTAATTTAAAGAAGTTATGCGGAATTCCTGAGGAACAGGTTAAAGAGAATCAGATCAGGTATGGATTTAAAGAATACACCACTGATTGGAAAGAACTAATTAAAGATGAAGGTATTCAAGTTTTTGATAACTGTGGACCAACAAATCTACATAAAGAACCCTGCATAGAAGCAGCAAAAGCAGGTAAGAATATCTTTTGTGAAAAGCCTTTAGGGAGAAATGCAGGAGAAGCTAAGGAAATGCTGGATGCAGTTGAGAAAGTTGGGGTCAAGCATATGTGTGGGTTTAATTACCGTTTTGTTCCCGCAATCAGATTGGCGAAAGATCTGATTGAGAAAGGTGAATTAGGCCAGATTTATCATTTTAGAGCCCGTTATTTACAGGAATGGATTGCTGACCCTAACTTTCCCTTTGTCTGGCGGTTAAGTAAGAAAGTATCCGGTAGTGGTGCTCTTGGTGATCTGGGAGCTCATTCTATAGATTTAGCAAGATTTCTCATAGGAGAACCAAAATCAGTTATGGGAATAACCAAAACATTTGTTAAGGAAAGACCAAAAGCAGAAGGTTCAAGAGAAAAGATGCCAGTTGATGTTGATGATGCAGTGGCAGTAGCTATTGAATTTGAAAATGGGGCAATAGGGACTTTAGAAGCTTCGCGTTTCTGTCCGGGTAAAAAGAGTCAGAATATATTTGAGATTAATGGTTCAAAAGGAAGTCTTTCCTGGGATATGTTACGCTTAAACGAGCTACAGTTCTATTCTACAAAAGATGAGGCTAAAGGTATAGGAGGAAGTAGAACAATTTCAGTAACAGAATCTTTCCACCCTTTTTATAAAGAATGGTGGCCACATGGTCATATCATTGGCTGGGAGCATACAACTATCCATGAAATAAAACACTTTTTAGAAGCGGTAGTTAAAGGAGAAGAGATATCTCCTTATGGAGCTACTTTTGAGGATGGTTATAAGTGTGCGGTTATCTGTGATGCTATTTTAGAATCAGCAGAAACCGGAAAAAGAATAGAAATCGGATATTGAGAATGAAATCTGAATTAAGTTCACGGGAGCGGTTATTAGGTACTATCAACAGAGAAGAAGTGGACCATATTCCTCTTTATTGCTGGTGTTTTGGTTTTACGGCACCTAAACATTTACGCTGGAAGAAAGACGGTAAGGAAGTAGAACATTGGTATACAATGAGATTGGAACATATCCATGCCCTTCCTCAAGCCTGGGATATTTCTGATGATTTTAAAAGGGTGAAGACGTGGCTGAATTTGGGAATTGATGATATACTGGACGTTTCTTTTCCATGGAGTATTCATCCAGAGGTTAAAATAAGAGATTGGAATGAAGAAAATATTCTTTGCAGAATTTATGAGACACCAGAAGGAGAGATTCTTCAGAAAGTTAAGAAGACAGAAGAGAAAATTCCTCCCGGTTGGGTAATCCAGCCAGATAAGCCAAAATTATTTGAAGATTTCAATCTTCCGAGAAGTACAAAGTTTCCAGTTACAATGAGAGAAGACCTCTCAAAGCTAAAGTATCTATTATGCAAACCAGGTAAAAAGCAGATTGAGGATTATAAAGAAAGAATATCCCTGGTTAAAAAGTTTGCAGAAAAGAACGGAGTTTTTGTCCAGGGATGGAGTGCTTTTGGGATGGATGCTGTTATATGGCTTATGGGAGTAGAAAATGCAATTATGGCTGCAATGACAAAACCAGAGTTTTTTCAGGAATTAGTAGATACTATTTATGATTTTGACCTGATGCGAACAGAAATGATGCTTGATTTCGGGGAAGTTGATATGATTGTACAGAGGGGATGGTATAGCTCTACTGATTTCTGGTCTCCGGAATTATTCAAAAAATATGTTCTTCCTAACTTGAAGAAACTTGTAAAACTGGTGCATGAGAAAGGTTTAAAATTTGGTTATGTAATGACTACAGGAGTTATGGATATGCTTGAGGATTTATCTGAATCCGGAATTGATCTCTTATATTTTGTTGATCCTGAACAGGATAAACTTGATTTGAAGATCTTCAAAGAAAAATTGAATGGTAGGTTTGCAGTAGCTGGTGGCATAAATAGCAGTATTACCTTAGGTAGAGGGGAAAAAGAAGAAATAGAGAGCAAGGTGAAAGGTGCAATGGAAATTTTTGGTAAAAAAGGGTTCATTCTTTCTCCTGTAGATGCGCTTTTCCCGGATACTCCCTCGGAAAAAGTAAAGGTTATGATTGATACATGGAGAGAAATAAATGATTTCCAATGAAAGACCAAAGGTTGGGCTCCTTTTACTCACTGCTGAATGGTTCACCCAGATAGGAGCAAGCAAAGGTTATTATAAGGAACTTCCCAAATTGATTGATGAGGATGCTATTAAAATAAATAAAATCCTGAAAGAAGAGCTAAACATAGTTAATCCAGGAATAGTAAACTCCAGGGAAAAGGTTAAGAAAGCGACAGAACTTTTTAAGAGAGAAAATATTGACCTGTTAATCATCTGCTATCTTACCTGGGGAGAGGATAGATTAATAATTGAAGTCATAGAAAAACTCTCAGGAATCCCTATTCTTCTCTGGTGTTATTCTCCTTTTCAAAAACTTCCTGAAACAATGAATATGCTTGACCTTTTCAGGAGTAGTGGACCTGTTGGAACAGTCCAGGCAAGTGGACCTTTAAAAAGGATGGGAAAAAGTTTCGGTTTTGCTTTTGGCTCATACAAAAACAAAGAGACTATTAGAAAAATAGTTGATTATAGCAAAGCAGCAAAATTAGCAAAAGACCTCAAGAAAGTAACTGTTGGGCTCCTGCCTTATAGATGTGATGCAATGACAGGGACGTATGTTGATGAATTCAGATTGAAGAAAGAGATTGGGCCAGAGATAAGATATATTTCAGTTAAGGAGTATTATTCAATCAGTCAGGAAATTCCCGCGAAAAAAATAGAAGAATATGTAAAAGAGCTAAAAGAGAATTACAAGATCTCTGGAGTAAATGACAGAGCTCTATTTAAAGGTGCAAGAGCCTCATTGGGATTGGCTGAAGTTGTAAATAGATTCGGATTGGATGCTTTAGCTATTCAGGATTTAGCAGAGGAACTTCATAAAACAATTGGTCTCAGGCCTTGTCTCTATGTACCTTCTCTGTTTGAAAAAGCAGTAGTAAGTATGGAAGCAGAAATAGGAGGAGCAGTTGCCCTTTTAATCTTAAAGAAACTGACTGATAAGCCACCTATGTATACAGAAATCTTTACATTTGACGAAGAAGAGAATACCATTTTAGCAGGTCATGCTGGCATCCATGATGTAAATTTAGCGGAGAAAAGAGCTGATATAGCAATTACGCCTGATGCCGAATATATGGAAACAGAGCTTGAGACATGCTGGATGCAGTTCAGAGCTAAAGGGGGAGAAGTAACTTTACTCAGCCTATTCTGTGATGTAGATAAATTCAAAATGGTAATTTCTTCGGGAAATGCTCTGAGTGGTAAGGAAAAACTCCACGGCTCGCCTCATATCTATATTAAACTAAAAACCCCCTTAAAAGAATTTTTTGAAAAAATAGTCAAAACTGGAATGACACAGCACTGGGCAATTGTCCATGAAAATGTGGTTAATCAATTAGAATACTTAGCTGATATCCTTAACCTGGATAAACTTATTATAGAAGAGTGGAACCTATTGAGATATCCTGGTTCAAATAGATAACACACAACTAAAAATTGTAACTGAGATGAAAAGTAAAAAAGGAGTAAAAAAGGAGTTTGTAATTGACATATGTATAATTAGGTGTATAATTTATACAGGAGGTGTTGTGCATGAAAAGGCTTAATATAACTATACCTAATACTTTAGCTGAAAGAATGAAGGACGTTCCTAATAAGAGCGGTCTTATTACTGAGGCTTTACAGGAAAAACTCCGGAGGATTGAGAAGGAAAAGTTAGATAGACTTTTAGTAGAAGGATATAGAGCAACGAGAAAGGAAGATAAAGCGATGGATGAGGGATGGGAGAAAATAACTCTTGAAGGATGGAAATAGATGGATTTTCCTGAAAGGGGTGAAATCTACCTTGTTTCCATGGAACCTGTGATTGGTTCAGAGACAGGTAAGACCAGACCCGCCTTGGTAATCTCCAATAATAGAAATAATGAGTTTGCTGATACAGTTACCGTTCTTCCCATTACTTCCAAAACGGCAAAAGTCTATCCATTTGAGGTGCTTCTGCATAAGGAAGAATCAGGACTGCACAAAGATTCCAAAATCAAATGCAATCAGATTAGGACATTGGATAATAAGAGACTTATCAAATGTTTAGGCTATCTGACGAATTCGAAATTAATGGAGGCAGAAAAAGCTCTTTTGATTCATTTAGAGATTGGCTAATTATTTACTTATGATTCATGGTATCTACGCTATAATTGATTTGAAACTTGTTCGAGGAGACCTTTGTGAGGTAACAGGAGATATTATTGAGGGGGGGGCAGGTATTATTCAACTTCGGGCGAAGGAAGCTTCTACAAAAGAATTTTTGGAAGCAGGGGCTGAGGTGAAGAAACTCTGTGAAGGGGAAGTGCTCTTTATCATAAATGACAGGGTGGACGTTGCACTTGCGCTTGATTCAGATGGGGTGCATCTCGGGCAGGATGATATGCCTGCAAATGTTGCAAGGGATATTCTCGGTAGTGGAAAGATAATCGGGTGTTCAGTTCATTCTATTGAAGAAGCAAGAATGGCGAATGAGGAAAGTCCAGATTATATCGGAGTAGGTTCTGTATTTTTCACAAGCACGAAAACAGGTGTTTCTCCCGTTGGAATAGAGCTGATTAGAAAAATAAAAGAGGAGATTGATATACCTGTTGTCGCGATAGGCGGGATAAATGAAGGGAATATTGCTGAGGTTATTTCTGCGGGAGCTGACGCAGTAGCTGTTTGCTCTGCAATCCTCTCTTCGGATGATGTTAGAGCGGCAACAGAGGGACTTGTATCAATTTTTAAGAAAGCCTCATAAATGAGGCGACTACATCTTAATAACGTTCTGTAGTTGCTCGATTTATCGAGCTAAGGAGTTTATACTTGGAGAAGAAATGACTCAGATTCTTTCTGCAAGACGCGGCAATATAACCCGGGAAATGAAGCGGGTGGCAAAGAATGAGAAGGCGGCACTTGATAAAATTATCCAGGGGTTAACAGATGGGACTTTAATCATACTTGCTAATAGAAACCATAAAGGAGTTACTCCCATTGGAATTGGAAAGGGGCTCAGAACCAAGGTAAATACAAATATAGGGACATCGCAGGATAAGGTTTCTCTCAGAGAAGAACTTAAAAAGTTAAAGGTTGCAATAAAAGCGGGAACTGATACTGTGATGGACCTGAGCACAGGTGGAAATCTTGATAGAATCAGGAGAAAAATTCTTGAGAATTGCTCTCTTCCGCTTGGAACGGTTCCGGTTTACCAAGCTGCAGTGGAGGCTGCGAGGAAGAAGAAAGCATTGGCAAATATGGAGAAAGACGATATATTTTCTGTTATAGAGAAGCAGGTATCTGAAGGTGTAGATTTTGTAACTGTTCACTGCGGGTTGACAAGGGATGCTCTTGAACGAATAAGGAGGGAAGGCAGGATTACGAATGTTGTAAGTCGTGGCGGGGCATTCCTCATTGAGTGGATGATATACAGGGACAAGGAAAACCCGCTTTATGAGGATTATGACCGCCTGCTTGAAATAGCAAAGAAGTACGATGCTGTCTTGAGTCTTGGCGATGGTATGAGACCCGGGTGTATTGCTGATGCTACTGACAGAGCCCAGGTTCAGGAGTTAATCCTTCTCGGTGAACTTGCCGGGATGGCACTTGAAGCGGGAGTTCAGGTAATGATTGAGGGCCCCGGGCATATACCAGTTCATGAAATCCAGGCAAATGTCCTCCTTGAAAAATCACTCTGTCACGGCGCACCATTTTATGTGCTGGGTCCTCTTGTAACTGATATCGCACCTGGATACGACCATATAACTTCAGCTATAGGTGGAGCAATTGCCGCGTCCAGCGGGGCTGATTTCCTCTGCTATGTAACTCCTTCGGAGCATCTTAGACTGCCAACAACAGAAGATGTTAGGGAAGGGGTAATTGCAACGAGAATTGCCGCACATGCGGCTGATATTGCAAAAGGAGTTCCCGGAGCATTTCAAAAGGACCTTGAACTTTCAAGAATGCGCGAGAAGAGAAACTGGAGCAAACAATTAAAATTTGCTATTGACCCTGTGAGAGCACGGAGGTACAGAAGAGAGGATTTGCCTCACAACGGAGATGTCTGCACAATGTGCGGACAGTACTGCGCTATCAAGAAAGTGGAAGCTTTCTTCCGGCAGCATAAACGAAGGAGAGTAAAGTCATAGCAAGTATCAGCTTGGCAAAGATATCTCCGTAGCGTGTATAGAATGTTTTTCTTGATGCGGGGGAAAGTTCTCCAATTAGAACACCAACTCTGTTATAGTCCAGATTTTTTTCTATCGTGCCTATCGGATTGATTACCCGGGACACTCCTGAATTACCTACTCTTACAAAATAGGTATGGTTCTCCACTGCGCGAAAAGTTGCAATGCTTGCATGCTGGTAGTGGGAGGTTTTACTGTGAGACCAGGCATCGTTTGTTATATTGACGAGGAAATCTGCTCCCTCATTAACAAATCTGCGTGTTAAATCTCCGAATATTCCTTCAAAACAGATTAAAACGGAAAACTTTGCGCTTTTGCGAAAATTCCCTCTTCCGGGGATTTCAAAAATTGTATACTTTTCTCCAGGTGTAAAATCTCCTGCCTCTTGAAGCAAATATTCAAGTAGTTTGCTGTGCCTCCAGAATGGGAAATATTCTCCGGCGGGGACAAGATGGATTTTATCGTACCTGCCCAGTAGTTTACTGGATGGCGAGATAAGAAAAGCGCTGTTGTAGTCTTTCCCATCACTGCTATATGGAGCACCTGTAAGTAGATACGCGTCAGTTTCCTTCAAAACCTGTTGAATCTTTCTTCTGAGCCGCTTGTCTCCCTCCTTAATCCTCCCCCCAACTGCAGTCTCGGGCCAGATTATCAAATCAGGATTTTCAAGTCCTGCTTCGAAACTGAGTGTAGTTAACTTTTCCATTATCATTGAAGAATTTTCATACCATTGGCAATCTGTGCTAAAGTTTGGCTGGATAAGAGCTACTCTTATGGGTTCCCTATCTGTCTGAAGGGGTCTTTTTATCATCAGACTACCGTAGGAAATGCACAACCCTAATGCAATCCCAACTACTACCATGATTCTCAAAGCGCTCTTGGGTCTGTGGAAAGATTTGAAGGCGAGAGCAATGCCAGTGTTGACAAATACAATCAGGAAACTCACGCCGAATACTCCTGTGAATTCTGCCGTCTGGATAACAGGGAGAAACTTATATTGCGAGTAGCCGAGACTATTCCATGGAAATCCGAGAAAACCGAGAGACCGAATATACTCAAGAGAAGTCCACAAGAGTGGTGCAATCCACATCAAAGCTAACGGATTTCTTCCCTTAAGAAATTTGTTTAATCCTAAACAGAAAAAAGCAGGGTAGAAAGAAAGGAGGAAAACAACAAGTGGCAAAGCCAGTGGATGGTATACGTGCGTCCAGTAGAGCGAGCCGATATTCCAGATAATTCCACATAGGTACCCGAGGAGAAAAGAGTTTCGCGGGGTTTCTCCTGCAACTCCAAGAAGTAGAGGCACAAGACAAAACCACGCGACTACTTCAAGGTTCAAAAGAGGAAAGGGAAGTATGAGAAGGATTCCTGAAAACAAAAAGGGGACGGTATAGAACCGTCCCTTTTTTTCACTCCGCATCCGCTGAAGTTGTCCCGGTGATGGTGACAGGTGTGCCAACAGGTACGAGCTTATATAACTCTTCTACATCTCTGTTGTACAATCGGATACAACCGCGCGAGGAATGTTCCCCAACAGTCTCCGGTTGTGTTGTTCCATGAATCCCGTAGCCAAGTTTATCCAGTCCCATCCAGCATACTCCAAGTATGTTCTTTGGGTGTCCATAAGGATAAATACCATCTTCAGCGTACCATACAGGTTTCAACTGTTTGTTGACAATCTTGAATGTGCCGGTTGGTGTGCTTCCGAATTTACCTGTTCCGATGGGATATTCTTTGAAGAATCTCCCATTCAACTTAAGAGTCAGTTTATTTGAATCCGCATCCACATAAATTTCAAAATTCCCGGGAGTAATTTTCAATCTTTTCCCAAATGAGAGTATTACCCCTTTAAGCCTGTTCGCTTGTTTTATGAGAGCAACGGTGGTGTTAAACTCTTTAGCAATTTTCTCAAGTGTATCACCTTTTTTCACTTCATATATTATGCTGTCTCCTGTGGTTATAGGTGAGAAAATCAGTTTTATGTCCATAGCTCCAAGTTTTTCTTTTGCTTTTTCAACAATCGGATTTTCTGGATAGGACAGAAGCACTTCTTCATACCTTTTCCTTGCATCCTCCCATTTTTTGAGTTGCTGGAGGCAGTTCCCGGAACTTACCAGGACTTCAGGAATTACATCAGAATCTCCAAATTCAGATAGTATCCTGTTGTAGGAACTAATAGCTTTATCATACTCTCCCGCAATTTCTTCTAAGTGTGTGAGCTCATATAAACTTGCAGGATAATATTCACTGTCAGGTTTACCACTGATGACTTTCTTCCACAAAACCTTTGCTTTTGAAGGAGCCCCGAGATTATTCAAACAGACTCCACGCAGATAGGCAATCGTCCTCTTGTGAAAACGTGGGTATTCTTTTGAGGTTTTTTCAAAAATATCGAGTGCGTCTTCAAATTTCTTTTCAGAATAGAGGGATTTCCCTTTTTCAAATCTCTCTTCAACTTTCCTCCCAATGGCAATCCTGAGAAAGCTCCCTGCCACAATACCAGCAACAATTAAAAGAACCAGTATTCGTTCCGCCCTTCTGCCTGTGGTGCGTTTTTTCACTTGTTGTTTAGTAGATTTACCCTTTCTCTTTGCCAATTTGCCTCCTCCTTATAGCGTAAATGCACACGCAACTGAATACTATGGTGGCACCTGCCACAACCTGTGTCCATGGCATTTTCATATTCCATAAATACATGGAATCTGCCCGGAAAAATTCTATTCCAGACCTGAGTACTGAATACATAATAGCATACAGCAAAAAAATGGAGCCGTCAGCCATTTTTTTCATTCTCAGTCTGTAAAGCAGAAGGAAGATTGAGAGATTTCCCACTATTTCATAAAGCTGTGTTGGGTGTAAAGGGACATTTACCGGAGCCATTGATTGAGGATTTCTGAATATGACTGCCCACGGAAGAGTGGTTTCCTTCCCGAAACAACAACCATTAAGAAAACATCCAACTCTCCCTATAGCTTGTGCCAGGATGATGGCAGGGGCTCCTGCATCAGCAAATTTCCAGAAGGGAATACCCCTCCTCTTTGTAAACCATATTCCTGCGAGGAATCCTCCAAGAATTCCTCCATGAAAAGCGAGCCCTCCCTGCCATATTTTAACAATATCCAGGGGATGTTCCAGGAAACAATCAATGTGCAGAATTACATAATATAATCTGGCTCCGAGAATGCCGCTTATGATTGCAAGAGAAGCAAAATCAATCATACATTCAGAACCGAGTCCTTTCCTCCTGGTTTCATTCTTTGCCAGATAAATAGCGATGAGGAAAGCAGTCGCTATCATCACGCCATAGAGGCGAATTGTAATTGGACCAAGTTTAAGAAGAACTGGATACATTTTCTCTCACAATGAGAACTTTTGCAGGGCATTTCTCCACTGCTTTTGCAATCTTCTCCATATTATCTGAATGGATATGCGGGAGATTACCATCCATTGTAATTGCCTGAGGTGCGACCTTTGCACATATCCCACAGCCGAAACAACCGACATTACAGATTTCCCTCACATCTTTCCCTCTATCTTTTGAAACGCATGCCACATACGCTTTTGTCTCTCTTGGAATAAGCTGAATGATATTTCCTGGACATACTTTCACGCAGAGCCCACATCCCGTGCATGCATCCTCATCCACGACAGGCAAGCAATTCTCATCCATTTTAAGCGCACCAAAAGGGCAGGCATCAACACATGACCCAAACCCTAAACATCCATATGGACATCTCTTACCGCCACCCTGGAGGAGAGAGGCGGCAAGACAATTATTAATCCCTTGATAGATAAATTTTTCTTCTACTTTGTTCTTTCCTCCTCTGCAGCAGACTACAGCTACCTGTGGCACGGATTCTTCCAATTCGGCTCCCATTACTTCGGCTAATTTCATGTTGACCTCATTCCCGCCGGCAATACAGGCGTTTACAGGCGCTTTCCCGCTCACTACTGCAGCTGCATAAGCCTGACATCCCGGAAATCCACATGCGCCACAATTTGTTCCGGGAAGTACTTGCATCACTTCTTCTTCATGTCTGTCCACTGCGACGCCAAACTTCTTCGCTGCAATACCAAGACCTATCCCGAGAATTAACCCGATACCCGCAAGACTTAGAATTGCCAGAAATGCAGTCATCTTTCCCTCAGTAGTTTGGCACATATAGTTACCATATGAACCCAGAGACTGCTTCTATTAGTAATCAGTCTGGCAGAATGCAGGTTTCGTAGAAATTCTTGAGGAGTATTGAAACTGTTTAGCTCCACATATGCCCTTCCTACCTCAGAGTTTAAATGAGCATCACTTCCTACCACCATGGCAAATCCATTCTCTCGTGCTAAGCTCAATGCTTTTTGGTTGTCTTTTACATATATATTTCTTGAGTTAAATACTTCTATAATATCTACTCTTTTTACCTCGTCCTTGTGCGCAAGAGCGGGGTTTATGAGCCTCTCCAGAGCATCCTTCTTTATCTTAGATTTCCTAAAAGAGCCAAAAGGATGAGGGATTCCAACCAGCCCCCCTTGAACTTTTATCCGCTCAATAGTTTCCTCCAGAGGCAGTTGCGGAGGGATTGCCTCCTCCAGGAAATAACCCATAATTTCCCCTTCCTGAGTGTCAATTTCTTCCCCTACAATCACCTTGAAATCAGGAGGAGCTAATTTCTTTAATGCCAGAGCTCCCTCAATAGTATTATGGTCGGTAATGGCTACTCCGGTCAGCCCTCTTTTAGCACAAGTTGAAATTATGGCTTTTTCTGACAGGAGACTATCCGGGGAATAACGAGTATGGACATGCATATCTATCTTAAGCATAAGTTGTACTTTCACCAATATAATATTATCCCTGCTGTTATCGCCCACAAAATGATATCAATCATCAAAGGCTTATCTGTAACTAAAATATCTTCCGGCTTTCCGCCTGTTCCCTTTTGGTGAATGAGATACAGGTATCTGAAAATGCCATACAGGACAAAAGGAACGGTAAACACAAGGTTCCTGGTGCCAAACTTTCCTATTGTTTTTTCAGACATGGTATACAGGGCATAAGCCACCACAGTTGAAGCAGTAACTACTGAGATCATCTGATCTAACAGATAAGAACTATATTCCGCCAGAACCTGTCTATGATTTTGTGCTCCCCCCTCCAGCTCTACCACTTCATATCTTCTCTTACTCAATCCTAAGAAGAGAGAGAGAAGAATTGTGCAGATTATTAGCCAGGAGGAAATCTCTACATTAATGACCACTGCGCCAGCCACAACCCTGAGTACAAAACCACAGGCAATAGTGAAAACATCTAAAATGACTATGCGCTTCAGTAGAAAAGAGTAGGCTAATTGGAGTAGGAAATAAGCCAGAGTAACCAGGAAAAAAGACGGGCTTAAGTAATAGGACGCTGCTAACAAAGGAGGTATTAAAATTGTCAGAGTGAGCACAGCATGGGAAATTTTAAGCCTTCCTGAAGCAATTGGTCTATGAGATTTATCCGGATGGCGTCTGTCCTGTTTTAAATCAGAAAGGTCGTTGAGAATGTAGATTGAGCCGGAAAGAAGGCAGAAAATAAAAAATGCAAATGTTACTTTGAAGAGCAAGGGGAAATTGAAAATGTTTTGAGAAAACAAAATTCCGGCGAAGATGAAGAGGTTCTTCGTCCACTGTTTAGGACGAAGGCTTTCCCATACACAGACAAGAAAATTCATCATTCTCTCCTAATGTAAACCAGTGAACCGTGTGTCATTCTGAACGAAGTGAAGAATCTCATAGGAATTTTTTAAACAATGTCAGTATCCCCTGTTTCCATGGGACGCGATGTGTAACACCTGACCCCGTAATCTCATGAGTGTGCTCAAGATAGTGTCTATACGATCTTATCAAAGATTCTGCATTGCTATACCGTGGTGTCCAGCCGAGTATTCTTTCAGCTTTCTCTATTGAAACAAAGGAATCCTTATCTGCGGTTCCATAAACCCATTTATAGAGGGGCGAAACTCTAATTATCCAGAACAGTTCAAGTAAAGGCTTTACGACCCAGGAAGGCACAGGAAAAACATGAGCGCCGGTTTTAGCATAGTCACACAACGCTCCAACATCTTCCAATACAGTACCAAATTCTTTAGCTCCTGCATTGAAGGTATCGTTAACCTTTTCTTCCGGCAGTGTCATCATTAAATAAACCGCATCCACTAAATCGTCAACCTCCAACAATTGATAGCGATTTTTCCCACTCCCTATAATCGGAATTTTTTTCCCACTCCTGACCCAATCATACAGAATCTGGAATACACCGAGCCTGCCCATCCCGATGAAAGTTTTTGGCCGAACTACAGGGATGCACAACCCCTTCTGCCTGTATTCTTCGCATATCTTTTCCGCCTCAATCTTACTTTCTCCGTATGGGCCTACCCCAACAAGCGGGTCATTTTCGTAAATAGGGTGTTTCTCAGGGACGCCGTATACAGCAGTTGAAGATATAAGAACAACTCTCTTTATACCATTCTTTACAGCAGATTCAAAGACACATCTTGTGCCTCCGACATTTGTGCTGAAGATGTCTTTTTTCTTCCACAATGGTAAAGCTGCTGCAGTATGTATAACAACATCTGCATTTGCAAGTATTTTATCCAGAGATTCAAAGTCCCGAACATCAGTGTTGAAATACTTAATATTATCAGGATATTCCGCAGGGTCTATTGGCGCAATATCAATAACAAGAATCTCATCAAACTTCTCAGCAAACCTGTTACACAGGTGAAAACCTAAAAATCCTGCTCCTCCAGTTACAGCAAGCTTCAAGATAAATCCTCCTCATGATTTTTAATGTGGCACAATGCCTGCAAATCCGAAGAATGCCATGGACATAAGTCCTGCAGTTATGAAAGCGATTGCTGCCCCCTTAAAACTTTCAGGAACATTGGCAAGTTCAAGTCTTTCCCTGATACCTGACATTAGGAGCATTGCAATTGTAAATCCAACCCCTGCTCCAAACCCGTGAACAACACTTTTCAGGAAGCTTAGCTCGGCCACCTCTCCGTTGTGGAAGAACATATTTATATTTAAAACAGCAACGCCCAGGACCGCACAGTTTGTTGTAATAAGCGGCAGGTAGATTCCAAGCGCTCTGTAAAGCGCAGGACTCAGTTTCTGAATTACAATCTCTACAAACTGAACGAAACTTGCTATTACAAGGATAAATGCAATGGTCCTCAAGAATTCAAGATTGTATGGAAGAAGAATATAACGGTATACAAGCCATGTTACAGAAGATGCAAGAGTCATTACAAATATGACAGCCATCCCCATACCGATTGCCGGCTCAGTCCTTTTTGATACACCAATATATGGACAGAGTCCCAGGAATCTTGAAAGGACGAAATTGTTGACGAAAACTGCGCTGACAAATATTAAGACAATCTCCATCCTATCTCCTTCGCTGGCATTTATCTCTTTCTCTTCATCTGTTTAAGTGCAAGAATAAACCCTATTGTGAGAAAAGCTCCTGGAGGAAGGAGCATAAGAGCAACCGGCTCAAATTCGGTTGATATGCTCACCCCAAAAATCTTCCCCGAGCCCAGTGCTTCCCTTATAATTGAAATAATGAGCAAGCCTGCCGTAAATCCAAAACCCATACCCAGCCCGTCCACAACTGCTCTCGCAGGAGAATTTCTTGAAGCAAATGCTTCTGCCCTTCCAAGAATTATGCAGTTAACGACAATCAGCGGGATGAATATACCAAGCTGCCTGTTTAGCTCTGGTAAATAGGCAGAAAGTATACGTTCCACAATTACTACAAATGTGGCGATGATGATAATGAAACACGGAATCCTCATTCTTTGAGGGAAAAGTTTCCTCGTGATAGAGATTGTCAGGTTTGATGAAACAAGCACAAAGGTTGTTGCAATTCCCATCCCGAGACCATTCGCGAATGAAGTTGAAACAGCCAATGTCGGACACAAGCCAAGCATCAGCACAAATACAGGATTTTCTTTGAATAGCCCTTTTAAAAATTCTCTCAACATATTCATAACACCGTATTTGTCATTGCGAGGAGTGGAGCGACGAAGCAATCTCATCTATTTTCTCTCTCACAGAATCAATAACAGCCTTTGAGGAAATTGTTGCGCCGGTAATTGCCTCCATCTTCTCTGTGTGCAGGTCCTCTGACTTTTTCCCGGCAAATTGTTTTTGGAACCATGGTTTTTTATCCACTCTTACTTTCTTCACATCTCTCCGGAAAATATCCCTGATGGTTTTGCCTGAAGGAACTTCCTCAATTCTTGCTCCAAGACCTGGGGTTTCCTGCTGGCTCAGGATTTTAAGTCCTGTAATTTCCCCCTCGGGAGTTATACCGACCATAGTCCTTATAGTACTGCTGTAACCTTTCCCCTCAGCAATAAAGGCTATTCCCACTATCTTTTCTCTATCTCCGGATTCATACCCGATGTAATAAAAGATGTCCCGCTTTTTCACAGGCTCAAAGACTTTTGCAGTCGGAAGAACCTCAAGCAGGGCTTTCTGCTTTTCCTCCTCCAGGACTTTCTTCCTTCTCTCCTCAGTAACATTATAAACAATGGCAAGTGAACCTGCTGAAAATGCCGCTACAACCATCAATATAATTCCAAACCTCACTATGTCACGCATTTCCATATCTTCTCGGCTTGGCATACCTATCAATCATAGGAGTAGCCGCATTCATCAGAAGAATTGCAAATGAAACTCCTTCAGGATAACCTGCATACAGACGGATTATAGCGGTGAGGAACCCGCATCCGAGTCCGAAGATAATTTTCCCTTCGCCAGTCATTGGGGATGTTACCATATCAGTAGCCATGAAAAATGCTCCGAGAATTGCTCCTCCTGAAAAAATGTGAAAAAGAACATTTCCGTGGAAAGGTTTGCTTGCTCCAGGAATCCAGAGGAGCCATGCAAAAACTGCTAAACTCCCGAGGAAACTTAAAGGAATATGCCAGCTAATTATACCCTTTACGAGGAGAAAGATTGCTCCAATAATGAGGAGCAAAGCGGCAGTTTCTCCAATGCATCCCCCAATATTACCTGTAAATAGTCTAAGTAAAGTATCCGAAGAATGCAAATCATTGAGGTGCTGAGAAGCTAATACTTTTACATTTTCCGCTGCATTTGGGTCAGAAAGCGTACGGTTTGCATCAAGCCATGCGGTTAGAGGAGTTGCTGACGTAATTCCATCTATTGAAATAATTCCAGCTCTCGGGGTTGCCCATCCTGTCGTCATATATCTACTGTAGGAAAGAAGAAGAAAAACCCGTCCACCGAGTGCAGGATTGAATATATTATGCCCAAGCCCTCCAAATGTCTGTTTCACAACACTGATAGCAAAGGCTGAGCCAAGAGCAGGCAGCCATAACGGTATATCCTGCGGTAGATTCAACGCAAGGAGTAAACCTGTAAGAAAAGCGCTCCCATCAGAAATTGCAACTGGCTTCTTCCTTAACCATAAAATAATTGCTTCGGTGATGATAGCTGAAAGTATACTTACGCCGATAATTTGAAGCACCTTAACTCCAAAGAAATAAACTGCTCCGACTATAGCCGGAAGGAGTGCCAGAGACACTGACCACATAATCTTATTAACTGTTACCCCGGAACTCAAATGCGGGGCAGGGGATACAATGAACTTCTGCTCTCTCACAGGAGACTCCTTATTCGGCAGAATAAGCTTTGGAATTCTAATATAGTAGAATATACTCTCCTGCCAGCCTGGTCAAGACAAAAAAGGTTGCATTGGATGAGGGGAAGTTGTAATCTACCAATATGAATAAACTGAGGCATATAACATCACTCTCCAGAGTTTTTCTAAACTATAAAAGAGGGAAAACTTGCCTCCGCTCACTTCCAATCAGACTCTGGATAGAAACATCAAGTATCTGCAACTTGAGGTGTGTTATGTGTTTGAACAGAGCTCTTCCCAAGAGTGAGAAAGGACTTATGGATTTTGGTTTATTCAGAAAAATTATAGATGAGGCAAAATCTTATGTCTATGACGTTTACCTGCATCATCGCGGCGAATCGTTAATTCATCCGGAGTTTCCAGAGATGATTGAGTATGCTAAGAAATCAGGTCTCAGAGTGAAGTTCCACACAAATGGAACACTTATGACCCCGGAGCTTTCGCTAAAAATACTTGAGGCAGGTCCTGACCTTGTTTCCTTCTCAGTAGATGGATTTACGAAGGAAGTTTATGAAAAGATCAGAGTGGGTGCAAATTTTGTTGGAACAGTTAATAATATTTCTTATTTTCTAAAATTAAAAAGGGAGAAGGGTTTAAATAAACCATATACGATAATTGAGGAGATTGAGTTTCCTGAGGTTATTGCTTCTTCTTATGAAGATAGGAAGAAGTTTACGGAATATTTCAGGAAACTGGGGCTTGATGAAATAATCTTTAAAAAACTTTACAACTGGGCAGGTTACCTTGGCGAACCGAGTGGTGAGAGAACATATACAACGTGCACATTTTTGTGGTATTCCTGCGTGATTTTCTGGGATGGAACTGTTTCACCATGCCCGCAGGATTATTACGGGAAGATAAAGCTCGGGAATATCAAACATAATTCTCTGAGAGAGATATGGAATGGTACAGAGTATGTATCGCTCAGAAAACAGATGCTGAGGGATGTTGAAAAGCTTATCCCCTGTAATAAATGCGACAGACTCTGCAGGAAGAAAATAGCAGGCATCCCTTTCCAATATCTTATCTCCTACCTGAATGATAACATCATTGGTTACGGGAAACTGAGGAAAATATTCGGCTCCTATGAGAGAAATGAGTAGAAAAGTTAAATCAGTGTTGAAACAGCAGAAGATAAAAATGATTCTTTCATACATCGGCGATACTTCAGAAAAAAAATGTCTTGATATCGGAAGTGGCAGTGGAATTATCAGTCTTATCCTTCGGGAGAATGGTGGTGATTGGGCAAGCGCTGAGACGGAAGGAGAAGGCATGGATTCTATCAGGAAGGCAGTTGGAGAAAATGTTTATAAAATAGATGGTCAGTCTACTCCTTTTGGAGAAAGAAGTTTTGATATAGTTGTAATAGTTGATTTTCTTGAACACATTGATACTGATAGAGAATTTGTCGTAGAACTTTACCGGATAATGAAATATGGAGGGATTCTCATCATAAATGTGCCGCATCTCAGGAGATGTGCGCCCATCCCGGCGCTTCGTAATCTGATAGGACTAACCGATGAGAAACATGGGCATGTGCGCCCGGGGTATACACTTACGATGCTAAAGAATTTGCTTGGTAAGGAATTTGAGATAGTGAGACACTCAGTGTATGTAAAGTTTTTTTCTGAACTCATTGAAACTGTAATTAATTTTGCGGGTAAAGGTGAGAAGAGGGAAGAGGTAACTGAAAAAGGACTTACGTTCAGGCTATATTCAATAATATATCCTTTCCTTTGCTTAATTTCAAAACTTGATTATCTCTTTTTTTTCACAAGAGGCGCGCGTTTGATTGTAGAAGCAAGGAAATGCTAGCCCTTTTTCTTATAATACATTACTGTTTTTTCAAATCCTTCTTCAAGTGTATGGTCTGGCTTCCAGTTAATTTCTTGCCCGGCTTTTCCCGCATCGAGTGATATGCGTTCTACTTCTCCCGTTTTTGCATCTGCATACAGAGGTGGTTTATTGAAACCGATAATCCTTTTCAGCAATTTAAAAAGTTCAACGACTGAAGTTTCTCTACCGGTACCGAGATTGTAAATTTCCCCGTTTCCTTTTTCCATACAGAGGATATTTGCAGAAGCCACGTCTTCTACATACACATAATCCCTTGTTTGTTTTCCTGTGCCAAATATTGTAGGGGATTCCCCCTGGAGCATTTTACCGGTAAAGATAGCTACTACACCTGCTTCACCATGTGGATTTTGTCTTGGACCGTAGACATTTGCGTAGCGCAGGACTGTATATTTCAATCCTGCGTTATGCGAGTAAAGGTAGAGATAATGTTCCACAGCATGTTTTGAAACTCCGTAAGGCGATAGTGGATTAACGGGATATGTTTCATCTACAGGGAGAGAGTCCGGCTCTCCATAAATTGCTCCTCCAGTAGATATATAGATAAATTTTTTCACCCCATTTGCTAAAGCTTCTTCTATCAGGTTTATACTGCCGATGACATTTGACTTCAGGTCAAAAATTGGGTTACTTACTGATTTGCGGACATCAATTTGAGCGGCATGATGACTTACATAATCAGGTTTTTCGACCTCAAAAATTTCCTTCACTTTTTCTCTATCACAGATATCTGCAAGATAGAATTTTGCATCCGGATTGATGTTCTCCTTGAGTCCTGTTGAAAGGTTATCCAAGACCACCACACTGTACCCTTCCTTCAAAAGTCTGTCTACAACATTTGAACCTATGAAACCTGCTCCGCCTGTCACCAGCACCTTTTTAGTCATAATTTTTCCCTCCTCATAACCATGGGCTGAGGTAAGATTTTAGCCTTTCTTCCATCTTTTCTTTACTGAAGTATTTCAGTCTTTTTCCCTGTTTCCTGATAACTTTTTCCCTCAAGTTTTTTCCATTGAGCAGTAAATCTGCCATCTCTGCAATTTCTGCAAAATTTTTCTTTTTAACAAGAATTCCAGCATCTCCGAGAGTTTGAGGAACAGCAGCCCCTTTATATGCCATAATCGGTATTTCAAAATGCATTGCTTCAAGAAGTGGGAGACAAAAACCTTCATGCTCACTCATACAAATGAAAATATCAGCCAGACTATAATAGGCTATTAAATCGTCAAAGTTAACATGCCCGAGTAGATATACAGTCTTCAAACCGAGCTGAAGTGTAAGAGACCTCAAATAATCAAAATACATTTCTGTGCCTGCGTATGAGCCGATGAGAAACAGTCTTGAATCAGGGTTGATAAACTTGTTGTAATAGTTGAAGACAAGAATTACATCCTCAAACTTCTTGTTCGGGACGAAACGACCTACGAATATAAAATGCTTGATATGAGACTGGTTATATACTGCTGTTGTATATGGATTTGGGCGCCTGGCGAAGAGTTGCCTGTCCATGGTTAACGGAAGAACATCTGTATTCTCAAAACCCATGTCAACCAGCTCCTGGCGATTGTAGTCTGAATCTGCGAGGGAGAGCTCTGGAATATGGGCAAAAGAACGCAATTCCTTCCTTCCTTCTTCCAGTTCCTGTGCAATTCTATCATTTACCACCCTTAGATATCTTGCGGGGGTGATGTTGTGGTAGATAAGGATTTTTCTATCCGGAATAGAGCAAAAATACTCATTTACGGGTGAAGCTGTTGAGAAATGGAGTATTGTCAGATTCTCCTTTGAACTGCGCTCCTTGTGAAGGTGAAAATCGAAGCATTCTCTTCTCACTCGTGGATTTATATGTCTTGAGACTGAGTAGATTTCCGATGTAAAGCCCCAGGACCTGAGAATTTTCTGAATCAATTTTGCCTGGATGCTGATTGCATCCCCGTAACTCATACCTGCAACAAGCTGATGTATTTCCATTTTAAAACTTTTCCAGTGCGTTCTTGAACCTTTCAATAACTTTTTCCCAGCTATAATTTTCCTTAACATATTTTTTCCCATTGATGCCCATTTTAAGTCTCGCATCAGGATTATTGAGAAAAAAGTTTATACATTCCTCAAACTCAAAATAGGTATCAAAATAAAGACCTCCATTACTTTTCTGGCAGTGGAATTGTGTAACGGCACAGCTTGCATTGACAAGAACAGGGACTCCGGCAAGCCATGATTCCATTATTGTAATTGAAAGGCTTTCATTAACTGAAGGTTGACACAGAAAAGTTGCAGAGGCATGTGCGGCGTATTTGTCCTCTATTGAAACATAACCCAGATCTATTATATCCTGAGAATCTCCTGAGATTGCCACATCTCCGCTCCCGATAAGGACAAGCTTAAGTTTATTTCTGTTATATCTTTTATACATATTGAAGTAGTTGATAAGAAGCGGCGTATTTTTTCCTCCTTCTCTTCTCCCGGCATATAGACAGAAATCATCTTTAATATCATACCTCCTTCTGAACCGTTCAGCCGAAGCGTCTTTCCTTTCGTCAAAACCAAGAGCAACGATTGCAATTTTTCTCTCGCTGAGATTATATAACTTTTTCCCCAGTTCTCTCTCAGGAGGGGTGCTGAACATAATACCTCTGAATCTTTGAAACATATCTTTGAAAATTTCAAGGTAAGCATATACTTCATCGTGAAGGGTTGGTATTAGGAGAGATTTTTCAGGGCACACTTTTGAACCATTGATTGTAGTCCCGAACATGTATGGTATGAAGATAAAATAGTCATAATCACCACAATTTCTTTCAATGTACGAATACATAGAACTGCTATTAACACTTTCCTTCGCCCAGGTCAACTGGTCTTCATATGAAACTTTCTCCTTGGCAATAATCCTGTTCTGTATCTTGAGGAATGTGATTGTATTTCGCTCATCAACTTTAAATCTTCTTACCGTTATACTGTTAATCTCTTCCTTGCCCGGAGGATAGTAGTTTTCCCAGCCAAAATGGTCCCTTGCGCATGTTGTGAGAATCTCAACGGAAAAGTTTGCCTCTTTCAAACGCTCTGCAAGCCATTCAATATGAATTGCGGCTCCCCCTGCCGCATCAATTCCGTACCTCGGACATATGAAAGCAATTCTCACTGCCTTTCCTTTCGCTTCAAAATAGAAATTTCTTTCTCAAGCTCCACTATCCTGTCATATAATCCTTTGACAAGTTGGACGATATGTCTGTTGAAATCAATCTGTTGGTTGAAAACACCCCTCGTATGAAACCTCAGAAACCGCCTGATAAATTCTTTCACTGCGAGCACAATATGTCCGAGTATGGGACGGTTCAGGAACGGTGGGATACCGAATTTATAATGTTCTATATCTATGTTGCAGAGGACCTCGGCTGTCTTGATATAGTGTCTCGTGAAATCTGCGTGTTCAGGTGTATCACCAATTTTCAGTTTCTCTGCTTCGGCAAGTTTTTCGCTGGATAGAATTCCTTCTCTTTTCTTCTTTTCAATATTCGCGCGAATTTCCTCCATTAACTCCTCAACATTTATGTCAGTATCCTTTATCTCAAAGGTCTCTTCCATCGTATTTATACCTCCAATTCCCATCTGCATGGTAATTTAAGAAAACCATCTTCCTCGCGGAGATTTTCCACTTCTATCTGATGTGTGAAATCAAGGTGGTGATACTGTATTCTGTGGTCCTGTGAGTGGAGAGAAAAATTGAAGAAGAAAGCCCCTTTGAAAAGGGTAAGGCGCTCGATTGTAAGTTTTATTTTTCCCTCACCCTCAATGTGGTCTATAGGATAGTTTTCAAGTTTGGTGTTCGTCCCGAAGAAGTTTTTGCCATCCTGGCCATGGATAGAAATGCCAAAGACCGGGGAATCAACTCGCTTGGGTGCGAGGTAACTTATCTCCATAATCACAGGCTGCCCTGTGAAAAAGCGTTTTTCTTCTTTGCCGCCGCTTCTTAGAAAACGCACACCTGTAATAAAAGCTTCTTTTGTTCCCCATTCTCTTGGTCTTAAACGTTCATCTCTCTCCTGAACCATTTTCCTGTACAATCTCAGAACGTCTCTTGGTCTGCCTTCCTCCCTGACATGTCCCTGCTCAAGAAGAATTACGCGACTGCAGACTTCTTCAACAAGTTCAAGAGCGTGTGACACGAAGAGGATTGTTTTTCCTCTTTTCTGAAAATCTTCTATCCTTCTGAGACATTTCTTCTGAAAATGTTCGTCTCCGACAGCAAGCACTTCATCAATCAATAATATGTCGGGGTCAACTTCAACTGCAATTGCAAAGCCAAGCCTGACATACATACCGGAAGAGAAATGTTTCACAGGCATGTTTATAAACTTTTCAAGCTCGGAAAATTCGACTATTGCCTTATACCTTTCATCCATCTCTTTTTTCGAAAAACCGAGTATTGACCCGTTGAGATAGATATTCTCCCGCCCGCTCAAATCTCCGTGAAAACCAGCTCCGAGTTCAAGGAGTGTTGCAACGGAACCCTGGACTTTTACCTCTCCTGAGGTCGGTTTCAATATCCCGGCGATAATTCCAAGCAGTGTGCTTTTGCCCGAACCATTCTCTCCTATAACGCCGACAGTTTCTCCCTTCTGAATTTCAAAACTGACATCCTCAAGAGCGTGAAAGGCTTTGAAAGGTTCCCTCCTTTTCAGCCAGTCCATTATTGCCCCTTTGAAAGTTGGTTCTTTCCCCCGCTGAATAAGATAGTTTTTTGAAACGCCTTTAATACTTATAACGATCATTATTCTGCGCTCCGCATTTCAAAGTTGATCCACAATTATTCCTTCCACCTTAATCAAAAAGCGATATCCAGCTATAAGTACTGCTATTGAGATTACAAGTGGTATATATATAAGTTGAGGGGGAGGGAAGTTACCGTGATAAAGAATGCTTTGATAACTTACAATTATACATGCCATCGGATTAAGGAAATACAGTAAACGCAGATGCTCCGGGACAACAAGTGTGTATGGATAGATGACAGGCGTGAGGAAAAAGCCGG
Source organism: bacterium (assembly GCA_030606215.1). GTDB lineage: Bacteria > NPL-UPA2 > JAUVJM01 > JAUVJM01 > JAUVJM01 > JAUWGW01. The sequence goes on from JAUWGW010000007.1 coordinate 35,136, forward strand.
CGAACAGAATAACCTGCAGCATATGTTCCACATCACGGAATAGGACATTCAAGGAGCTGATAAAGAAGGATAACCCGCATGCAAGCATAAGTTCGATAAGAATCAGAAGCGGGAGCATTAGGAGACAGATTCCGGAGGGATTTTCCCATCCGGAAGGGATTTTCCACATTATGAGCAGAGTGAAAACCACTACAAGTGAAAGGATAAAGTTCACGAGGTTAGTCAGCACGGCTGAGACTGGCAAAATAATTCTTGGGAAATAAACTTTCTTTACGAGACTGACATTCCCTACGAAGGAAGTTGCCGAGTCGCTGATTGAGCCGGCAAAGAAGTTCCATGAAAAAAGACCAACTACCAAATATGCTGCGTAATTCTCTATACCTGCCTTCCGCCATCCTGTGAAAACACTTGAGAAGACAGCCCAGTAAACCAGGGTCATAAGAAGTGGATTGAGAAGCGACCAGAGAAAGCCCAGGGAAGAACTTTTGTATCTGACCTTGAGATGTCTTGTAACAAGATTTTTTACAAGTTCACGCCGCTTTAATAATTCATGCCACTGTCCAGGCATATTTCCACCTTTTCCATAACTTCAGATACTCCAATCTCTTTCATACATTTGATACTCTTGCATTTTTTTCGCCAGCAGCCGGAGCATGGCATTTTCTTCCATACCACAAAATTTCTCTCCCCATAGGGACCGTTACGCGCGGGGTCCGTTGGGCCATATAATCCTATTACCCTTTTACCGAGAGCAGCTGCCAGATGTAAGGGGCCTGTATCTGAACCGATAAAAAGTTCACATTTGTCAAGTAAAGCAATCAGTTGAGAAAGGTTCATACCGTTTGCAATGACTATATCTTCTCTGCGGAATTTCTCCGCAGGTTTCTCTTCACCAGGTCCTGCAGTAATCACAATCGTAGTATCAGCAAACTTCTTAACGATTTCCCGGGAAAGGTGTGCATAATTCTCAATCGGCCATTTCTTCGTCTCCCACGTGACACCTGGATGCATTATTACTATTCTCTTATTATAAACATTTCTTGATTTCAGGAAATCATCTATATATCTTTTTGCAGACTCCTCAACCGGGACCTTAAATAATATATCCCCTGCATCTGCTTCCAGCTCCCTGGCAAAGCCCAGGTTTCGTTCAATGATGTGAGAGCCCTCTTCGGTAACCTTCCGGTTTGTGAAAAATGTGCTTATTGCCTCAACCCTGAAACTTCCTCTTTTGAAACCCATCCGCCATCGGCAGCCGCTGAGAAATGTGACAATACCCCCCTTGAGATTTCCCTGTAAATCAATAATTATATCATACTTCTTACTTCTTATTTTTCCAATGAATTTTATGAAGGAAAGAAAGTTTTTGAAAACCCCTTCTCTTTCAAAGACAATTATTTCATCCACAGAAGGATGATTCTTAATTAAACCTGAAAATCTTTTCTCAATCGCCCAGCCAATATGAGTATCCGGATATTTTCTCCGCAATATATTCACAAGTGGCAGAGTATGGATAACATCTCCCAGAGAACTAAGCTTTAATATAAGAATGCTCTTCACTGAATATTTGCCTTCAAATTCTTGTTTATAAGAAGTGCGAGCCCCATCATAATATATACCATCATCACTACTTCAGAATCCCCGAAGTTAAATTCAACAAGGCCATTTATGAGAAAACCGATAAATGCGGAGAAAATACCAAGCATGAGAGCTTTCTCATAAGAATTTTTATCTTTAATCCTGTGAAACGTGTGGAATGATAATTTGATAAAGACAATCATCCACCAGAGAAATGCTATAAACCCGATAGGTCCCATCTCTGCAAGTATTTGCAGAGGTGTACTGTGGAGGTGATCACGCCTGTGTTCAATCCCAGAGTTATAGTGATACATAACACTGCCAACATTATCTATCCCAACTCCCATTGGATGGTCTCTCAATATTGATGGTGTAATCTCCCACATTGCAAGTCTCCCACCCCGCACCGGTGAAAACTCATCCTTCAGATTCATAAGCCTGTCTTTCGCTGGCTGGAAAAGCGCGAGAATTGCCACTGCGGCACAAATTACAGTTAAAATCATTTTCCTGGACCTAATCCATCCCTGAATACCGAGTACAAACATGAGTGATATCCAGGAACCGCGTTTGAAATTGAGGATTTCAGCGGCAATCATAAGCATGAGAGCAATTGACAGGAGCACTTTTATCTTCCTTTCTTCCCGGTAAAGCAGGATTGCCGTTGTAATTCCAATAATAATGAGAAGCTGGCCTGCCTCACTCATACTTCCAGCCAGCACAGGGTCAGAGCCCTGGGTGATTTTTGATAGGCGGTTAACTATCGTGAAAAGTGATAAAATTGAAGTCCCGCAAATAAGAGTTCTCACAAGCGTCCTGATTTTGTGAGATGCTACATTATTCAGAATGAGGTAGATAATGAGAATAAGACCATAAGTCCTGAAACCAATCAGACTGTTTTTAACATCTACGCCCCAGAATGAACTAAGAAAAGCAACCACTACAAAAGCTAAAACCGGCAGATCCAACGGGGTTTTCTGCCAGTGAAATTCTTTACCTAAAATCATCTTCACAATCCACCCAATTAAGCCAAGAACAAATACTCCCTCTGAAACAGCTATTGATAGAGGCAAAGTAAAAGCAAACAGGATGAGCGATATATATATATAATTGTCAAAGTGTCTTGTCAATCTTTTCATTACTTAATCCTGTCTTTTGTAGTTCCCACAGCTTGGAATATTTCAAGAAAACATAAAATGAAGAAGCGGCTGCAATTATCAATCCCGGGATACCATCTTTGAATCCACCCCTGATTGCATATCCTGTGATAAACCTTATAATAGGGCGAAGGAGAATCTGGAAGGGATGAAATACTTTTCCATGTTTTGCCATTTCCTCCGCTGAGATTGAAGAAAATTTATTCAGAGTTTGCAACTGGTCAAAAATGTTCTCATAGGTAAAATGCCACAGGTCTTGCTCCAAATATTTAACCCGCCCTCCGGATACCTCAACTTTCTCATGCGGTTCAACACCTCCTATACGCCCTTTCACCCTTCTGAACAGGCGAAGTTTGTAGTCAGGATACCATTCACCATGCTTGATCCATCTTCCGAGATAATAGACGAGCCTTGGGAAATAAAATCCGTCATACTCTCCGCTATCTTCAGAGAGTCCCTTTTTTATTTCCTCAATCAATCCGGGCGACAACCTTTCATCAGCATCAATCAATAAGACCCAGTCATATTTTGTACTGCTTAGCGCAAAACTTTTCTGGTCAATCTGTCCTTTCCACTCTCGCTGCATTATCTTATCAGTGAATTCTCTGCATATGTTTACGGTCTTATCACTGCTGAATGAATCCACAATAATGATTTCATCAACCCATGCAACTGATTTGAGACAGTCACGGATATTTTTCTCCTCATTATATGTAACAATACATACTGAAACGGAGAATTTACCTGCCATCTCTTAATTTTTCCTCCGCTGAGAGAAGAACCTCTTCCACCTGAATTTCTTTAAAACACCTGTAATCTCCGCGCGGGCATTTTCTGGAAAAACATGGACTGCAATCAACTCTCTTGTAGAAAACAGTATGCTCTTCACCTCGTGGACCTGTTCTTGCAGGGTCAGTGGAGCCAAATATTGCCACAACAGGGGTTTTAACTGCAGTAGCTATGTGCATAGTCCCGCTGTCATTTGTAATGAGAAGTTTGCACATACTGAGTAATGCTCCGAGCTGACGCAGGCTTGTCTTTCCCGCAAGATTGACACACTTCTCTTTCATATATCTACAAATCTCATCTGTGATTTTCTCTTCCTTAGATGTCCCAAAAAGTAAAATTTTTACAGATTGTTTTTTAATCAGTTCATCTCCCACATCTGCAAAATTTCTCGGGAACCATCTTTTCGCAGGTCCGAATGTTGCCCCTGGATTAATTCCAATCAATCTGTCAACGCTTTTGATTTTGTTTTCTTCAAGAAGTCTCTTAGCTTCTTCCTTTTCTTGTTGAGTTACAACCCATACAAGTTCATGATTTACGGATTCCCTTTTTGAATCATGAAAGTCCTCAATAAGATGAAGGTAGTAGTTTACCTGATGTTCCCTGAGTAACTTCCTGGTAGGTTCCAGAGCGCAAGTCAACAGGAATCCTCTTGCATCTCTTCTATAGCCGAGAGTTTCTTCCGCTCCTGAAATGCGAAAAAAAAGGGCCGATGAAAAGGAATTTGGAAAAAGGATTGCCCTGTCATATTTGTCTTTTCTGAGCTTAAAAGCTTTTAACCAGTAGAATAAATTATTCTTCTCGGGTAATATGATTATTTCATCAACAGCAGGATTGTGGAGGAAACAATCACTCACGCTCCTTCTGGCGAGAAGTGAGATATGTGCTCCGGGATACTTTTCTCTCAACGCAGTCAGCGCAGGAGTTGAGAGAACAGCATCTCCAATCCAGTTAGGCGCTCTTACAATTATCTTATTTTCTATCTTTGAATTGCATCTCATATAGCCGCTTGTACACTTCCCCTCGTTTAATCAACTCTTCATGAATGCCAGATTCCACAATTCTGTCCTTGTCAAGGACTATGATTTTGTTTGCATGCTTTATGGTGGAAAGTCTGTGCGCAATTACAAATACTGTTCTATCCTTCATAAGATTATTTATTGCTCCCTGTATCATCTCTTCAGATTCGGAATCCAGCGATGATGTTGCCTCATCAAGTATCAAAATCGCAGGGTCTTTAAGCACAGCTCGCGCAATAGTAATTCTCTGTCGTTCGCCTCCAGAGAGGAGAACGCCACGGTCTCCGATGACTGTATCATATCCGTTTGACAGGTTCATTACAAAGCTATGGGCATTTGCCGCTTTAGCTGCTCGGATAATTTCTTCCTCTGAAATATTCGCATTCCCGTAGCAGATATTGTTTGCCACAGTGTCATTGAATAAAATGACCTCTTGAGTCACTATGCCAATCTGAGCTCTCAGGGATTTGATTGTTACCTCTTTTATGTCCTTCCCGTCAATAGTTATTGAGCCCGAGAGACAATCGTAGAATCGTGGAATGAGATTCACGAGAGTTGTTTTCCCAACACCACTTGTCCCAACGATGGCTATAATCTCTCCTACTCTGGCTTTGAGGTTTATGTCAGTAAGCACATTTCTCCCTTTTGTATATGCAAAAGATACATTGTCGAAGCTTATTTCCCCTCCTAATCGTGGAACATCCAAAGCCCCTTCACATTCTACGACCTCAGGTTGAATATCAAGTATTTCAAAAATCCTCATTGATGCGGCTTTTGCCTGCTGCATCATATTGTTAACTCTGGTCAGATTCTTGCAAGGTGCATACAGGCAGAAAACTGCCCCGAGGAATGTGACGAAGTCACCAGATGTCATAGAACCAGCTCCTGGCATGACCCTGTAGCCGGCATAGAGCAGTATGGCTGCTATTCCAACTGCGGCTAAAAATTCCATCACCGGGGATGAAACTAAATAAATACGCGCAGACTTCATCGTTATCTGGAAGAATTTCTTAGTTTCCCCAAAGAATCTCTTCCTCTCATACTCTTCCATCCCGAAAGCCTGAACAACCCTGATTCCTGAAAGAGTTTCCTGAAGTATAGAAGTGATATCGGCAATTCTCACCTGAGCTTCTCCGGTAAATTTTCTTACCTTCTCACCAAGTTTCTTAATCAAAACTGCAACTGGTGGGAATATGACCAGAGACACAATCGCAAGACCGGTATTTAGATAGAAAATAAAAATGAGAAATCCTAAGATTGTTACAGGTTCACGAATAAGACTTGCCAAGGATTCTGTTATGCTCTGCTGAATGACATTGATATCGTTGGTGAATCTTGATATTAACTCCCCGGTTTTTCGTCGTGTGAAGAAACCGGGGCTCAAACCTGTAACATTGTGGTATAGGTCATTCCGCAGGTCATTTACCACTTTCTGTGCAACGAAGTGCATGAGATAAGTCTGCCCGTACCCTGCAAGCCCTTTCATGGAGACTATTGCCAAAACGAAAATTGCAAGGAATTTGACGCAAACAGTCCTTTCAGCTGTGAACTCTGCTTTCAGGAATGGGATTTCAACAGTGACTATTTTCTCTGGAGTGAATATCCTGTCGATAATAGGTTTCAGCGTCCATATTGAAATGACTGAAAAGAGAGCGAAGAAAATCATACAGATGAAAGCAAAAGCTAATTGCCGTTTATAACGACTTATATAACTGAAAAGCCTTTTCAACTTTATTTCCCCGTGTCTTTCCCTCAGGCAGAGCAGAATTTACAAATCGGCACTTTGTCAAACTCTCCTCTCAGGTGAAACTGTCTTATTTCTTTTAGACACTTCCCCTTCCATACATCTGCGATTGTGTTCTCACAGACATTCCCTAAAACGATCTGGCCATCATAATCGACACAGCATAAGGCGACTTCACCGTTCCAGAGAATTGTCAGCTTTGACCATAGACGAAAACATGGTAGTTTCCTAACAGCAGGAGATTTTTTGAAGTTGCGTAGATTTCCCCAATTATGGACTTTTCCTATTGAAACATTATCAACCCTTCTTCTCCAGTAATGAAGAAATTTATTTTTTGCCTTGGTATCACTACTAAGATCTAAGCAGGAAATTGAAACTTGCGGCTTTTTAAAATGTTTCTTTTGTCTCATTTCCATGAATTCATTTATGTTTCTTTGTACTTCATCAAAGCTTAACCCACGCCGTGTAGTTTCATACAGGTTCTTGTCAATTCCGTCAAAGCTAATTTTCAACTTATCAAGTCCACTATTCAGAATTCTTTCAGCCATATCACCGGTTAGCAAAGATCCGTTCGTAAATATCTTGACCTCTGCGATACCGAGCCTTTTGGCATGTTTTATCCGATCTGGCAGGTCATCTACAAGGAGCGCCTCACCAAAATTATGGAGATGAACTGAGTGAACTTTGTGCTTTGCGCATTCGTTAACCACTTTTTCAAACAGTTCCCAGCTCATAATTCCTATTTTTCGTGTCATCCTGTCTCTTGTGCACATTGTGCAGTTCGAGTTGCATGCATTAGTTGTTTCAATCTCAACAGTGCGAGGGAATTTCCATATAGCGCTTGCCACTCCACCTGAAACAGTAAAAAACGTTTTTTCTAATAGAGGAAACTTATTATGCATATTGTATATGATTCCGCGTTATTTCCCAAGTACAAACAGCATTTTATTGCCAAATTTCGTTTTGTCATAAAGAAAAGTCAGTAAGGGGTTGGGACTTCGGCTTAGAGTAGTCCAATACAGGATTTGCAGTCCTGCTGATGCTGCAAGTCTTCTGAAAGTCGCAGAGTTAAATTCATACAGATGTTCAGGCATTGAAAAATGGCACCAGGGATGCTTTTTTAGACGGTATCTGCTCAAAAAATTCTTAACTCTAATATCTATCCCTGCAACATTTGGCAGTTCCACAAAGATATATCCGTTACTTTTTATGAGACGGTAGAGGTAACGGAGTGTTCCCAGTGGGTCTGGCATGTGCTCAAGAACATGCCACAGAGTAACAATGTCAAACTGTCCAGCATGAAAATTCATTTCTTCCAGTTTGCCTGCTCTGACATCTATATGCAGGGTTTCCTGCGCCCACTTTATTGTTTTCTGCGATATATCTATGCCTGTGGCTGAGAAACCAAGCCCGGCTGCTTCCTGGACAAAGAAGCCTAACCCGCACCCGACATCAAGCAGATTGCCCGAGGATTTATATCGCTGGACATATTTTAACCTGCGCTGGATTTGAAAGTACTGGTTGGTTTTCTTAAAACGGGTGAAGTCAAACTGAGCAAGGTCAAATTCCTTATACCATGCGTAGTCAAGATCGTTGTTTAGTTTCTCATAATCTTCCGGTGCTGGCGCCGGGTGGCGATAGAGCAGACCACAGTTACGGCATTGCATAAGGTTATTTATTTCCTGCCTGGCTATTTGAATTGTATCACTTACCTTGCAAAGCGGGCACCGCCCAATGAGCTGGGTCATATCAGTTTCCAGCGTTGATGGAGCCAGAACCACTGTGCAGGGAAGCGCCTGACATAGCTCTCGATAATCCTGGTTAGCCTGGCTGTATTCATATATATGTCTTCTTCTCTGTTGCCTGTAGAGGAAAGTTCAAGTACGGGTTCAATTATCACCGCATGCTTATCACCCGGCTCCCGCAGTGAAAACATCGGGACAATGCCTGCTCCCGTCCTCATGGCAAGAACTACAGGACCTGTTGCAGTTCCTGCAGGATGATTGAAGAAGTCTACGAATACACCTCCCCGAAGTTCTCGCTGGTCACCGAGCATACACACAATTTCATTCTGTCGCAAGCGCTTTAATAATTCAGTTGTCGCTTTTTTTCTTGGTAGAGCGGGGACGACACCTATGCCGAGATGTTCAAGACAGGAATGGAAAATTTCAGCAATCTGTTCAACTTCAGGGTCACGCATAATGAAACTGAAAGGGTATCCCTCAGCCGCAAGTCTTGCCCCTAACAAACCGAAATTCCCTAAATGAGCGCTAAAACCGATGACACCTTTACCCTTCTTCAGAGCAGATTCAAGATTTTCTTTCCCTTCCAATCTTATAAGCTTTCTTATCTCGCGGCGAGAGAATCGGATAGAACTTGTTGCCTCACATAATCCCTTCCCGAGATTTATATAAGTCTCGCGGGCAATTGCTGCGAGTTCTGACTGATTCATCCTGTTACCGAATGCAAGTTTCAAGTTATCCAGTGTAATTTTATGATACCTTCCGGAAAGGAAATACGCGAGCTGCCCCAAAGATTTACCGGAGAGCTGTACTCCTCTCCATGGTAGGAGACCTATAATTTTCATCACGGAATGCATAGCAAGAATTGAGGCGAGACGGTCAATTTTTCTCATCGTTCACACTTCCATCTTTTAAGAATTTCTTTTCCACGAATAATTTTCAACTCAATAATAAGAGCGAGAATATTCCCATCGCAGATTCCTTCCAGCCGCATGGCGTCTTTCTGGGTGGTGATAATTGTTTCTACTCCTTTTTGCTGTGCGAGACGGCGGATTTTATCAATTTCCCTGAGTGAATATCTGTGATGGTCGAGGAAGCGAAAAGAATCCCGCACATTAGCTCCGAGCTCCTTTAATGTTTTCTCAAAAGATTGTGGATTTCCAATGCTGGAGAGAGCAAAAATATCCTTACCTGTAAGAAAATTCAATTCAAGATGTTTCCCTGTTGCAATATCCTGGAGGCGCACAGGGGAATGTATGCTCTCTATAATTGGAGCGGTTGGATTGATTGCTCTTAGTTCCTGCTTTAAGTTTTCAAGGTTGTTAGACTCGTCAGTATGTGTAAGCAGGAAAAGATTTGCCCGCTTCAGTTTGTTCTTTGGTTCCCTGAGAGTCCCTCTCGGTAGAAGATGACCATTCCCGAAAGGGCAGATTGCATTGATAACTGCTATATTTAGGTCTCTCTTCAAAGCTAAATATTGATACCCATCATCAAGAATAATCGCATCACAACCGTACTTATTTATAGCGAGGTTTCCTGTGAGAAAACGGTTTTTCCCAACGAGCACAGCTACTCCTGGCAGATTCTTTGCGAGTAACTGTGGTTCATCTCCTCCTTCTTCACTCCCGAGCAGAATTGTCTTACCATCCGAAACAACGCCGAAACTGGCCGTCCTTTTTGTAGGTTTTCTCCTGTAACCTCTGCTCAGGATAGCTACCCTGCACCCCCGGGTTGTAAGTATCTTAGCGAGCATTTCTACCGCAGGAGTTTTTCCTGTTCCTCCAAGCACAATATTGCCTACACTTATCACAGGGCGCTGTAATCCTTTTTTTCTCCTCGTGAAATGCCGTACAGTAATAGCGAAAAGGTAGATTTTTGAGAGGGCCCATAGTGATATGTGAAAAATTCGGTTTTCACTTATGCGCAACAGAAACTGTGAAGATTTCTCACAAATATTCATTTATCTACATTGTGATAATTTCAGGTTCTCCATCTGTAACAATAATTGTATGCTCAAAATGTGCTGATGGTTGTCCGTCGCGGGTAACCGCCGTCCAGTTATCCTCTTGGACTTCAACTTCAAAAGTCCCCATATTGACCATCGGTTCAATAGCGAGAACCATACCAGGTTTCAGCCTTGGCCCTTGCTTTGGCTTACCAAAATTTGGAATCTGTGGTTCTTCATGGAGGTTGCTTCCGATACCATGTCCAACAAAGTCGCGTACCACTGAGAATCCATTCTTTTCCACATGGGATTGGACGGCATGTGATATATCTGATAGTCTATTACCTGCCCTGACTTTTTCTATACCTTTGAATAGAGCTTCCCTGGTAACTCTTAGTAGTTTATGAATATCTGAGCTTATTTCTCCGACAGCTACTGTGATTGCTGAGTCACCAAAGAAACCTTTATACTCAACGCCAATATCCACGCTTATAATATCTCCTTCTTTTACAACTCTGAATCCAGGGATTCCATGAACAATTTCTTCATTGATAGACGCGCAGATTGTTGCTGGAAAACCTTTATACCCCTTAAAAGCTGGAGTTCCTCCTCTTTTCCTGATCATTTCCTCTGCAATTTTGTCAAGTTCCGCAGTCGTTACACCCGGCTTTATAAGTTTTGTTAGTTTCTTAAGAACTTCAGCTACAATTCTGCTACTGGCACGTATTAACTTAAGTTCTTCCTCAGAATGGATGATAATCATGGTTAAAAGAGGATTTCGATTGCTTTGTAGGGACATGCTCTGACACAAAGCCCGCAGGCAATGCATCGCTCTTTCTCAAAGGAGATAAGATGTTTTTCTCTGTCAAGTACGAAAGCGCCTGCAGGGCAGAGCGGGATACAAGCTGTGCAGTGTATACATTTATCCTGGTGCCAGAGGACATCTTGTGCAAGAGGTTGCATTCCAACCCCGAGTTGAGAGAGGTAGTTGAGACCTTTTTCTAAAGCTTTTCTCTCCCCGCTTATCTCCACCACAAGTCTTCCTTCCTCACGCGGGGTTACTGTAGCCTGAAGTATATTAATCATCAAATCATAATCTCTTATCAACTGGTATGTTATAGGTTGTTCTACTAACTCTGGAGGAAAACGCAGGACAAGTCTTTTTTTCGTCATCGTTCTGCCCCCGGGAGAAATGCAACAGGTTCACTCAGCAAGAATTCTCCCTTTTCTATCCATTGTTTCAGAATATCTGCGATATCCCTTGCCCGCGCATAACTTGAAAGTCCGCCGGCAGGGATTTCCTTCCCTTCAATAGTTATTTTCCCTTCCCTGAGCTCGTGATAATTCACTGTGCCAAGGATTTTGTCTTTGCCCTGCGGATAATCTTTGCTATAGTCTACAACCTGTGCATGAATATCCTCATCACTCACAGCAGTATACTCAGCCATTTTTTCATCAAGAATTGGTATTGCTACTCCTATACCTAAAGTCAATGTTACTCCATAGCCTGTAAAACTTGCGCCGCGTATCCATTCAAGCGACATTTCTTTAAGATTCCCCGTAACTGCGAGCGTCCCTGCTGGAGCCCGGGGGAGACCATTTTTGTCACGGGGAACGTCCGGATTGTGTTGAGTTCCTGCTCCCCAGACATAACCCTGCGCTCCACCAAGGAATATTCGTGTTCCAACACCGATGGTTCTGTAGAGAGGGTCATTCAAAAGAGGGCTTAATTGACCGGCGCTACAGTAATTGGCATTTCCCATACGAGGTTGAAGAATTCCCATATATGTGTAAATCACTCTATCTGATTTGTTGACAGCTACATTATAGTTCTGATAAGCATTTCTGGGATTTGTAAGAATTGCCTGCGGAATGTCCCGTATCGTGATAGTTTTTTCAATTTCGCGGTTTGGATAACAGTTAGTGCCGTAGGCGAGACCTTTCAGCTTCACAGGTCTACCTGCAACAAGGTCTTCAATTACATGACCTCCGCCGTAGCGAAATTCGCCGGGGAAAACTTTGTTCTCAGGGTCATCTTCAGAAAGTTCTGTCGCTCCGAGGTAGACATCTACAGCTGCCAGTCCTGTATACGCCGGGACATTGTTCAGCCACACTTTGCGAAATTTGATTCTCGGTTTTGAGTGCCCGAGGTTCAGAAAAACACCTGAGGAACACATCGGACCAAAAGTCCCGGTTGTAACAACATCCACTTCCCGAGAAGCTTTTTTTACACCTTTAGTCTTTACAATTTCAATCATCTCTTCGGCAGTTACAACTACAACCTCACCCATGGCTATTTTCTGATTAATTTGTGAATATGTCTTTGGCATTTAGCGCTCCTTCAGTCTTATCTTTCCCCATATTCCAAGTTTATCCCCGAAAATGATGACAACACCTCTCACACCATTTATTGAGCGGGCAAAATCTACGGCTTTTTCAATGTCAGAATGGCTCTTCACAAGATTGCAGGTAGCGGTTGCTGCAGCATCAGCAAGGATTGCTGAAGGAGAATAAATTACTACTGCGTCAGCGTTGCCAAAACTTAAAGAATGACCAACTGTTCCAGAAGAAGTGCATATGCCCAGAGGAGTCTCATCAGGTTCTATTTCCAGAGCTATCTGTTGGGTGAATATTGAATCTCCTGCATATATTGCTACAACCCTCCTGCAGTGAGATTTAAGGAAAATGTCTCCACCGTTTTCCACAATAATTTCACTGGATTCAGAAAGTAAATTTTCACCTACATATTGTGCAATTGCTCCTGCGACAGTTGCCATCGGACCAACACCCGCTTTACATGATTCAGAAATCATATCCTTAATAATGCGAGGAGCTCCTTCCTCGATATCTACCGGAGACAGACTCTTCAAAAATTCCCCCCTCTTTCTTATATAGCTTTCAATCTCCTGTCTATAGCGTATGACAGATGTAAGTGCCTGTTTCTTTAAATTTTCGAAGTTTTGTGGGAGACATCCCCGCCTCGCCGGCGGGCGGGTCCTGATGTCGAGTGAAATCAGGAGGTCAGTTTCTTTTTCACATATGGTGAAAGTTCCCAATCCCCCTGTCCCAACCCAGCTTCTATAAGTCTTATTCATCCTTAACGATAATGGTATGTCAAAGTTGAGAGTTAGTCAATAGAAAAGGCGGTGATTGTGGATAGTTATGGATAATTAAAAGGAGCAACAAACAATTGACACCATACTCCCAAAGCGGTATTATTGAGCAGAGATGAAATGTAGTATTGAAGGATGCCCAGGTGAGTACGAGGGACGAAAGATTGTACATACTGTGCGGTTTCAAGGAAAGGTGGTTGTTATTGACCATGTCCCAGCAAAAGTCTGCTCAGTATGTGGGGATACACTGCTGAATCTAAAAACTACGCAGCGAATCGAGGGGATGTTACAGAAAACAACCAAGCCGGAGGCAGAAGTTCCACTCTACGAATATGCTAAATAGGGATGACCTTGGCCATTTCGCCTTTTTGGGCTCCAGAAGCGAAGTTTTTGGCTAGAATAAGCCATGGCAAACTCAGAGCAAAATTTGACGATTCAAAGAATTTCTTTAAGTAGATGGTTGGAGGGGCAGAGCGTCATGAAAACACGCGGTTTTCTAATTATTGTTTGTTTCGTTTTTCTCTTGGCCTCCTGCGGACCGAAGCCGGAAAAAACTATAATCGGTAAATGGGAGAGAATAGGAGATTCCAAGACTATCGAGTTCTTTAAAGATGGCACCGTAAGCATTGTTAAAGGGGAAATGTGTGCGGGTGGAGACTACAAGTTCATTAGTGCCAAGCGAATAAGGCTTGAGTTGGGTGGTGTATGGGCGTTGATTGGCCCTATCATCTACAACGTCTCTATCGTCCAAGACAAACTCATTTTGACCACTGCTGACGGGGAGTCTTCTGAATATCAAAAAGTCAAATGAACCTATTTAAGAATTTACTTTCCGAGCTCGAAGGCAAGCTCAAAAATCACGGCTCATTTATCCTTCTTCCTGGGGAATCTATTAATGACATCGTTAATCGGTTCGGTGTTTCTTCTGAACCTGGAGTTTATATAATCTACGGTTGTGCTTCTAAGAAAGAGAAAGTTATTTATATCGGTAGTAGTGGACGTATAAAACAAGACGGGTCATTTGGGAAACAAACACTCAAAAAGCGTCTTACAATGAAGCAATGCGGAGAATATCGAAGAAAATTCTTCGGAAACATTCTTGCAAAGGGGAAATATTCCAAACTTCTTTTTAAGTGGTTCATTACTTTCGATTCATGCAATAAATTGCTCCCAGCTAACATTGAAGGCGATTTAATGCAAGCTTATTATGATGATTTTAAATGTCTTCCGGAATACAACAAATCATATTGAGTAAAGTTTATTGGCCTAACTGGCCCACCCAACATCCTGTGAAAAAGAGCTTGTGGCGCAACTTATAAAAATTTCTCATTTTATCCTTGACAAAAACGCTGTGCGGTGTATAATGTAGGATGTATAAAGGAGGTGAGAACCATGGGTAATTTACATCGGACTCAAATCTACATTGAGGAAGATCAAATGCACCAGCTCAAACTTGAAGCAGAGAGAGAACACCTCGCTGTGTCTAAATTAATCCGCCATGCGATCGACCGGCTCTTAAAAACAAGGGCCAACAATATTGACTGGGACAGGGACCCTCTCACCAAAGCCATTGGCAAGATTAAACTCACGGTAACTAACGCCGCTGTGGATCACGACCACTATTTATACGGGCGGAGAAAAAGGAGATGATTTATGGAAAAGGTATTTGTAGACACCAGTGGTTGGGTAGCCCTCTTTGTAGCAAATGATAAAGATCATAAAAAGGCAGCTCCCATTTTTGATGACCTTAAGCGGTTAAAGGTGCTCATTTATACCTCGGACTATGTCATTGATGAAACCATTACAACCATTTTGGCAAGAGGAAACCACAAACAATCTGTCTTTGCAGGCAAAGTTCTCCTCACAAGTGAAATCATCAAGATAGTGCATATTTTCCCAGACTATTTTCAAAGTGCCTGGAAACTTTACCAAAAGTACAAGGATAAAAATTTTAGTTTCACAGATGTTACCTCCTTCACAGTAATGAAGGATCTCAATATCAACAGGGCTTTTGCTTTCGATAGAGAATTTATACAGGCGGGAATCGAACTGATAGGATAATCTCTATGAGCTTTTGGAACTATTTTGTCGGAGAAGCATACTGTCTCTACGACGCTTGCAAGGATAAAAAGATAAAAGTCTGTACGGCTAATTCTCTGAAAGAATTTTTCAAAGATCTGAAAAAGACCAAACGCATTAAGTGGCAAATAATAAAGAATCCTTCCTACATAAACAGTAAACCTTTTTGCAAGAGCCCTGGCAGGATGACATGGAAGAAATTTTCGAAATGTATTGGGGAGGGGCACCAGAAACGCTGCCCATTTTTGGGATATGTATTAGCAGATAAAGAAGAATTTATTGCTGCAGTAAAGGCAATAGAAAATAGCCCAAGAGAAAAAAAGACCCGATAAACTCACATATTTAGCCTTATTCAGAATTTTGCTCCACCCCGATGATAAAAACCCGCCTCTTCGGAGGGTCACCGATGAGGCGACCCTTTCAAATTTGCCATACACAGCCATTTCTCGACCCTGTTAGACCAGAGTATGTAGGTAAACTCTCTCCTGAAAGTGCAGACCCCCTCTCAGAGCCCGAATTTTTATCACCATAAATTCCCCTTCTAACTCTATTTTTGCCAGTTTTGCATAGAGAAGTTGGAGCAAATGGTATTCTAATATGGAAAGGGAATTAGGAAGACCAGTTTCTATAAGTTTTATTCATGATAACGATAATAATATGTCAAAATTGAGGGTTGGTCAAGCGGGTAATAAAAATTTCTTGCAATTCAAGTAAAACCACTCTAAAATCAGAATTTAGAATTCGGTCTTCGGGTTTCGGTAAAGGTAGATACCCAGTAAACGCCGTGTCATTCTGACCCTGAGTGAAGGGGAAGAATCTACAAGAGATTCTTTGTCGCGTTGCTCCTCAGAATGACAGATTGGGACGCATTTGCTGAATGTTTACGTGAGGGTTTATTCAGATGAAAGCAGTATTGGTGTTAGAAGATGGCAGCACATTTCACGGTCTCTCAGCAGGAGTAGTCGGAGAGAAGGTAGGAGAGGTTATTTTAAATACTGCTGTTGTTGGGTATCAGGAGATTATGACAGATCCGGCAAATGCCGGTAAGATTTTGGTTTTGACATATCCCTTGATAGGTAATTATGGTGTAGCCAAAAAATTTTCCGAGTCCGGGAAATGCTGGTTATCTGCACTGGTTATAAAAGAAAACAGCAACATGTATTCCAATTGGCAAGCAGAGGATACTTTTAGCAATTTCTTGAAGAAAGAAGGTCTTGTTGCAATGAGTGAAGTTGATACAAGGACATTAACTGTTAAGATCAGGGATAGCGGTCAGATGCTTGGAATAGTTTCAAGTCAAGAGGTAAAGAAAAGTGCCCTGCTTAAGAAACTGAAAGACTATAAAAGAGAAATGAAAAGAGATTTTATAAAAGATATCTCTGTAAAAAGGATTAAACAAATTAAGGGGAATCCTTCAGGCCCAAGAATAGCCATACTAAATTTGGGAATCTTGAATAGTTTTCTTGAACAATTAAGGGAGCTTGGATGCAATCTTACATTGTTACCCTATAACACTGATGCAGACAAAATTCTTGGATTGAATCCCGACGGTTTAATTATTTCTAATGGGCCGGAGGAAGATGAGGCAATTTCTAAAATTGTAGTGGTAGTTCAGAAACTCCTCGGGAAAATTCCCATTTTAGGTATTTCTACCGGATGTGAAATTATTTATCTTGCTTTGGGAGGAAAGCTTAAAAAGATGAAGATAGGTCACCATGGCTTAAATTATCCGGTGCGCTCACCCGAATCATATAAAGGTGATATCACAGTTCAGAACCATTCATATGCTTTAGATGAGAATTCTTACCCATACCTATCTCTTCCCCAAATCCCCCTACCCCCTTTACAAAAGGGGGAGAAAGGGATTAAAATTACCCTGCGGAATGTCAATGATAACTCTATTGAGGAGATAGAGAGTCTACCGTTAAAGTTTATCTCCGCCCAGTACTATCCGGTAAGTCCCGGGTCTGGAGAGGTGAATGAATTATTCATAAGGTTTTTGAAGTATGCCAAAGCGTAAAGATATAAAGAAGATTTTAATGATAGGCTCTGGTCCTATTATTATAGGACAGGCTTGTGAATTTGATTATTCTGGTTCTCAAGCCTGTAAGGCTTTAAGAGAAGAAGGTTACTTTACAATCCTTATAAATAGTAATCCGGCTACCATTATGACAGACCCTGACATGGCAGATGTGACATATGTTGAGCCGCTTACAGTAGAAGTTATTACTGAGATAATAAAAAAGGAGAGACCTGATGCCATTCTACCTACATTGGGTGGTCAGACAGGGTTGAACCTTGCCTATTTTTTGATGAGGGAAGGTATTCTAAAAAAGTATGGGGTAGAGTCTATAGGGGCCAGTGTTGAGGCTATCTCAAGAGCTGAAGATAGAGAACTATTCAAAAAGGCAATGCGAGAGATAAACATAGACACTCCAAAAAGCGGCATTGCTACAAATCTAAGTTCCGGTGTAAAGATTGGACTTGAAATAGGGTTCCCATTAATTTTGAGGCCTGCGTACTGTTTGGGAGGAAGCGGTGGTTCTACTGCTTATAATAAGGAGGAATTGGAGGAGTTTTTGGTAAAGGGACTTGAGATAAGCCCGGTCCATCAGGTGTTGGTTGAACAATCTGTATTAGGGTGGAAAGAAATAGAGTACGAGGTAATGAGAGACTGTGTTGATAATGTTATTATGATTACTTCTATGGAGAATGTTGATCCAATGGGGGTGCATACCGGTGATAGTATTGTAGTTGCGCCATCCCAGAGTGTAAGCATGAATGAGTACTCAAATTTTGTGAATCTATCCAGAAGGATTATAAGGAAGATCGGTGTAGCGGGAGGGGGTGCAAATATTCAATTTGGCCAGAATCCGGATAATGGACACATTGTGATTATAGAGGTTAATCCGAGACTTTCAAGGAGTTCAGCCTTGGCGTCCAAAGCTACGGGTTTCCCTATTGCAAGGGTTGCTACAAAGTTGGCTGTTGGCTTGACTCTCCCTGAAGTTCTAAATCAGATTACGGGAAAGACAACATCGTTCTTTGAGCCGACGGTTGATTACTGCGTATTTAAGATCTGTAGATTTACTTTTGAAAAATTTCCTCAGGCTCAAAGGGTTTTAAACACATCTATGAAGGCAGTTGGTGAGGCAATGTCTATTGGCAGGAATTTCAGGGAAGCGCTTCAGAAGGGAATAAGGTCTACTGAAACAGGTAGGTCTGGACTGGGTTCAGACGGAAAAGACAAAATTACGGATGAGGTGTTAGAATCAGCATCAGAGGATTTGATTGAGGAAATAAAGAAAAAAATAAGGATTCCCAGCGATGAGAGGTTATTTTATATCAGGTATGGTATTAAACTTGGATTAACAGTTGATGAGATTTATGAGCTCTCAAAAATTGACAGGTGGTTTATAAATAATATGAGGCAGATTGTAGAATTGGAGGAAGAGATAAAAAAGTTCAGGATTAAGGATTCAGGATCCCGAATCCCACCGGAGTTGCTCAGGAGGGCGAAGATGAACGGTTTCTCAGATGCACAGCTTGCTTATCTGCTAAATTCAACGGAGAGAAAAGTTCGTTCCTTACGAAAAAAGCACAATATAGAGGCAGTTTATAAATTGGTAGATACATGTGGAGGGGAATTTAAAGCGAGCAAACCTTACTATTATTCTACATATGAGACCAGGAACGAGAGTGAGCCCTCTCAAAATAAGAAAGTTCTTATCCTCGGAGGTGGACCTAATAGAATAGGGCAGGGGATAGAATTTGATTATTGTTGTTGCCATGCTTCCTTTGCTTTGAAGGAAGAAGGAGTTGAAAGCATTATGGTAAATTGCAATCCGGAGACTGTCTCTACAGATTATGATACTTCAGACAAGTTGTATTTTGAACCTTTGACAGTTGAGGATGTATTAAATATTGTAGACATTGAAAAACCTTTCGGTGTAATAGTTCAATTCGGAGGTCAGACTCCTTTGAACATATCCGGGGAACTCGCGAAGGCGGGAGTGAAAATCTTGGGGACCAGCCCTGATTCTATAGACAGAGCAGAGAATAGAAAAAGATTTCAACGGACGCTCAAACAATTGCAACTCATTCAGCCTGATAATGGGATAGCAGGCTCGTTCGAAGGAGCAAGGAAGATTGCTGGAAGAATAGGATATCCGGTAGTGGTAAGACCTTCTTATGTCCTCGGTGGTAGAGCTATGGAGATAGTCTATGATGACGAGGACTTAAATGGTTTCATGGAGAAGGCTGTAGAGGCATCTCCTGAGCGTCCAATTCTTATTGACAAGTTTTTGGAGGATGCGATTGAGGTCGATGTGGACGCAATTGCAGATGGCAGGAAGTGCGTGATAGGCGGGATTATGGAGCACATTGAGGAGGCAGGAATACATTCTGGCGACAGTGCAATGGTCATTCCTCCATATACGCTGGGTAAAGATATAATAGAAGTTATAAGGGATAATACATACTTGCTTGCAAAGGAATTGAATGTAAAGGGATTTTTGAATATCCAGTATGCTGTCAAGAATAATGTAGTCTATGTCTTAGAAGTGAATCCAAGAGCAAGCAGAACAATCCCGTTTGTGAGTAAGGCAATAGGAGTTCCTCTGGCAAAGTTAGCAACCAAGATAATGCTCGGGAGGACACTCGAAGAATTGGGTTTTATGAAGGAAAAGGAAATAGAGCACGTGGCGGTGAAAGAATCCGTATTTCCTTTTATAAGGTTTCCTGGTGTAGACGCAGTTCTCGGACCGGAGATGAAATCGACGGGGGAGGTCATGGGAATTGATTCTACATTCGGTGTAGCTTATGCGAAGAGCCAGATAGCTGCCGGGCAAAAGTTGCCGAAGAAAGGAAATGTATTTGTAAGCGTGAAAAACCAGGATAAGAGAAGTATAGTTTTCATTGCTAAGAAGCTTGTTGATCTTGGCTTCAGGATTATGGCGACTTCGGGTACGGCAGATGTCCTTAAGAAGAATGATATAGAAACAAAAGTCCTTCCTAAACTTCATGAAGGGAGACCCAATATCATTGATTTAATAAAAGATGGCAAGGTAGAACTTATGATAAACACTCCTGCGGGAAAAGCAACTAAGGAAGATGAAACAAAGATAAGGTCTCATGCGATTCTCTATGGTGTTCCTCTTATAACCACGATTGCTGGTGCTGAGGCTACTGTCAACGGAATTGAGAATCTGGTTAACAGGAAAAAGATGGGTGTGAAATCGTTACAGAAATATCATGAGCCAGTGAAAAATTCTTGACATAAAACTGACTGTGTGGTATTTTTTAAGACGGGGAATGAAGGTTTTTGAAAAGGAGGTGAGATAGATGGCGCAGAAGGTAGCAAGAGTTAGGATTAAAAAAGAGCCGGGCTACCTGTATTTTGTCGACAAAGACGGGGATATTTCCAGGGCAAAGATGGCTCGGGGTGGACGGAAGAAGAAAAAGAAAGTTGTAAAGAAAGCGAAGAAGGCGAAAAAGAGAAGAAGATAAATCATTTTTAGAGGCAGTTAGGAAAGGTGTCCAACTGCCTCTAATTTTTTTGCAATTTCAGTGGATTATTTTACCACGACTAGATCCTTCAACCGCTTAAAGGTTTCTTCTCCTATACCGGGGACATTTTTCAATTCTTCCACAGATGTGAATGGACCATGTGTATTTCTATAATTGATGATATCGCTGGAGCGAACTTCCCCGATATGGGGGAGTGTCCTCAACTCTTCCCCGGTTGCTTTATTTATATTTATCTTTCTCTGATAGCTTCTGGATGCAGAACTGCCTTTAACCGAAACAACAATCTTCTGACCATCTTTGAGAAAGGCAGCTCTGTTAATAGCGTCTAAATCTGCATCTGGTCTCAGCATGGCTCTCACCAGGACATCTTCAACGCGCGCTCCCTTCTCCAGTTTATAGACGCCAGGTTTCCAGACCGCACCACTTACATCAACACAGATAATCTCACTTTCCTCCAGAGATTCACCTATAACCTGTGGTGTTACAGGAGGTGTTGTGAAGCTGCGGTGATATAAGACCACAAGACCACAGATTGATGCACCTATCAGAAAGAGAACAATCCCTCTTTCCTGCTTTGTCAGCATATCATCAATTTATGTTTTATCTTTTCTTCTTGTGAGCAGCACAAAATTTGGATTTGCCAGATGCTTTATTCTTACATCTCTTTCCTGCTGCAGTTTTTGCGGCACATCTTGCCATTCAACTCACCTCCCTTTTTTTAAAAGTGTAACACACCACTCCATCAGATGCAAACAAAATTATCTCATGTCAAACATCATTTCCTTTTTCTTCAAGGTATTCTTCTTCGATGTTGACAGCCCAAATATTGTCCTTAGTTTTAATATCATTGATGGTATTCTCTACAGCTACCATTGCGGAGAGCATAGAGTGGTCCTGATTGTTGTATCTATGCATGCCATTCCTGCCGATCAGGAACAGGTTTTCAAATTTATTCAAGTAATTTTGCAAAACATCAAAGTTGTCGTAACTTCCGGAATAGACCGGATAAGTTTTTGGAGTTCTGATTACTACGCTATCCAGCGCATCTTTTTTTTCAATCATATCTATCTTTTCCAGTTCATCTATCGCAAATTTTGTAAACTCTTCATCCGGCATGCTCCATAATTCATCACCTTCATTGCAGATATATTCAAGCCCTATCCATACCTTGCTATTGTCTTTAACCAGGTATGGTGACCAGTTACTGTAAATTTGGATCCTGGCAAGCTTAACATCACTTTCTTGTACATAGATCCAGTTATCTGGAATCATACCTCCTATTGTCTTTGTTTTGGATTTGTTTTTTATCTTTAGCTTGTTGAGTAGAAGTCCTACTGTAATGAAGTCTCTGTACGTTAAACCATTGGCAACTTCCTTAACATTCTGCGGCACATCACCAAAGGAATTTATTAGATCTCTAATTGGCATCGTCGAAAATAAATAATCTACTGTCATGCTTTTTGTCTCGCCGCTTTTTCCATCCATAACCCTTACATCAATCACTTTATTATTTCTGTGCTCGACTCCTACCACCTTATGTCTTAGACATATTTCGCCATCCTTTTTCATTATTAAATTTGCCACCTCTTCCCACAACTGCCCTGGTCCATATTTAGGATAAAGAAATTGTCTGATTAGAGATGTTTCGACTTTCTTCTGAGAGACATCTTCGGCCTTCACAAATAATCCTCTAATTGAATCTTGAATTGCCCTGCTTATGGATAAACCTTTAATGCGCTGCTTCCCCCATTTTGGGTCTATCCTGCTGCAGGGGATTCCCCATACCTTCTCCGTGTAATTTTCGAAGAAAACCGAATACAATTTCTTACCGAAGCGATTTATAAAGAAATCCTCCAATGTTTTCTCTTCTCTGATAGGGAAAACCCTTGCCTTGACATAGCTCATTGCTATTTCCAGAACATTAACTATTCCAAGATTCAAAAGGGTATTCATATTTAATGAAATGGGATAATCAAAGAATTTTCTGGAAAAGAAAATCCTGGAAATTCTTCCGCGAAGTAACATTACGTTGTCTTCCTTTTCCGGGTCCGGCCCATTTTCGGCTAACGGTATCTTTCTATTAAGAATTAAATCATCTCTGGATGGTTTCCCTTGTAATGGAAATATATTTTGCCACCACATCATAACCCTGTCTGATTTGGAAAAAAATCTATGCCCACCGATATCAATTCTATTTCCCCTGTGATTTACTGTCTTAGATATGCCGCCGATACTATCTGTCATCTCATATATTATCGGCTTAATATCAGTTTTAGCCAGCAGCTCATAGGCTGCTGTCAATCCGGCCGGTCCAGCACCAATAATTACGGCTATCCTTTCCATGTTTTTCTCCACGGGGTTATATTACAGGCTGAAACCTGCCAATGCAAGAATTTTACCAATTCTGATTGACATGCTCGGCGGAGGTAGGATATACTTCTCGTCATACTGTGGAGAGAGAGCCTGTGACCAAATCGTCCAGAATAGTCATTCACCTTCTGATAACAATTCTAACAGGGATATTGTTGGGATTATTTTTCTGGAGCTGCAAATATAATGAATATCCTTCCTTTATTGAGATTTGCAGAAAGCTTGCTGAAGTTGGGGGAGTTCAAAGAGCCGCCATTCGGGGCATTTTCTCTCTTGGTGTGTTGTGGCTGTTTGCGTCATCGCTGCTAAGATACTTGAGGAGAGAAACCTTCTATGTTACATCAGGTAAAGTAGTCAAATCGTTCTTTCCGTTTTTCCTGCTCTTTCTGCTTTTCATAAAGCGATGGCCTGGTGTTCATTCCGACTTTATAATAATTGCTTTTATCTTTTCCTTTTCTTTGGCTGCGGGATTTCTGGCATCTCTATTCATACAGTTTGGAAGGTTTCACCTGCATGACAAGGTTTTCAAGATTATACTACTGTTTCTAATAGTTCTGGCGTCTACCTGGTTTATACATATTGTCCTTATCGCTTTTAATGACTTTAGATTTATATGTGAAGATTTTGCGGTATTTGATACCTCAATACATAGCGTACTGCGCGGCCAATGCCTCCGCTCATCTCTCCATCTTTACAAATCGCAATTGGGTTGCCACTTCTCCCCCATATTATTTCTCATTGCGCCATTTTATCTTATCTATAATAATCCAAGGACATTGATTTTCTTCCAGGTTGTTCCTGTATTATCAGCGGCTTTCATTGTCTATCTCATTGCGAAGGAAAGATTGAGAAATCCCTTGCTTGCATTCTGCTTCGGAACCGGGTATCTTTTGCTGCCGCATGTCCATGCAGTAGCTTTTAACGAATTTCATGCCGCCAACATGATTCCTCCATTTGTCCTGTTGACATTCTATTTTCTCATGAGAAGAAATTTCAAAGCCTACTGGCTTTCTCTTCTCTTGATGATTTCCTGCAGGGAAGAGCTCTTCTTTACCGGAGCAACCATTGGAATCATAGCTTTCTTCTTCCCGTGGAAAACTGCTCATGAGAGAGCACAGAACAGACGTATTGGGTTAGTCACTTTTTTTGTATGTTCTATTCTGGGTATAATAGCTGTGAAATATCTCATCCCATTTTATGCCGGCAATTTAGGAAAGGGGCATCCAAATTACCCTCTGTTTGACTGGCTTGGGAAAACACCAAAAGAGATGGTTGCCACTTTATTCTGCCATCCTGGTGAAATTCTCAAGTTTCTCTTCTTTGATGAGAGGTGGGGACTTTACAGGTGGAGAAGTCTGTGTTTTGCATTCCTTCCGATGATATTACTTCCTTTCTTTGGCAGGATGACGTTCTTACTGCCACTTGTATCCGTCGGAGTGCTTCTGATGAGTCAGAGCCACTACTTATTCCGTCTTTCCATGCACTATTCCGCAGGTGTTTCACCTTCTGTTGCCATCTCAGCTATTTTTGGTGCAGGCTGCCTCATTAGTTTCTCAAAAGGTTCATCAAAACTTAAGAGGAAGATAGTTGGGTTTTTGGGACCGGGGTCGGCAATGTCAATGATTGGAATTGGGTTGCTCGCTTCCTGTCTTATGTATAGCTGCTTTTTCGGCTATCTTCCTTTTTCCAGGGATTTTGATGAAAGGGGAAATGTTTTCTATGGACCGGTGGAAAGGCCTTTTAGGAAGAATCTAAAAATAAGTGATGAGTCAAGAGTTGTGTTGGACTGTATAAAGATGATTCCTAAGGATGCTTCAGTATGCACACAATTGAGAATTGGTCACCATCTTGGCCACCATCCAAACTTCCAGCGCTTCTGGGGATATAATGAACATGTGTCCGGTCCTGATAGACGCGACTATGTTCTACTGAATACCCGGTGGAAAGTCAGGTCATCGGACCTGATACAACTTCTGCATGCGGGAGAATATGGAGTCCTTAGATATAAAGACGGGGTATTGCTTCTCAAATCAAACTATCCTACAGAGAAAAATGAATGGGCCTACAGGGAGATATTTCTCACCTATGATGGTCATCTTCTCATTTCAACAGGATGTCCTGAGGTTCCTGACTCTGAGGCAATTGATGGCAGAGCCAGGTTTGCGTCGCCGGGGAAGGATGAGTTCAAGTATGTCGCCCTGAGCAGGTACAGGGAATGTTTTAAGGGTAACTACAGAATTGATTTTTTCGCGAAAACTGACGTTTTAACTCCTGAGACGATAGCCAGGATAGATTGCATAAGGAAAAAGGGAGTTATCACTGTTACTGGACGGGATATTAAAGGTACAGATTTTAAGGAGGTGGGAAAATACAAACGTTTCAGTCTGTCTTTCGAGTTGCCACTAACTACAGTATTGCAGTTCCGCGTCAGGTATTTGGGGGGAGCCAATCTATGGGTGGACCGAATTCAGTTTGAATCGGATGCCATGAGCCTTGAGCGAGCATACAGGCGGCTTAAATGACAGCTTTGTTGTCATTGTGAATGAAGTGAATCAATCTTAGAGGAGGGAAAAATTATGGCAGAAGAAATTTCTCAGGAAAAAGAAAAACCCAGGATGCATGGTTGTTTGAAGGGATGTTTAATCTTTCTGGGAGTATGTGTATTGGCATTCGTTGTAATGGTGGGTGTTGTCTATTACAAAGGGGAAGCCATTAAGACGTGGGCTGTTGAAAGGACGTTTGATACAATAGAGACAAGGTTTATGGATAATCTCCCGGAAGGTGTTGACAAAGAAGAAGTCAAGGAAACGCTGGAGCGTTTAAAAATAGTGGTCATTGAGGGGGAACTTTCAAGGAACGAAGTGAAAAAAATGCTGTCTGAATTTGAACGAGCGATGGAAGATGAGAAACTGGATGCTGATGAAATCAATCATCTCCTTGAGGTAATTAATGAAGCTATAGAGCAAGGTTTCCCTGAAACAAGTTCAATATAGTATGGAGGTTGGTGAAATGGAAGATACGATAACTGCTGTAGTGCCTGTGTATAATGAAGAGGAGGCATTACGAGAAGTAATTGAAAAATTAAAGGTTGTGTTAAGCCAGGGCCAGTTCAAGTATGAAATTATTGTAGTTGATGACGGTTCCAGTGATGGGACTTCCGAGATCTTAAGCAAGATTGATGGGATTCAGGTAGTTACTCACCCAACCAACTCGGGATATGGTAAAGCGTTGAAAACAGGTATAAGTCGTGCGAAAGGAAATTGGATCCTCATCATTGATGCTGATGGAAGCTATGAGGCAGGAGATGTGCCTGAGTTATTGGAACGCAGGAAGGAATGCGACATGGTGATTGGTTTAAGAAGAGGGAGAAAAACTTATGATTCACTTCTGAGAAAGCCGGCAAAGTGGTTTCTTAATAAACTTGCAGGTTATCTCGCTGGAATAAACATTCCTGATTTGAATTCAGGATTGAGGGTGTTTAGAAAAGACCTCGCTCTCAAGTTCTGGCATCTTTTCCCGGACCGTTTCTCTTTTACTACTACATTGACAATGTGTTTTTTAGCCAGCGGCCATACTATAGAATATGTAAACATAAATTACCTGAAGAGAATTGGCAAATCAAAGATCATGCCATCTAACTTTTTACAGTTCATAAACCTTGTGATTAGACTTGTGATCTATTTTGAACCGCTGAAAATTTTTGTTCCGGTGAGTCTTATTATTTTCCTGCTCGGGGTCTTTTTTGCGCTTTATAGTTTTTTCTATCTTGATAGAATCATGGATGTTACGGTGGTAGTGCTTCTCCTTACATCCTTACAGATCTTTTTCTTCGGGCTGCTTGCTGAACTAATAGTTAAAAGGTCGAGCAAATAGTGGGATATAATTCCGAGCTACGCAATGTATATGCCATAAAGGCTCTGTCTCAGATAAATCGCCTCCTTGGTCTTCAGGACCGAAATTCGTTTTCTCCTACCTACGGATGTTTTCATCGTGACTACTGGTTGTATAAAACCTCTGATTTTCCAGATGCTGTGCGGCAGTTTGGTGTTCATGCATTAGCCATGGTTTACAAATATGACTTTCCAGAGAACATTTACAGAGGGAATCAAAGAGTGAGGGATTGGGCGATTGCAGGACTTAGCTTCTGGACAAATATCCAGCATAAAGACGGCTCTTTTGATGAATTTTATCCTTATGAGCGGGGTTGGGTTGGACCAACAGCGTTTACTACCTTTGCATGTATTGAAGCTTATCAGATATTAAAGGATGAAATTCCAAAAGATGCGAGCAGAAACATAATTTCAGCTATCCGTCGAGCAGCCTGTTTCATAGCTCGGGGTGAGGCAGAAAAGGATGACCTTGCCAACCACCACGCTATGGCTTGCCTGGCACTATGGAAAGCATATGAGCTTCTGTCAGATGACAATCTGAGAATTGGTTTTGATAAGGCGTGGAAGAATTTCCTTTCTTATCACAATAGTGAAGAGGGATGGTCACGGGAATATGATGGAGTTGACCCGGGCTATCTTTCAGCTACCGTCTCATTCCTTGGCAAGATTTATCAGACAAATCCTGCCACGGAAATACTTGATGTGCTTCACCAGTCAGTTAAATTCTGCAGTTTTTTTCTTTACCCGGATGGTTTTTATGGCGGAAGTCTCGGCAGCCGTAACACGCTGCATTTTTATCCTCATGGTTTTGAAATTCTGGCGGGTAAGATTCCGCTGGCAGCGTCAATTGCGGAAGCAGGGCTGCGCGCATTGGCTGAAGGGAAATTGGTGCCGCCTGAGATTATGTCCGACAGATATGTTTTTTATCGTGTGCCTGAATTTTTGCAAGCTTATCTGGATTATTCACCAAGACCGGTTGAATTGTCTCCTTTACCTTACGAAGAAACTTCTTTTGTTCATTATTTTCCTGGGGCAGGCATCTTCGTCGCTGCCAGAGACAAAAATTATATAGTTGCCAACCTTTCTAAGGGAGGCGTGGTCAAAATCTTTGACCGTGAGCGTAAAAAGATACTCCTTAATGATTGTGGGATAATTGGGTGTTTATCCAACGGTAAAGCTGTGACATCGCAGTGGATAGACTTAGGATACTCACGCAGTGTGGATGGTATGAGTTGGGAGGTAACCGGTTATATGAATGAGGTGCCATCAAATAAACTGTTGACTCCCTTAAAGAATATAGTTTTCAGGATGGTGCTGGTAGCTTTAGGGTGGAATCCTCGTCTATCCCACATACTTAAAGGCAGGATTCGCAGTGCACTCATTCTTGGCTGCCGTAGAGCGCCGGTTTGGTTCAAGCGCTCTTTCTCCATGAATGGTAATGGGGTGGTAATAACAAATGAATTGAATCTGGAGGGTAATGCGCGGTTTCAAACATTATCGATAGGTGGAGAATTCTCTGTGCGTTATGTTCCACAAAGCAGGTATTTTCAAAGTCAGGAACTTTGTTCTCCAAACGGGGAGCTGAACCGGGAAGAGATAGATAGATTTAACAGAAGTAAGACAATAAAGGTAAATTGTGTGCTGGCACCTGATACTACTTTGCATTGGACAATTAGATGATGGAGTTATCAAAACTTAGCGGGTGGAGACAGCGTAAAACGGTAGTGCGTGGCATAGTGCTATTTGCACTAACAGCCGGGATATTCCTTTTGTTGTTCAGGCGAATTAATCTGAGGTTGGTTCTTTCAACACTGAAAGAAATTTCGCCTGTTTACCTTGGATTGGCAACATTACTTACTTTATCTTTTCCTGTAATATCAGCACTGCGTTGGCAGATGATTCTAAGAACTATGGGACACAAAGTTGCATTCACTCGCTGCCTGCTAATCATTGTTGGTGTTTGGCCGATAAGTGCCATCTCGCCATCCAGAATAGGGGATCTTCTTAAGGTATATAGTCTGCGGCAGAGTGTTGATGCTTTGACGGTAACCGGCAGTGTGATTGCGGAACGTACCTTTGATATAATAGTGCTGGCCAGTCTTGCTCTATTCGGTGGTATCTTTTTTCGAAACACGTATATAGTTTCCATATCAGCGGCTGTGTTTCTTCTTATCATCGTGGGTTTTCTACTCATACGTATTGACTTTCCCTTCCCCGGGAAAAAGAAGATTCAGGTGAGAATCAATGAGCTATTCAATTCACTGCGGAAGATTGGCAAGAATTCAGGAGTACTTATTTTGATTATACTGCTAACAGTTGTCAATTGGTTTTCTTCAATTGTGCAGACAAAGGTTTTGTTTGAAGGAGTGGGAGCTAATGTTCCCTTGGGCTTCACTTTAGCGGCGCTGCCCGTGGCAATCTTTATAGGACTACTTCCGATAACCATTGCGGGGATGGGGACAAGGGATGCGGCAATGATATCCTTATTTTCCGCTTTTGCAAGCAGTCATGAGACGCTTGCAGTAGCACTACTTTACTCGTTTTTTGGTTACTGGCTTATGTCCATCATTGGCCTGCCGTTTATAAGAAAAGCACTGCAATTCAGGCGGTGATAAGATATGGAACAGCTTTCACATCTTTCTATTCTTTTAGTCTGCAGTCTGTTCTAAAGATATCCATCCAGAAGGTTCCCCTTTTTCTTCAATCTTTGATATTAAGGATTCCAACCCATCCGGGATTGGAGTGATAGTCATCTCATTGAAGGTAATTTGTGATTTTTCTCCCGCATCCTGAGACTTAAGTTCTACCCTGATTCTATTAACATTCCGTGACAGGTTCATCTCAACCTCGTGGGAGAAGTTGCCTTTGGCATCTACATATGCGTAGGGGTGGGGCTTGTCCCCACCATGGGCGACCGCAAGGGTCGCCCCTACGCCGCACAACTCCTTACGTTCTGAGATGTCAAGTATAGTTATTGTTCCTCTGGAGCGGGGTTTACCAGTGCCAGTGATATGGAAACGATACATTCCTTTTGCAAGGTCTAAAGAGGTTGGGAGCTTTTTCTTGATTTCTATGGACCAGGACAATTCCTCCTGAGTTTTATCCCTGCCTTCGGCAGGCGGGAACCCATGAACAAGATACCTGTAGAGTCCTCTCCCCAATGGCGGGTGCGCAATAGCACCCCTATTGTGTTTCCCCACACAATTTGTACTCGTATTCCAGGGGATAGGGGAGGGAGTATCAAAATGTGTCTTCATCCATCCAGCGCTGACAAATATCCAGAGAATAGTGAGTGCCATTCCTGTGAACATGAACCTCATTCTTCCTCTGCCCTCTTTGAGCAGTAAAAGCACCCAGAACAGGGCGAGCAATGCAAAACTCACAGTTACTGCCCCAACATGTGTCCATGGGAAATTGTGGAAGCTTCTGCCAAATCCAGGGAGGTGAAAACAGACAGTGCGAAATCTCTGCTCTAATAGTGGCAGATGACGGATTGGAAGTCCGAGCCCACCGGGGTTCACGATAAAAAATAACATGTAACTCACTGAGAGCAGACTCAAGAATCCTGCTAACCAGTAAAAGGCGGGACTTTTTCTCCTCTTAAGAAAGTAGCCCAGGGGTACACACGTAAACGGGATAATTTGAACCAGCCGTCTGCCTGGATGATTGAAAGGGTCTAACCAATGCCATGAAGCTGTGCCAATGACAAAACCGGCTAAATACATAGCTAACAGGACGAAGCTAGAGATATTGTGTTTCTTGAAAGCATAAATAAAAATCAATGTAAAGCAGAGGAGGTGTATAGGTGCTGCGAATACCATGCCACGATGATAGTCAAACCAGATACCAAGCATACCCGGCCAAAAAGTGAAGAGACGTCCATCATGTCCGAATAGATGTTTTCCAAACCAGTGATAATGAAACCAGAGAAATATTCCGAGATTTAATGCCTGAAAGATAAGTGTAGCTAAGGTTTTGGGATTTCGCGGTCTTCTCACCCAATGATAGAGTAGAAAAATTCCAAGAATTCCATAGCATGCAGCGAAAGTGTCATGCAGCCACAGAAGCCATGTTAGGAGGAGGTTAAGAATTACTATCTGGTAGAGATGATTCTCATTGAAGTTGCGCGTTCGCCGCCATGCATAGAGCATACATAATGCGCCTGGCACAAATGGCCATGCACTGAATGAGTAGAACCACAATGGGGAGCTGAAACTCAGGGCTATCCATACCAATAAACTTATGCCGGTATTCCTTGTTTCTTCAAGTACTGCAAGATACATCTGTGAGGCCAGAAAAGCTCCGATAATACACATTATAATGAGTGCTTCCTTAAAATCATAGTTTTTGACTTTATCCGCCCCAACTTCATTAAAGATTGGGGCAAGTATGAGAGGCAGCCCAACAGGATGCCAGGAATAAGCGTACCCATTTTGAGAATACTTGGAGATGTGATATCTGGGTGCCGGCCTGTAGTTTCTAATATTGTTAGCAAGATGGATATCATGGTCGTGATGTATACTGCTGGCAATAGTGAAATAGTATTTTACATCACCACCTTTGTATCCGATCTCCTCGCATATATACAGTCCGCTTGTCAGTAGGATAAAGAAGGTAATTATCCACACTGTGTATGGAGCAAGACGAGGTTCAAGAATTCCCCGGGAGATTATTTTGGGTTCTATTTGTTGCTTCCAGAACATAAGCACCAGGAAAGCG
>JAUWGW010000009.1 GCA_030606215.1 bacterium
TTGCACTGTAAACATTATTATTTTGGCTTGTTCTAAACCATGCTGAAATCGTAAAGTCTTCTGTTCCAAGATTCAAACTGCTGTCACTCCCACAACCAACATAATCATTACCTCCATCAAAAGAACCGCAGTGGGTACCGAATTTGCCGGGAGATACTGTATTTGCTCCTCCATAGGCAGTGCCGTGATTGCCCTGACCGGATGAATCAATTACCTCAAAAAGTGTTCCATCCCAAGAATCCTCATCCATATGGTAGAGAGCTACAAGATATAAGTAGTATTGTGCTTTTATCTCCTCCTCAGATAAAGCCCGGTTGTATATCTTCACCTCATCAATGAGACCGTTGAAATATCTAGTACCAACTGCCCATCTAAGTCTTCCTATCTCTACACTATCGGGTATATCATCCCACACAGTGGGAGGAGTCCCTGCTGAGGAACTACTGGTCGGCAAATCTACTCCGTCCCTATAAAGTTTTATATTCAAAGGATTAAGTTCTACAACAGCTGATATGTGATGCCAATTTCCTACCCAATCATCAAAAGACCCAGAGGCAACTGTAACATAATTATTACCACCAGGATCTCTTGCATGAAGGCTGAAGCTATCATCAGAATAAAAACGAAATTCGAAGATAGCATTCCCAGATACGCCTTTACTAACAAGTCCAACTGTTCCGCTATTGCTACCGCCAGATTTTACCCACATAGAAATTGTCATATTTGAAGATGAACCATCAAACGGATTATCCATGTCTCCAACATCAACATACTTGTTGTTTCCATAAGAGCCACAGCGACCAACTTTACCATCGGCAAACCCTATACCACCATGTCCTGTTCCATTATTACCATTGCCGCTTGAATCATCCCAGTTATCCTCCATCTTCCAGTAGCCGACAAGACCGGTTTCTGCTCCTGCTGATGAAATAGTCAGAAAGGAAATTATTAGAGAAGCAGAAATTATAATAAGTTTTGTGTTTTTCATTTTGAATTTTTATTATGGATGTTCAAGTCCAACATAATCCCTTTCCCAGATTGTGTCATCATAGGTTCCCGTAAAATCATCTTTTTTTGAATCAGTAAAGCCAAAAGCTGCTTCTTTTATCTCTTCTCCAGATAGAGCCCGGTTATATATTTTTACTTCGTCGATGAGGCCGTCAAAGTACTGTCTTGGAGTGCTATGATAATATCTCCCTATCTCCAAAGCACCTCCGGTAGATAAGGCAACTTCGTCATTAGTAACTCCGTTCACTTCTCCATCAATATATATCTTCCAACTCGTCCCATCAAAAGTCCCTGCAATATGATACCAATGATCAGAATACATCCTATCATTTGAGCCAACTCCATGCCATGAACTGCCATCATAATGTCTAAAATAGGCTTTTGCGTCTGTCCCTATGGAAAAAACAAAATCAATGTTTGTACTATTTTGTGGACTTTTACACAAGATTTTGCCACCATGGTATAAATTAACATTTACCCATGCCATCACTGTTACCTTATTAACATCTAAACTTGAAACACTCCCAACATCAACATAATCATTGTTGCCATCAAAATACCCACAGCGACCGATTTTACCACTGGCTACTGTGTTTGCTCCATTTTTGGCTGTGCCATGATTATTATTTCCTGATGAGTCAATTACTTCACCAGCAGTGCCATTCCAGAAATACTCATTCATTTTCCAGTAGCCGACTAAACCACCTTCCTCTTCTGCCTCCCCGGGTAGTTCTTTCCTTAAGGTAATAGTATTTTTTAAACTGAATTTCTGAGTATCTTTTTTAAGTCCTAACAGAATCTTAACTATTTTGATACTGTTACGTTTTGCCTGGGTGCTGGTATCAGTTACCTCATCATAATCTTCATCATAGTAGTTTACAACAAAGGTATCAGTATTGCATTCATGAACCAGTTGATGGCTGATTCCATTGACTTCCAAAGTTGGTTTATCTACAGGATTGCCCTGCCAAAAGATTCTTGTTCTGCGGACATCATTGGAAACACGCACCTCATCTATCACTCCCTCAAAGGGATACTGGTTATTGGTGCCGTCGTAGCCAATGCAAAGGTTATCTGATGAGGTGGCAATGAAATTGGTGTGATTAGCGGTGGCAACATTATGTCCATTTATGTACAATTTTAGCTCTTCTCCTGTTTCCTCATCCTTATCGTATGTAAGAGCAGTATGAGCCCATGTGCTGCTGTTTCTCTGGACAGTCCGATTACTTATAATATCGTGCCAGTCACAGGAATAGTAAATACCCCCTACTAAATAACCACTGTCGTTAAGGTAAAGCCGATAGGCGGCGTGCATATAGATTATAGCCCCGCTGCCGCTTACGCCGGAATCAGGCTGGAGCCATGCTTCAAG
This sequence comes from bacterium, assembly GCA_030606215.1. Taxonomy (GTDB): domain Bacteria; phylum NPL-UPA2; class JAUVJM01; order JAUVJM01; family JAUVJM01; genus JAUWGW01. The sequence continues at coordinate 2,381 of JAUWGW010000009.1, forward strand.
TGTTAGCTTATCGCTGATTCTGAGGGTAGCGCCATTGCCGCAATCTACATAATCATCATTACCGTCAAATCTCAACGCATCTTTGCTCTCGCCATTATCATTGCCAACCCATGCAGGCTCGCCGGAAGCTTTCAAAGTCCCGTTATTTGTCCCTGTCTCATCGTTAGCAGTTGTTCCACTTCCTTCGTCAAAATGCCAGAGAGAGATAGTATAACCATCCACTTCAGGAGCGGCGAGAGCTAAAGGGGTAAACACCACGCTTTTATCCCCTGCATAGTAGATACTGCCTGCTTTCTTGAGCTGACGTTCAATTTTATTCATTGCAATAGTCGCTTCCTGGTGAAGTAGCAGTTTTGGGTCTTTTACCTTCCAATCGCGCAGAGCTCCTGTAAATATAATGGCAACAGCCGCTATCATGAATGAAGCTATAACCATAGAGAGGAGCATTTCAAGAAGCGTTAGTCCCTTAGAAGAGTTATGAGTCCACATAAAATGGATGCTCCTTTCTCCTGCCAGAAAACAGTAACCTGGACTTTTTTGTAGGTATCTATACCTCCTGCCCATTCAACCTGAGTAACTCTGTCAACAGTGCCGGGCAGACCAAGCTTTTTCTCAGGAGTAAGGTCTAATTCAGTGAGGTAGAGATTATCATCAAGGTATGAAACGGTATGTTCTACTACATTGGAAAGGGAAGAACCATTGAAGGAATAAGCGCCGGTTCCTTCATCAATAGTTATTCCATTTTGAACAAGATGTCTTATATCTTCTATTCTCTCCTGCGCAAGATTGGTTGCAATAGCCAGATTCTCAGCGCTTTCGCTTCCCCTGCTAACCACGGAAAACATCTCAATTATGGCAATTAGCGCAAACCCAACTATTACAGTTGCAATTAGCACCTCAACGAGAGAAAAACCCTTCTCTCTTCTCACATGTTTTTTCCCTCCTATATCTTTACTTTCTACTCTTTACTTAACTTCCTATAAGCTGCAGTTAGCCGCCGTGGTTATACTCTTTGCAGTTACTTACCCAGATGTCATCACCAGGAGCGTCGCCGCCAGTTACTGTGTCAGTCCCTGCTGTGAGAGGTTTTGCATTACCATCAGGTCCAACGCTGTAAATGACATAATATGCATTGGTCCCATCAGTGTCGTAACCGTAGTCGCCGGTGCCGAATGGGTCAGTGGGAACCTCATCCACTAATCTATTTGTCTCTGATGTCAAAGCGTCCTCAATCTTGCCGTCTTCAGGTGTTTGTCCATTGTTGATAGCGTAGGCTTCCACTGCTGTCTTTAGAGTGTGCAGATCGGCTTTAACAGCTTTCGTCTTAGCTTCTGTAGAATAATCGGTTGCCCTCATCACGAGGATAGCCGACAGAAAGCCAATTATGACCATCACTAACAGCATCTCAATCAGTGTAAAGCCCTTGTTGTTTCTTACCATATTTTTTTCACCTCCTCCTTTAATCTCCCCTTTGAGCCCCCTTTACTAAATGACAATCATACACTTTCCCGTTTACCGGGTCATAGATGTATCTCTTTCCAAAGGGGTCTATGGGATAGTTTTCCTCATCTACCGAAGAAATTGCTTCTGAGTTTAAAGCCTTCATACTCAGGCAGCGAATGTCTGGTGGGAAAACTCCATAGCGCAGATTGTATGCCTGAATAGTTACCTGTAGATTCCTTAACTCTGCTTTCATCAACACCTCTCTCGCGTGAGAAATAGTTGACTGACACTGCTCCAGCACGACAAAGATAATCGTTCCAATCAGAGCAGTAGCTAATATAAGTCCAATGACACTAAAACCATTGCTTTTCACGAACCGAGAACTATTTCATCACCTTCATCATATTAAATATGGGCAAATATATTGATAAAGCAATGAAAGCGATAGCTCCAGCCATCATAATAACAAGCACAGGTTCAAGAATAGTCGTAAGATTCTTAATTGCATAATCCACCTGCTTATCATAATCATCAGCAACGTTTTTAAAAGCATCTTCCAGCCTTCCTGTTTTTTCACCAACACCTATCATCCTAACAGTCATGAGAGGAAACTCCCCTGTCTCCTTAAGCGGGGTTGTAATAGTTTCTCCTTCTCTGACAGCAGTTTCTACTTCACTCATTGCTTTCTTGAAGACCATATTCCCTGCACTTTCTGCGGCAATGTGCAGAGACAGCAGAATATTGACGCCGCTTCTTCCTAATATTTCCAGCGAGCGGCTTATGCGCGAGATAGTTATCTTACGGACAAGTGTTCCAAAAAGCGGAAGATTAAGCTTGAAATGGTCAAATCTCATCCTGCCTGACGGATTGCTGATGTATATAATCGCACCTATAATAAAAATTACAACTCCGCCTATGATAAAATACCATTCTGATCTGAGGAAAGATGAAAGCCACAATAATAATTTTGTGGGGACAGGTAGCTGCACGTTTGCTTTTGTAAAAACATAGGCAAATTTTGGAAAGACAAATGTCACAAGGAATATGATGACAGAAATTCCTGTGAATACCAGTACTAATGGATACATTGTCCCCGATTTGATTTGCGCTCTCAAGTCTACTTCCTTCTCGAGAAAATGAGCAAGCTGGTCAAGAACTTCCTCCAACCGTCCGCTTTCTTCCCCCACTCTTAATGTATTGATAAATAGTGAAGAAAAAGTCTGAGGTTGTTTTCTTAGAGCATCAGATAGGGAAATTCCCTCTTCCATATCTCTTTTCGCCTGGATGAGAACCTGCTGAAGCTTTTTATTTTCACTCTGTTCTATCAGAATGTCAAAAGTCTGAAGAACAGTCAATCCGGACCGAAGCATTGTTGCTAATTGTCTTGCAAACTGACTGATATCAGTCTTGCTTGCTTTTTGGAATCTGATAAAGATGTCTTCTTGAAAATGAGGATGGGTTCGTTCCTGTGAAACACTTGAGACAAAATAACCCAACTGGCTAAGTTTTTCCATTAAATCACTTTCATCAGGAGCTTCTAATGTCCCTTCTACTATTTCACCTGTTTCTTTTCTTCCTTTATATCTGTAAACGGGCATTTTTATTGTCCCTAATCCTGTGTAACCCGCAGGATTTCCTCAACAGTGGTTTTGCCACTGCGAACAAACTGCAGTCCTGCCTCCCGCAGAGTCATCATACCGGCACGCTGTGCGGCTTGATGAATAACTAAAGGAGTGGATTTGGCAACAATCAGAGTTTGGAGTTCTTGTCCTGGAATCATTAGCTCAAATATGCCTGTTCTGCCTTTGTAACCTGTGTCACCACAATTCTGGCAGCCTTTGCCTTTATAAAACTTCGTCTCTGCATCTAAGCCAAGGGTTTTTAGAAGCTCCTCTTTCGGTTTATAAAGTTCTTTACAGTGAGGGCAGATAAGGCGAACCAGTCTCTGCGCCAATGCGCCAATGATTGAAGAGGACACTAAAAAAGGTTCAATTCCCATATCTATAAGTCTTGTTACAGCGCCGGGAGCATCGTTTGTATGAAGTGTGCTAAGTACGAGATGTCCCGTAAGTGCTGATTGGATAGATATTTTAGCCGTTTCTAAATCCCTTATCTCTCCTACCATTATCACATCAGGGTCTTGCCTGAGGATATTGCGAAGCCCCGTTGCAAATGTCCATCCTGCTCTGGGATTAATCTGGGATTGATTAAGACCGCTTAGCTGGTATTCTACGGGGTCTTCAATGGTAGTTATGTTTATTTCCGTTGTCCTTATCTTGCTAAGAGCCGCATAAAGTGTGGTTGTCTTGCCGGAGCCAGTAGGCCCTGTGACAAGAATGATACCGTGTGCATGGCTGATAAGAGATTCAAACTTTTTCAAGGTGTCAGGTAAAAATCCAAGTTCAGCCAAACTATATTTAGCGCTGCCTTTGTAGAGAAGACGGAGAACAACTTTTTCCCCTCGTATTGTAGGAAATGTAGCTACTCTCATGTCCATTTCTTTGCCTTCAGCCTTGAATTCAATATGACCGTCCTGTGGAATCCTTTTCTCAGCAATATTCATCCCTGCTAAAATCTTGATTCTGGAGACAATCAACGGATGAAGGTGAAGTGGGAGTTGAAGATTTTCATGCAAAACTCCGTCAATCCTGTAACGAACTTTCAGAATATTCTCGTCCGGCTCAATATGAATATCGCTTGCCCTATCGGTGATTGCCTGTGAGATAATCATGTCAACTGCTCTTATTACAGGGGCTTTTTCAGTTACTTCTATCTCCGGCCCGCTGATTACTGATGGTTCTCTCCCTATGCTTATGTTCCCTACTATATCGTGGATAGTATCAGTAACACGGTAATGACGTTCAATTGCTTCTCTTATGCTTGTTTCAGTGCTTATCACAGCTTCAACAATAAAGCCGGTTTCGGACTGTATTCTGTCGATAATTTCCAGATTCATTGGGTCAGCCATTGCGACAGTGAGGGTATTGTCAATTCTGAAAAGTGGTATAAGACAGTGCTGGCGGCAAATGTTTTCACTGACAAGATGTGCGATTTTGGAGTCAATAACGTAGTTAGAAAGCTCCACTCTCGGTATGCGAAGCTGGGAACTCAATTCTTCCGCAAGAGTTTCCTCTTTTATAAAACCGAGACGAACCAGGCTCTGCCCCAAAAACTCGTCCTTTTCTTTCTGCCTTTCAATAGCTTCGCTGAGCTGCTCTTTAGTTATCAGGCCTTTTCCAGCCAGAATCTCCCCTAACCTTTTTCTTTTCACCTCAGCCATCTTTAGCTCCCGCTACGTTTCCCAAGAAGTTTTTCTATCGTGCTCAAAAGCTCCTGTTTACTCCTTTCCTGTACACCTCCTGCGGGCGAGAAAGAGTTGACGCTCAACCTCACGCAGAAGTTCGTCTGTTATGTATGGTTTAGTGACATATGCATCAGCTCCTGCTTCAATCCCCAGGAGCTTATCTTCTGTCTGGTCTTTTACCGTAAGCATAACTATTGGGATATCTCTATATCTTCTATTTTTCTTTAACCGGCGACAAACTTCATACCCATCCATTCCAGGCAGTATTAAATCAAGGATAATGAGATCCGGTCTCAGTTTTTGTATTTTCTTCAGAGCAGTTTCTCCGGTGGGGGCAGTTATCACCTTGAGTTCTTTTGAAGTTAGCCGGCGTTCTAATGTTTCTAAAATACCTAAATCATCGTCTATGAGGAGAATCTGCCCTTTTGCCATTTTACTCCCCTCCGGAAATATTTTTCTCAATTGTGGAGAGCAAATCATCCGATTCAAAAGGTTTTGTGAGATATCCCACTGCGCCCAATGCAGTGGCCTTATTGCCGAAATCCTCAGGGAAGGGGGAAGAAGCGGTAAATATGATTATCGGTATTTCTCTTGTCTCTTCACAAGCTTTCAATCTCCTGCAAACTTCATAGCCGTCAAGTTCCGGCATCACGAGGTCAAGCAAAATTAAGTCAGGTTTAAAAGAGGTTGCTTTCTCAATTCCTTCTTTACCGTTTGCAGCAGTGATAACCTCATAGTTATTGGCTTCCAGGCGACGCATGGAAACAAGGAGAATTGCCGGCTCATCATCTATTATCAATATCTTTTTCTTATCCACTGTGTCCACTTATTATTTCTTCAACCTTCCTCAACAATTCTTGTCCACTACTCCCGTCATCAGGATAGATGACACTCCACTCGCGAATATCTAAGTCACTGGCGAATTCGTGCTCTTTGATAACTCCATCTACTCTATCTTCTATTGCAGATACTTTATCCTTATCCACTTCATTAAAAATAATAACCACTCCATCATCCCCGTATTCACTTGCCAGGTCATATGGATAGCGAATAACGCTATTCAGGACATTTTGCAATTCTCTTAAAAATTCACCCCTTTTCTCCACACTGTAGATTTCTTTAAGGCTGCTTGCTTTTACAACGAGGAGCATTATCACCGGCTTTTTGAATTCCTGTTTCTTTTCTGTATCTTTTGCTCTTTCAATTTCGTCATTCAGATGTTCGGCGGAGAAGAGAGGTATTCCGTATTTTGGAATTGCAAAGGTGAAGTTACTTCCTTCACCTAATTTGCTTCTTACACCAATTTTCCCTCCCTGTAGCTCTACCAACTCTTTAGTTATAGCCAGTCCTAAACCGGCCCCGCCTGGCGCACCAGTGCTGGAACTCAAGAGACTAAACTCATTAAAGATTTTATCCAGATTCTCAGATGCAATGCCGCATCCGGTATCAGCGATTGTAACTTTAATGCATTCATCTTCCTCTTCTACCTTAATAGAGACCGCGCCTTCTTCAGGAGTAAATTTGATAGCATTATTCACAATGTTAGTTAGAATCTGGGTTATCTTATCGTGGTCAGCGTAAGCTGTCGGCAGATGGAGAGGCAAATCCGATTTCAAGCTGATTCTTTTTTTATTTGCCTCAGCCTGCATTTCCTTACGAACCTTATCTACTATAAAATGAATGCTTATGGGTCTTTTTCTTATTTCTATTGCCCCTCTATGTATGCGTGAGATATCAAGGAGTTCTTTTACCAGTCGTGATAGTCTCTTTGCCTCGCCCCGTGCCAGAGCGAGAAAATCTTCCTGTTCCTTATTTATCTTTCCGAGTGTTCCATCCAGAAGAAGAGAAAGTGCTTCGATAATTGAAGTGAGTGGAGTGCGAAGTTCGTGGGAGATATGTCCGATAAATGCGCGTCTGTTCTTTTCTACCCTGGTTAATTCGAGGTTTGCTTTCCTCAACTCAGTATTGAGCTCTTTAAGCTGGTCTTCCAGTTTTTTCATAACAGTATTATCTTTTGCAAAACCCCGAACACGGATAATTCTTCTAACCTGCTATTGTACAGCGCCGCTCAATTATGTGCAACATTTTTTGGCGAATTTTCTTGCTTTATATGGAAATCATTTGATATTATATAGCCCGCTGAGAATGGTGCCGAGATAGCTCAGTAGGTAGAGCGCAGGACTGAAAATCCTGGCGTCCCCAGTTCGATTCTGGGTCTCGGCACCACATATTTTATAACAATGAAAGTTTTCCTTCTGGATAACTATGACTCATTTACCTATAATATTGTTCAGTTGCTGGAATGCATTGGTGTGCATCCTGTTGTGAAGAGGGATACTGATATAACTCTCAGCGAGATAGAGCTTATGAATCCTGACAGGATAATAATTTCCCCGGGACCAATGAGACCGGAAGACCATCCGTTGATTTTTGAGATTATTGAGAAGTTCCATACAACAACACCTATTTTTGGGGTATGTCTCGGTATGCAGGCAATAAATGAATTTTTCGGAGGCAGGTTAGAAGAAGCGGAGATTCCTGTTCACGGAAAAACATCCCTTATATACCACAGTTCAGAGAATTTCTTTTCTGGTATTCCATCCCCATTCAGAGCTGCCAGGTATCACTCCCTTATTGTTGGTGAGGCAGCACCTCAACTGAGAATAATTGCGGAAACTTTTGATGGGCTTGTAATGGCTCTGAGACACAACTCATTTCCGGTTTCCGGAGTGCAGTTCCATCCTGAATCATACCTGGGTGAATACGGGACAGAGATAATCTCGAATTTTTTAAAGGAATGATACCTGAACGCATTCTCCCCCGGATAAAAAATATAGAAGTAGAGGAATTTTATTGCCCCAGGCCAATTGAGTCCATCTATGCAAGCTTGACTGATAAAGTTCATACTGCATTTCTAAAGACAGGAAAAACTGTTGCTGAGCACCGCTGGTCAGTAATCGGCATGGATCCATTTCTTGTATTTGAATCAAAGGATGAAGATGTAATTATACATGGTATCAATATATTCAGGGTAAAAGGGAACCCTTTTATCTATTTACAGGAAATAATTGACAGTTACTCAAACCTTGATTTACCTTCCAATATTCCATTTCCGATAGGAGCGATAGGGACATTTTCCTATGATTTGAAGGAAATACTGGAAGACATCCCTTCGTTATGCGTGGACAGTATGGGATGTTGTGGTATCTATTTCAGTTTCTTTAGGGAGTGGATAGTTGCAGATGAGAGAGAAGGGAAGTTTTATAAGGTGAGAATTGCCACTGATAGTGATGGGTTCCCTCCAGGTCTTGCAGAAGAGAAAAAAGCAGAGAAAGTTTTCCTTGGAGAACTTTCATCAAATTTTACCGAGGAGGAGTATAAGACTGCTATAACGAAAGTCAGAAAGTACATAAAGGAAGGAACAATTTACCAGGCAAACATTTCTCAGCAGTTCAGAGTGGAATTTCAGGGAAACTCTTTCTATCTTTTTGAAATGTTGAATAAGATTAACCCCGCTCCGATGAGTGCGTATCTTAACTGGGGGGACTGTAAACTTATCAGTTCTTCTCCTGAGAGATTTTTGTTGCGAAAAGGTCAATATGTTGAGTCAAAACCTGTAAAGGGAACAAGACCGCGTGGTAAAAATAAAACTCAGGATTTGAAACTTAAACAGGAATTGATGGAAAGTGAAAAAGATTCTGCTGAACTCGCTATGATTGTTGACCTTGTGAGAAATGACCTCGGAAGGACAGCTAGGCCCGGGACAGTCAGGGTGCAAGCCCCAAAAGTTATTGAGGAATATACAAATGTTTTTCACTCGCTGGCAGTTGTTGCATCCTGTTTAAGGAAAGGCGTGAGTTCTCTTGAACTCATTCGCAGTTGTTTCCCAGGAGGGTCAATTACAGGTTGCCCGAAAGTCCAGGCAATGAAAGTAATTGAGGAAATTGAGAAAAATAAAAGGGGGTTTTATTGCGGAAGCATTGGCTATATCGGGTTTAACGGAGATTTTGACCTGAGCATTGCAATCAGAACATTTATTGAGAAGGGAAACAGTCTGTATTTTAACTTAGGTGGTGGTATTGTATATGACTCAGACCCGCAGGAAGAATATGATGAAACCATTCATAAGGGAGAGACAATGTTTCAGGTTTTAAAGGAAACCTACAGAGGTTTAGTTTGGAAGTAGGGAGAAAATTTATTTATAAGTTTTCTGATTATTGTTTCCCCTGTGACGTTCCTGAAAGTGGTTTTGCCAACAGCTCTGACAGGCATAACTCCTATAAGGGAGTTGGTTATTAATAGCCCATTTTTTGAACTCAGGTCTTTCAGTTTTATCCTTTTCTCACGTACTCTGAAACCATCTCTTTTAAGCTCTTTTACAACTACTATTTCCATAATTCCATGAAGACGGTGGGAAGTAATCGGCGGGATAAAGAAATTTTTGCCGTCCCATATAAATAGATTAGCAACTGTGGATTCGAGAATTTTTCCTTCGCATCCAATGAGGAGGCAGTCAAAACATCCCTTTCTCACTGCCTTATCTCTGAGTTCCATGTATGGAAGCCGGCAAATGCTCTTTATTTTCGCAACTTCACTCTCACAGTATGGATGTTTTCCGGTGGATAATTTTACTCCGGTTGCGTAATTGTCCCTGTCAGGTGGGGCATATGGCTCCAGTGTCAGGCAGAAATGTGGAGATTCTCCATTAAAAAGGATTATTTTTGCTCTGGCAAGTTTCCCGTTTATCCGGGTTTTTTTAAGAAGCTTTCTTATCAGAGATTCATAATCCGCATCTGGAACTGCTGTATTGAGGAATTTTGCTCCTTCACCGAGTCTTTTGAGGTGTAGTTTGAGATATTCTGGTATTCCTTCTTTTACTCTGATTGTTTCAAAAACTCCCTCTCCATACTGAAGTGCTCTTAAGAATTTTATTCTTTCCGGATTAACATATTCTCCATCAAGACAAATGTATCTCACAAGGACGTCTCATAAATAACGTGGCACGCCTGGCCCGACTTGAACGGGCGACCTTCGAGTCCGCAACCCGACGCTCTATCCAACTGAGCTACAGGCGCTCAAATACAGTAACTACTGCACTAAAATTATACCAGATTAGCAACCATTGTCAAAAAAAGAATTTACTTTCTTTCATGCAGAGTATAATATATATAACCATGTTAAAAGAATCTGATGGGCTGGTAGGGCATGGTTCTATCCTGCTTACTGCTACTGTAATCACTGGGATTGCCAACTATTTCTTCCATTTCTATATGATAAGGGCTCTTGGCCCTGAAGATTATGGAATTTTATTCTCCCTCTTAGCTATTCTGATGGTTGTTGGTGTCCCTGCTGGGAGCATTCAAACCGTTATTACAAAATATATTTCAAGCTTTAAAGCAAAAGGACAGAACGGTAAAATAGCTTTCCTTTTCTTCCATTCAATTAAGAAACTATTATTCTTCGGCAGTCTTGGATTGGGTATCTTTGTTCTCCTCAGTGGGCAGCTCAGCGCATTTCTGAAGATTCCCTCTCAAACGCCGGTAGTCATTATTGGATTTGTTCTCTTAGTCTTTTTCTTATGTCCCGCTGCTTTTGGAACATTACAGGGTCTTCAAAGGTTTACTTTTCTTGGACTCAGTATTATTCTTGGTGCTATTTTAAGAGTGGCTTTTGGTATTTTCCTCATCCACCTCGGTTTCAAGGTTAATGGAGCATTAGCAGCTTCCTTCTTCGCTGGCGTTATAGTTTTTCTTGTTGCTTTCCTTCCACTTTTCCTCTTATTCAAGAGAGAGCAAATTGATAATAATGTGGAAACCGGGAAAATATATAAATTCTTTATCCCAACCTTGCTTGCTCTTGCGTCCTTCAACCTACTCACTTATATTGATGTTCCACTTGTGAAACATTTCTTCTCTCCTTTAAAAGCAGGCTATTACTCCACAGCGGCTATTGTTGGAAAAGCTTTTCTGTTTCCTCCTATGGCTTTAGCAGGGGCAATGTTTCCAAAAGTTTCTGGATATAGCGATAAATCGCGTTTTCTACTGAATAAAACCTTGCTTTTTAGTCTTCTTCTTTTAATCTTTGGTATCCTCATTTGTCTCTTCTTCCCTAAGTTTATTCTTATTGTCCTGATGAAGGAGAAAGACCTCACTCCCCTTACTTTCTCAACCATTATTCCTCTCCTGAGGCTATTTGGAGTAGCGATGAGCCCTTTTGCCTTAACCAGTATTCTTATTTATTATAACCTCGCCCGCCATGAGACAAAATTTCTCTACTTTCTTATTGGTGGAGCTTGCCTTCAGATTATTCTGCTATCTATTTTCCACACAAGCCTCTTGCAGGTTGTCTTCATTCTTGGTTTTTCAGGATTTATCATCTTCGCTTTTCTCCTCTTCCTGACATATAAGGCAAAAGCTTTTGACATACGGTAGCAAATATAGTATACAATTGATAGTTTTTTTGGGAAGAAAGGGATGAAAAAAGTCTTAATTACAGGTTCAGCGGGTCTAATAGGTTCAGAGGCAGTGAGGTTCTTCTGTGAAAAAGATTTTGATGTTTTCGGCATAGACAATGATATGCGTAAGGTCTTTTTCGGGGAAGATGCCTCTACTGAATGGAACAAAAAACTTCTCCTGAATAAGTACAAGAACTATCGCCATTTTGATATTGATATAAGGGATAGCGAAAAAATTAGAGATTTATTCAAAGAAAATAAATTTGGTTTGATTATTCACACTGCTGCTCAACCTTCCCATGACTGGGCCTCTCAAGACCCTATAACTGATTTCACGGTAAATGCTAACGGGACTTTGATCTTACTTGAAAACTTCAGGAGGTATTGCCCGGAAGCAGTTTTCATCTTCACATCTACTAATAAAGTCTATGGAGACCGCCCGAATTACCTGCCGTTAATTGAACAAGAGATGCGGTATGAGTTACCAGAAAACCACAGATATTATAAGGGTATTGACGAGAGTATGAGTATAGATTTCTGTAAACACAGCCTTTTTGGCGCTTCAAAAGCTTCTGCTGATATTCTTGTTCAGGAATATGGCAGATATTTTAATCTGAAGACGGTTTCTTTCAGAGGAGGCTGTCTGACAGGGCCTTTTCATTCCGGAACCCGTCTTCATGGATTTCTTTCTTACCTTATGAAGTGCTGTATAACAGGGAAGAGCTATGCTATCTATGGGTATAAAGGGAAACAGGTGCGAGACAATATCCATTCCTATGATCTGATTACTGCCTTTTACCATTTTTATCACAATCCGGGAAGTGGTGAAGTTTATAATATTGGCGGCTCAAGATTTGCAAATATTTCTATTCTGGAAGCTATAGAACTCTGCCAGAAGATTTCGGGGAAGAAACTCGACGTTGAGTGTAAACCTGAAAGTAGAATCGGAGACCATATCTGGTGGATAAGTGATATATCGAAGTTCAGGAGAGATTATCCTGGCTGGGATTTCAGGTATAATGTGGAAGATACGCTCACCCAGATTTACGAAACACAGAAAAAAATGTTGGCTGAGAGATAAAATGGTAGATGCTTAATGAGATGAGAATTTTGCAGGTGTCAGGATAAAATCATGCGAAACTTTAATGGTAAAGTTTCCCTCATAATACCCGCTTATAATGAGGATGTTCATATTCATTCCAGCATCCAGGAGACATTGAGAACAGTAGATAAATTTGGCTGTGAGTATGAAGTGATTGTAGTAGATGATGGCAGTAAAGACAGGACTTATGAAGAGATTATGAGAGCTGCTTCTTCAAGTGATAAAGTAAAAGTTGTTCAGTACAATGATAATGTTGGTAAAGGATTTGCTTTACTCCAGGGATTTAAATATGCAAGTGGGGATTTGATTGTTTTTCTTGATGCTGACATGGATTTACACCCTGGTCAGATTCAGATACTTTTTGATTATATGAAAATATATGATGCTGATGCGGTAATTGGTTCAAAAAGACATCCGCAATCTGAAGTTAATTATCCCTGGCACAGGAAGCTCATAAGCAATATCTATTATGTGGTAATCAGAACATTGTTTGACCTGCCAGTAAGAGATACTCAGACTGGACTCAAGATTTTTAAATACGAACCTTTAAAAAAGGCAATTTCCAGGATTTTAATAAAAAAATACGCTTTTGACCTGGAGATATTAGTAAATCTTCATCACCTCGGTTACAAGATAGTTTCTGCTCCTGTAGTTTTGAATTTCAATCGTCGTTCCTGGGGACGTATAGGACTCAGGGATGTTTACCATACTGCAATTGATACACTTGCGATATTTTATCGTTTGCGCATTTTAAAGTATTATGATAGGGGATAGTAGTCCAAAAATATCAGTTGTTATTCCGGTTAAAGAGTTTAATCGGAATCTGGATGAATGTATTAAGCACTGCCTTGAACTTGACTATCCTGATTGCGAGATTATTGTATTGCCTGATTTTTCAATTGAGACACTTTATAATGTCCGGGTTGTACCCACAGGGGCAAAAGGTCCTTCAGAGAAAAGAAATATTGGGATTGAGGAGACAACCGGGGAAATAGTTGCTTTCCTGGACGATGATGCGTTCCCTTCAAAAGACTGGCTCAGGAATGCAGTTAGAAACTTTAATGATGAAGAAATTGGTGCTGTGGGAGGACCAGCAGTTACTCCAGAAAATGATTGGTTGAAAGAGAAAGCAAGTGGAACTATTTATTCTTCTCTTTTAGGAGGAGGAGTTTACAGATACAGGTATATTCCTCAGAAGAGGCGCTTTGTTGATGATTTTCCTTCCTGTAATTTCATTGTCAGAAAATCTATTTTGAAAGAGGCAGGTGGATTTAGAACGAAGTTCTGGCCTGGGGAGGATACAGCTCTCTGCCTTGAAATTACTAAAAAGCTGGGGAAGAGAATAGTCTATGACCCTGATGTATTAATATATCACCATCGTCGGAAGTTATTTATTCCTCACCTGAAACAGGTTTGTAGCTATGCTTTACATCGGGGATATTTTGCTAAAAGATTTCCACAGACCTCTTTAAGAGTTTCTTATTTCCTACCCACCTTTTTTGTTTTTGGTTTATTCTTCGGCTGGCTCACTGGGCTTATTCATCCTCTATTTTATAAAGTTTATCTTATTTCAATATTTGTCTATCTCTCTATGGCTCTATTAACAGGGTTAAAGAATAAATCTCCCTTATACATTTTCTCAGGTTTGATTCTTACACATCTTTGTTATGGAATTTGGTTCATCAAGGGTTTGCTTTCCGGGAGGCTTAAGGAAGAATGAAAGTGATGATTTCCTATCCCCCGCTGGAAAGCAAGAAGGGGACCCCTCTTTTAAGCCAGAATCGGCAGTTTCAGTATTTCCGTAATCCTACCTATATTTATCCTGTGATTCCAGCTTCTGCGGCAACATTACTCAAACAGAATGGTTATGAGATTGTCTGGAACGATTGTATTGCTGAAGGCTGGACCTATAAGCAATTCTTAGATTTTGTCAAGGAAGAGAAGCCTGATTTGATTGCAATGGAAACTAAAACTCCTGTAATCAAGCAACACTGGAAGATTATCAGTGATTTGAAATCCCTGGCTGCTGATAACTGGCCACTGACTACTGTCTTGTTGGGCGACCATGTAACAGCTCTTCCGCAGGAATCTTTTGAAAATAGCAAAGTGGATTTTGTTCTCACTGGCGGCGACTACGATTTTTTACTTCTGAACTTATGCAATTTTCTCAGAAAGCAAAGGGAATCAAAGCAACTTTCAACTCTCAACTCTCAACTCTCAGCTGAATTAGAGCCTGGCATATGGTATCGTCAGAACGGACAGGTCAAGAATACAGGACATTTCAAATTGGAGCACGATTTAGATTCCCTGCCTTTTATTGATAGAAACCTGACAGGATGGAAACTCTACAGCACAAACAATGGTAATTACAAATGCCTCCCTGGAACTTATATCATGTCAGGTCGGGATTGCTGGCACCATCGGTGTAGTTTTTGTTCATGGACTACACTATTTTCAAATTTTCGTGTGAGAACTCCAGAGAATGTTCTGAATGAGATAGGTATGCTTATTGAAAAATATAATGTGAAGGAGATAATGGATGACACAGGAACGTTTCCAAAGGGTGATTGGTTAAGAGAGTTCTGTAAAGGAATGATTGGAAGAGGTTATAATAGGAGGATTTTCGTAGATTGCAATATGCGTTTTGGTGCCTGTTCCCTTGAAGATTACATGTTGATGAAGAGAGCAGGTTTCAGACTCCTTCTTTTTGGTCTGGAATCGGCAAATCAAAAAACACTTGATAGGATAGATAAAAAGTTAAAAGTTGAGGAGATTATTAGCTCTTGTAAACTTGCCCATAAGGCTGGGCTTTTCCCTCATATCACGATAATGTTCGGTTATCCATGGGAAAGTTATGAAGAAGCACGCAAGACTCTTGAGTTGGGGAGATATCTTCTAAGGAAAGGTTATGCCTATACTGTCCAGGCTACAATAGTTATTCCTTATCCCGGAACACCATTATTTGAAGAATGTAAAGAGGAGAACTTACTTAGAACTCTTGATTGGGATTACTATGATATGGAAAACCCGGTGATGAAGGCGCCAATGAGTGATGAAGAGATATTAAAGTTAGTCCAGGGTATATATGGAGTTGCCTTTAATCCTGAATTTATTTGGAGAAGGTTTGCTTCTGTTAGAGATTTAGATGATATAAAATACTTTTTCCGTGCTGGAGCAAAAGTTGTCGGCCACCTTTTTGACTTTAGACCATAATAGATACACTTATCCAATTTGTAGTGAAGAACCAAGACGAGAAAAATTAAGCTTGACACTTGAAATTCTCGGGCTATAATAAAGCTATGGCTGTAATTGAAAGAAAAATTTTAAAAGAACTCAAAGACCATCTAAATAAAAAGGAAATCTCCCTCATTATTGGTCCCAGACAATCTGGAAAAACATTCTTAATGCTTCTACTTAAAGAATGCTTAGAGAAAAAAGGAGAAAAGACCACATTTCTAAGTCTTGATTTTGAGGCTGATAAGAAATTTTTTGTTTCTCAAGATGCCCTGGTGAAAAAGATTGAGTTAGAGCTTGGTAAGGTAAAAGGATATGTTTTTATTGATGAAATTCAGAGAAAGGAAGACGCAGGTCTTTTTCTTAAAGGAATTTATGACATGAATTTAGCTTATAAATTCATTGTCTCTGGTTCAGGTAGTATGGAGTTAAAGGAAAAAATTCATGAATCGTTGGTTGGCAGAAAAAGAATTTTTGAGCTGAACACAATTTCATTTGATGAATTTGTCAATTTTAAAACAAATTACCGATACAAGGAGAAATTAACTAATTTTTTTCAGCTTGAAAAAGAAAAGACTTTTGGGTTTCTCAGGGAATATTTAAATTTTGGTGGTTATCCTCGAGTTATCTTAGAAGAAAAATTAAGTGAAAAGACAAAAATAATAGATGAGATTTTTCACAGTTACTTAGAAAAAGACATTTCTTATTTATTAAAAGTAAGAAACACAGAGGCTTTTAGTTCTTCGGTTAAAATTTTGGCTTCTCAGATAGGTAATTTAATAAGCTATTCTGAACTCGCTTCTACATTAGGGGTCTCTTTTCAGACAGTTAAAAATTACTTATGGTATTTAGAAAAGACCTTTATAACTAGAAAATTAACTCCTTATTCTAAGAACATAAGAAAAGAAATTTCTAAATCCCCAATAATGTATTTTTGCGATTTAGGATTAAGAAATTACACCTTAGGAGTATTTGGGAATGTTTCTGACATAAAAGAAAGCGGTTTTCTTTTTCAAAATTTCATTTTTAATATTTTGAGAGAAAAATTATGTTTTCAGCCTGCTTCACTTCATTTTTGGCGAACTAAAGATAGAGCTGAAATTGATTTTATAATTGAGTTTGGGAAAGAGATTTTGCCAATAGAAGTAAAGTGTAAAAATATAAGAAAACCTGTTATAGGACGTTCAATAAGGAGCTTTATAGAAAGATATCACCCATCTCAGGTGTGGATAATCAACATAGATTTTGAAGCTGCTAAAAAAATAGGTTCAACAAGAATAAGATATTTACCTTTCTGGAAGCTTTTAACTACGTCTTTGGAAGATATTCTTAAGGAAAATGCAAACCACAGTTAAAATGGATATCATTTTCCTAAGGGGTTCGTTGTCCACATGGGAGAATTCAGTTTTTTGACTTTAGACTGTAATTTCAAGCTATGAGTGTGGTAGATATCTCAGTTATAGTAACAACTAAAAACGAAGAGGAAAATATAGAAAGTTGTCTTGGCTCTGTTAAACAACAGAGTTATCCGTGTGGCAAGATAGAAATAATTGTAGTAGACAATGATTCCATTGACCGAACCAAAGAAATTGCCCGGAAATACACTGATAAAGTATATAACTATGGACCTGAACGGTCTGCCCAGAGAAATTTTGGAGTAAAAGCAGCTAACGGAAAATATATTTTGTATCTGGATGCAGATATGGTTCTGTCTGAAAATGTTATTAAAGAGTGTGTTAATAAATGCGAGAATGAGGATAATATTGCTTTATATATCCCAGAGAGAATTATTGGTGAAGGATTTTGGGTTCGGGTAAGAGATTTTGAGAGAAGTTTCTATAACGCTACCTGCATTGATTGTGTAAGATTTGTTAGGAAGGATAAATTTTTAGAGATAGGTGGGTTTGATGAAACTCTAACCGGTCCTGAAGATTGGGATTTTGATCGAAGGACTAAAAAAGTTGGCAAAGTAAATATAATAAACTCGTCTATTTATCATAATGAAGAAGAGCTTAATCTTAAGAGATATTTAAGAAAAAAAAGTTACTATTCCAAAAGTTTCGATAAGTATATAGAGAAATGGGGAAAAAGCGATGAGATGATAAAAAAGCAATTGGGTATGTGGTACCGTTTATTTGGTGTTTTTATTGAAGACAGGAAATGGAAAAAGCTATTAAGGCATCCGATGTTGACTTCAGGGATGTATTTTTTAAGATTTTTAGTGGGGCTTTCTTTTGTAAAAAATAAATTAAAGTTTAAGAGATATAATGAAAATAAGTTAATTGTTACAGGTCATATTACAGAAATTTACGGACCAGTTCAGGCTTTAGAAAATCATCTAAAAAAAAAGAAAGCTGAATTTTCTTTCATTACACATCCTTTAATAAATTGTTCAATTAAAAATTCTTATTTCAAATTATATAAAAAGGGAAGATTAAAAAAGCAAAAGATATTACAAAGAAAAATTCTTCCAAGTTATTTATTAGACATAACTTATAACCTATGGATAACGATAAGAAAAGTGAAAAATGTAAATTTATTTATTGGCATAGATAACCTTAATGCAATATGCGGAATCATCTTAAAAAAATTAGGTTATGTAAGAAAAGTTATATATTATGTAATTGATTATACACCCCGAAGATTTCAAAATAAGATAATGAATTATTTATATCATGCAGTAGATAAATATTGTGTTAAAAATTGTGATTATATATGGAATATTTCCGAAAGGATTGCAAATATTAGAGAGAGGCAAGGAGTTAGGTCAGATAAAAATTTGGTAGTATCTGTGGGGATAGAGTTGGATAAGATTCCTAACATTGATAATTTCAAGAATAGACGAAAAATCCTTGTTTTTGTTAGTCATTTAGATAAATCCAAGGGAGTGCAGTTAGCGATAGAATTTTTAGAAGAGGTTATTAAAAAATATTCAGATGTTATGTTGGAAATTATTGGAACAGGTCCTTATGAAGATAGATTAAAAGATTTGGCTAAGGGAAAGAAATTAGAAAGACATATAAGGTTCTTGGGAGCTATGTCGCATGAGAGATTACTTCAATATCTTCCTACCTGTGGAGTTGCATTAGCGACTTATTTGGATGCTCCCAATAGTATTACTTATTATGCTGATCCAACGAAACCAAAAGAATATTTAGCATGTGGTTTGCCAGTTATAATAACAAAAGTTCCTTGGATTGCAGAGGAAGTAGAAAGAAAAAAAATGGGCATTGTCATTAATTATGATAAGGAAGAATTGATAGATGCAGTTGTAAAATTGCTTACTGATGATAAGTTTTATAGCGAGTGCAGAAAGAATGCTATAGAGTTTACTTCAAATTTAAGTTGGGACAAAATATATGATGAGGCTTTTAGAAAAATTGGATATGAAACTACTTGATCCAGGGACTGATTGGAGACAAGGGATTTTCAGCAAGATAGATATTGCAGTTGCTAGGGGTCAAAAGGTGTTAAATATAGGATGTGGGGATGGCGGAGATGCCTTGATTTTTGCAAATTTAGGAGCAAAAGGTATCGGGATTGACATTGCTTCTCACAAGAATTGGCATAAACTAGAGAATGACAATCTAAAATTTGAGATAGTTGATAGTTGCAATCTCCCGTTCAAAGACAAATGTTTCGATTTAACTTGAGAATTCCCTGTGGCTTGCCACAGGGCTACTATACAGAAAGTTCCTTGTTATCTGCGAAGTGTAGCGAAGCAGACATGATACCCTGCGGATTGCCGCAAGAGAGTTCATTTTTTGAGAAAGATATGCTTCATCATATTAATAATCCAGAAAAAGCTCTTGCTGAGATTAAAAGAGTGACAAAAGAGGGGGGCAAGTTATTATAATTGAAGTTAATAGATACAATCCTATACTTTATTTTTATATGACCTTGATGCTTGGACATCAGCACCTTACAAAGAGATATCTTAAGAGTTGATAAAAGGAGAACAGAGATGAGATTATTGATTATCATTCCATGTTTAAATGAAGAGAAAAATTTAGGAGATGTAATTAGGAAGATCCCCAAGAGTATAAAGGGAATCTCAGAGGTAAAGATACTCGTTGTGGATGATGGTAGTACAGATGGTACAGCTAATATTGCAAGAGCTTTTGGAGTTGAATTAGTTCAAAATGTGTATAATATGGGCTTAGGGGTGACATTTGATAAAGGTCTCCAATATGCGATTGAGAATGATTTTGATATTATGGTTAATATTGACGGAGACGGACAATTCGCATCAGAAGATGTTGTAAGACTTCTTGAGCCAATTCAGAATAGCGAAGCTGATTTCGTGACTGGATCAAGATTTATTAATAAGAGTTATTATCCCAAAATGCCTTTAATCAAATTTTGGGGTAATAAAATGATGACCCATTTGATAAACAAACTTGTTGCCAGGAAATTTTACGACGTGTCCTGTGGGTTCAGAGCATATTCAAAAGAGGCTTTACTTTCTTTAAATCTACAAGGAGAGTTCACATATACCCAGGAAGCTTTTTTGAATTTAGCCTTCAAGAGATTGAAGATTAAAGAAGTCCCGATTAAGGTAAAATATTCTGCTGATAGGCGCTCAAGAATTGCGCCAAATATTTTTACTTATGGACTTCGTAGTGCAAGAATAATTCTTAGAACCTACCGGGATTATAAACCGTTATCATTTTTTGCTGGGATTGGTGACTTCTTTTTCTTGATCGCCCTCTTTTTTGAGTCCATTCTTCTATTTACCTATTTAACAAGGGGAAGCTTTACTCCACATATCTGGTCTGGGTTTATTGGTGGTATCTTTTTATTTGTTTCCATAGTATTTTTTGTTATCGGGATATTGGCCGATATGAATGATAGAATCAGGTTAAATCAGGAAAAAATCTTATATTATGTGAGGAAGCAAAAAATCAACAGAAAGTCGTAGTTTATGCTAAAACCAGAAGAGAATAAATTTGTTAATTTTTTGCGTGACAATTTGTCGGGGATTTCTTCTGAGCAGATCTCAGAAAGTGCTGCTCCTTCTTTTTGCCATCCCAACTGTTTAATTCGCTGGTTTGTCTGGCAACGAATCAGAAGGTCACTTGCCATGACAAAAGACATACAATGCGAGAAGATATTAGATTTTGGTTCTGGCAGCGGTGTTATATTACCCTCTTGTGCTCCGAGATCAAAGATAACATACGCTCTTGATATTAATCCTATCTTAGTCAAGAAAACAAAAAAAGAGTATGGATTAAAAAATGTTGAAGTTGTCAATTATTTAAATAGCAGTATTCCTTTGCCATCGGAATCAATTGATTTGATTTACGCTTTGGAAGTGCTTGAGCATATAGAAGATTTGGATAGAGTGATCTCCGAAATCCATAGAGTCTGCAAGAAAAATGCCTATCTGTTATTTTCAGGACCAACAGAGAATCTTTTTTACAAAGCAGGGCGAGCTTTTGCTGGGTTCAAGGGAGATTACCATAAGACTTCATTGAATAGCATTACTGAGAAAATTGAAAATAGATTTATTTGCCTGAGGCAGTCTAAATTGTTCAAGTTTATACCCATATATTTTTTGGGGTTATATAGAAAGGTTTGATTGGGGAATAAAAAATTATGAAGATACTATTGGTTAATCCTCCATTATCATTGGAAGAGAGATATGGCTCTAAGATGAAGAAGTTTGGTGCTATTTCAGAACCGATGGGTCTTGCTTATATAGCCTCTTTCTTAGAGAAAAAACAATACAATGTTAAAATATTGGATGCTGCAGTCCTGGGGATGAGCTTAAAAGATATGGAACAATTTCTTAAGGATGACTGCTTTGATATCATTGGCATTACCATGCTTACTACTGCCTATTCTGCAGCTTTGAATACACTTAGGATAGTAAAAAAGGTCTCCCCACACACTGTTGCTGTTTGTGGTGGTCCTCATCCCACAGCACTCCCAAAAGAGACATTAGAGGAAATAAGGGACTTAGATATCATTTGCATAGGAGAGGGTGAATACACGATGTATGAAATTGTAAAAACCTTAGAAAACAATGGAGATTTTACTAAAATAAAAGGAATAGCCTTTCGTCAAGATGACAAAATTGTGATAAATGCTCCAAGACCATACGAAAAAGAATTAGACAGTTTTCCTATTCCAGCAAGACATTTATTACCGGTAAATAAGTATAGTCTTACTACTTCTCGCACAAGTGGAGGAAGGTATTGTCCTACAGTAATTGTTGCCAGAGGCTGCCCTTTTAAATGTGCTTTTTGTTTTAGAATTTTTGGAAGTACTTTCAGGCATCATTCCATAGAGCGCATTATAGAAGAGTTAAAACTGCTTGTAGATAAATATCAAGCTTCGCAGGTTAATTTGGAAGCAGATACGATTTCTCTAAATAAGAGATTTCTTATTAGCTTGTGCGATGCAATTATAAGTAACAAAATTAATAAAAAGATTAAATGGACATGCGAAAGTAGAATAGACACCATAGATGAGGATATATTAAAAAAGATGAAGGAAGCAGGTTGCTGGCAAATAAGTTATGGAGTAGAAAGCGGCGTACAGAGATTATTGGATATAATTCAGAAAGGCATAAGATTAGAACAAGTTGAAAGGATTTTTAAACTCACTAAGAAGCATAGGATTTCTATAAGGTCTTTTTTTATGCTTGGTTTACCTACAGAGACCAGAGAAGAAAGTCACCAAACGATAGAGTTTGCCAAGAAACTCGATGCAGATTGGGCTCAATTTACTCTTACTGTACCATACCCTGGAACTCATTTATATTCTTTAGTAAAAAATAGTGGAGATTTAAAGAGTAAAAATTGGGATGAATATAACACCTGGGGCGGTTGGAAAGAAGAACGATTACCATATGTTACTGGTGGGCGTACGGAGGAGGAATTAAGAGAACTTCAAAAGATTGCATTTTATAGGTACTGTATGAGACCAAAAATCTTTTTTAGGTTTCTAAGAAAAAGCTTGAGTTCTTTCCCAGAGTTTAGGAAAATTTTATCCGGTTTCTTGACACTATTAACAATAAAAGAGAAAAGGCAGAGGTTATAGAAAATATGAACATGCAGGATAGCAACTCAAGATTTAGCTTGACCGATTATCACTTTAAATTAACTATCCTTTTGAATTGTTTTCTCTTCCTTTTCTACTTTCTCTTTCGGCTTTATATGGCCATTCAATTGCTTCTTGTTGAAAACCAAGGGCTTTTCGACAGATTTCATTATAGCGAAGGACCTCAGCGGTATACCCTCTTTCGGGTATTCATTCCCGTCTTTCTTCTCACAGGATTCGCCTTGCTCTGCTACAAACTTTTTAGAAGAGTGAGCGCCGAAGTGGTCAGATTATTCTTTCAACAGATTTTTCTTTTTGACAGAACTGCTCTGTCAAAGTATCTGTTGTTTCTTCTTTTGTCCTTTGGGATTCTATCTCTTGTTCCCGGATTTACTCTGCTGATAAGAAATCTTGATACTCAGTATGGTTTTATGGATATCGATGCCTATATTAGTATGATAAAAAACATGTATCATGGCGACTATAATCCCTCTTGGTTGGGAGGCATTACTTTTGGAAAGTACTATCTTGTTACCATGTCAACCTTGAGCCTAACTTTTCTATCCGGAATGGGCAATGTAGTTGCCGCTTACAATATCGTCATAACAATACTATTTTATTTTATAATACTGAATGTGGTTTTCACCTTTCGTAATCTCTTTTTTGACAAGAGGAATGGAACATATGAAGAACTAACAGCGATTTTCTTTATTAGCGCACTGGTTGTAATCTTCCTTCGCTTCTGTATCTTCCGAGACTACTTTAATAACGATGCGATTCTTCAAGCGTATTTGCAAGGATACTACGGGAGTTTTGGGGCAGCGTATCTCTACACATGCATAATATTTATTTTCAGTCATTTACTGCGAGAAGGGATAGTAGATTTTAAGCAGACCATATTGATTACCTTGATAATTACCCTGTTTAGCAGCATGCTGGTTCAAAGCTATTTTAATCTTACTTTGTTTCTTCTCCCCACAAGTGGAATGATTCTTGCTGTATTGCTCTCAAGAAGAACCTCTTGGATCAATACCGGAAAGCTGGCTGTGCTTTTTTTGGCATATCTTATCCTGAATTACACCAGCTATCTTGCCTTGGACATCTTCCCCCGATATTCTATGGCCCCCATTACAAAATTCAATATTATGTCCTTAGGCCTGGTGCTCAGCTTCCTCACCCTATTTCTTCTCAATAGACGGCTGAATAACATACCTCTGAAGGTTTTCCTCAAGTATCGTTCTCTCTTTGTCCTCACCCTCTTTTTTCTTCCTTTCCTCTGGTACTGTTATCATTCCGGGGATAGAAACCGAATAGAATTATTGGGTTATCCGATAAAACTGGGAACATCCCGAATTTACTTTTTGGTTTTGCTCTTATATACTTTAGTTTTTGGGTGCTTAGTTTTTGGGTTTTTGAGACTGACTTTACTGAGAAAAAGAAAGTATTTCCTTTATGGTTTAATCGGCATTGCTTTCTTAATAAGTTTGTTTATAAGTCGTGCTTATGATGCGAAATGGTTTTTGCCCTTTGAATACCCACCCTTTTATTTCGAAGAAAGAAGAATAATGGATCGGTCTAATCTGTACGCCTTTGATGAAAATGGTATTAAGGTAACGTATAACAAGTATCTGGTTGATGTTATCAAATATTTTGTCAGAAATGGGATCACCGATATGTATTACTGGATAGTTTCTAAGACGCCTTCACAGGGTGTCTATGAGCACGGATTGCTACAGCGTATTTTGTCGTCCAGAGATTATGAGATAGAGGGCATTACTGTAAAACATTTTGATAGTGATAAAGAAGACACTATTCCGGGGTGGGCTAAGACACATCTCGCTGGAGTTACGGTAAAAGATTATGATGATTTTGTTAAGTACATTTTTGACATTGGGAGAGAAGCCCGCGTAAAAGACACGCGGTTTAAGAATCGCTATGTGATTCTGGATAACAATTTTCCCGGGGACACATTGAGACAGTTGGATATTAGTCCTCTATTCCGTAAGATGTATGAAAACAAGCTCTACAAGGTTTATCGGATTGAAAGCCCGTGAAAGTATTATTGATAGAGCCGAACTATGACAGCCATGTGGTGCATCCTCCATTGGGCCTGGGGTATTTAGTTTCTTGTCTTGAGCGAGAAGACTATACTGTCTCCATTTTCGATGGCACATTAAAAGATGCTACTGAAGAAGATTTTCTGGAAGCGGTTTCGAATTTCGGGCCGGATTTGGTTGGCATTTCAGTGTTGACCCGGGGACACAACCGGGCGAAAAAGATGGCAGAAATTATTAAGGAACAATTTGGTAGTTTCCCGGTGGTAGTGGTATAATCCACCAAAAAGAAAGACAAAAATATGTATAGAAAACATTTAGGGAAAATACATTGCATAGATTGTGGAGGTGGTTTTGAAATTATTTGCTCTAAGGGGCAAGGTAAAAACATTAAGTATGGAATCTTGAAATGTAAGAATTGTGGGGCGAAATTTCCAATTATTAATTTTATTCCAAGATTGCTGAAAGGTGAATTATTAAAGCAATGTTTGATTTATTATTTTGATCAAATAAGAAATAATGGAGATTTATATGATTTCTATAATGCAAAACTGAGTTCTATCAACGCTAAAAGAAGTAGAAAAAAGATAGAAGCAATTAAACTAAGGACCCAAAAACAATTTGGTTATGAGTGGCAAATATGGAAAAGGCTCCCTGCTTTTGCTGAAAACCACTTTTTTGAAATAATGGGGGAAGATTTAAATTTTTTCAAGAGTAAAATCGGATGGGATCCAGCTGTTGGTATGGGTAGAGATTTATTTAATGCAGCAAAAGCAATTGGACAAAGTGGATTTATGATAGGTAGTGACATTTCTTTTGCAGTTGATGCGGCATATGAAAGATGTAAATTCTTCGATAATGTATTGATTGTTGAAGCAGATCTATATACGGATTTTGTGAAGGACGAAAGCCTAGATTTCGCGTGTATGATTGGCTTGATTCAGCATTTAACTCAACCTAAAAATGGAATAGAGCAGGTATTTAAGAAGGTAAAAAAGGATGGTTATTTTGTAGGAACTGTATACACTGAGCCAAATGATCTATTAGGCAAATTTCTTGTTAATTTTATAAATTTTATGAGGTTTTTTACCTTAAGGTTGCCCCTTCCAATTGTGTTGTTTATTAGCCGTATATGCGCAATTCCTGCATACATTTTGTTTAAATTACCTTTTTTTATTCTGAAAAGATTCAAGTATATTCAAAACATGAATAAGCTTTATCCAACCCATAAGACCCAAAAAAGAAAACCTAATTTAGACCTATTAGCTCATAATTGGTTTGATCATTTTACACCTTCGATAATAGGTTTTTATTCACATAATCAAATAATGTCATTAATTGAAGATTTAAAGATTGATCTGAAATATTTTAAATATGGTATTTTCCGATTCGTCAAAGAATAAATATTACTCAAAAAATGAGCAGAATATTCTCTCCTTTGTGCCGGGGACAGCTCATTAGAAGGAGAAGATAATGTGTGGCATTTGCGGAATTTTAGAGTTTGATTCAAAAAAGGCTGTTGATGAAGGCGTCTTAAGAGCAATGAATCAGACCATGGTTCATCGTGGGCCGGATGATTGTGGTTTTTATCTTAAGGAAAATGCAGGTTTGGGGAATCAACGCCTGAGCATTATAGATTTAGCCACTGGTCATCAGCCGATTCATAATGAAGGCAAGAATTTGTGGATTGTCTTGAATGGGGAAATCTATAATTTTTTAGAATTGAGGAAGGATTTGGAAGGAAATGGCCATAAATTTTACACCAGAAGTGATACCGAAGTAATCTTGCATTTGTATGAGGAAGAAGGAGAGGGATGCTTAGAAAAGTTGGATGGGATGTTTGCGTTTGCAATCTGGGATGAGAAAAGGCGATGTTTATTTTTAGCTCGCGATCCTCTAGGCAAAAAACCGCTTCACTGGGCGATTTTTGACAATGCTTTTATCTTTGCCTCAGAGATAAAGGCGCTTCTAACTTATCCCGGATTTGAGAGAGAGATTAACTCCGAATCTTTGGCGAAATATTTTCTGTACGGCTTTATTCCTGCCCCGGCAACAATTTTTAAAGGAATAAAAAAACTTTTGCCTGGTCATTTTATGGTAGTGGGAGATGACGGCAGAGTAAAAGAAGGAAAGTACTGGGACATTAACTATTCTTCAAAAATCGAAGACTGGAGCAGGGATGAAATAAAGAAGGAAGCAGTTACACTCTTAAAGAAAGCTACTGAGGAAAGGTTGATTTCTGATGTTCCTCTTGGAGTTTTTTTAAGTGGAGGGGTTGACTCGGGAATAGTGGCAGCTTTAATGGCAAGGATTGTTTCGCCTTCACAAGTTCGAGCTTTCAGCATCGGTTTTGAGGAAAAGGATTTTGACGAATCTTTTTACGCTAAAAAGGTAGCTAAACACCTTGGGGTTGAACACCACCTTAAGATATTTTCTCAGAGAGAAATCTTGGAGCAGGTTTCGAAGATAGCCCGGTTTTTAGATGAGCCGATGGCCGATCCCTCAATTCTGCCCACTTTTTTACTTTCTTCTTTTACCCGGGGAGGTGTTAAGGTGGCTCTTTCCGGCGACGGAGGGGATGAAGATTTCGCTGGTTATCCGAAATATTTAGCTCACCGGTTTTTAGAAAAGTTCCATGCGAACTGGCTTCCCATACATCTTTTGGCTAATCTTTTTCCGGGTAAAGCAGGAACTTTCTTGCGCTATTCTCGGTATCCTTTGCACCTGCGTAACCAGCTCTGGATTAGCCAGTTTTCTCCACGGGAAGTAGAGAGTTTGATGGGAAAAAATTTTGAGTTATTTGAGGATGTCAAAGGGTATCATGAGACTTTTAACGGCAAAGATTTCCTTGATGAGGCATTTTCCCTGGATATCAAGTTGACCCTTTCCGATTTGTATCTGGTTAAAACCGATAGGGCCAGTATGGCGGCATCTTTGGAAGTCCGCTGCCCTTTTTTAGATAGGGAATTGGTCGAGTTTTGTGCTAGAATTCCATCACGGCTAAAATTAGAGGGTGGTGGGACAAAGTCTCTCTTGAAAGAGATTGCTGTGGAGTTTTTACCGGAGGACGTTGTCTTCAGACCGAAGATGGGGCTTGGTATCCCTTTAGAGAAGTGGCTTAAAAAGGAGATGAGGTCTCTTGTGTTTGAAAGCCTTTCTCCTGAGAAGATCAAAAAGGAAGGAATTTTAAATCCTGAGAAAGTAGAAAAGGTCTTAACCGGAAGTAATCTACGTCAGGTTTGGACACTTTTGGTTTTTGAACAATGGTTGGAGAAATGGGTATAAAGCTGGTTTCAGTTGTTATTACCACCAGAAATCGCAGGGATGTTGTCATAGACTGTCTTAATTCGGTTCTTAGGATGAATTATGCCAATTTTGAGGTGATTTTGGTAGACAATGCTTCAAGTGATGGAACAGTCCAAGCAGTAATGGAAAAGTTTCCTATGGTTAGGGTAGTGGCGGCTGAAGAAAACCTGGGACTCAATGGCGGCAAAAATTTAGGGCAAAAAGAAGCTTCAGGGGATTATATCTTTTATCTCGATTCCGATACAACTGTTGATGAGAGATTGCTTTTGGAAATGGTCAGAGTTGCCGAGAGTGACGTTAAAATTGGAGTTGTTACTCCCAAGATGTACTATCTGAATCCTCCAGATGTTATCTGGTATGCAGGGGCAAAGGTAAATCTCTTAACGAGCCAAACTAAGAACATTGGATGTAATGAGAAGGATGAGGGACAATTGGACCAGATCAGGGAAACCGAGTTTGCTCCCACGGCTTATCTTGTAAAAAGGGAAGTCATAGAGAGGATTGGAGGGCATAATGAGGATTTGTTTATGACTTACGGAGATACAGATTTCGGTTTTCGGACAAGAGAAGCCGGATTTAAGGTCGTTTTTTGTCCCGAAGCCAAACTCTGGCATTGTTTGGAAATGGATGAAAATATAAAGACCGTGCGGGCTTTAGGCTACAATTTGCCCATGCGGGCTTACTATTTTGCCCGTAATCGTGTGATTTTCATGAAGATTCACGTGCCAAGACTCAATTTTATCATCTTTATGCTTTTCTTTTTCCCTCTTTTTACTTTTTATTTTGTCTATAAGATTATTCGTTTTGGTGCAGGTTGGCGGTTTTTGAGGCCTCATCTAAGAGGAAGTTTCGACGGTTTAAGATATGCTTTTGGAGGTAGAATTAAAAATGTCTACAGATGATTTACTTCAAATCTTAGTCTGTCCTGATTGCCAGTCGGGTGTAGAGCCAAGGGATGGTGGTTTTTACTGCCGATCTTGTCACCAATCATTTCCAGTGGCAGATGATATACCAATGATGCTTTCCCATTTTTCATCAGACATTGAGGTTACTAAGAAACAGTGGGATAAAAACTATTTAGAATGGATAAAGGGAGACATTTCTCCGTATTTACTTGAGTACCGACGAGACTACCTTGCTGATATCCTAAAGCCGATTAATAAGTTTTTGACAATTAAACCGGGTTCAGTTTATTGTGAAATTGGTTGCGGTCCGGCAATTGTGGGCTTGGAGATGGCCAAAAAAGGCTGTCAGGTGGTAGGAATTGACCTTTCATTGGAAGGATTAAAATTAGCTAAAAGCTTATATGCTAAGGAAAAATCCGAAGGATTTTTTGTTTGTGGGGATATTCTTAAAATGCCTTTTAAGGCGGACTCTTTAGACTTAATTTATGGAGGAGGAGTTCTGGAACACTTTAAGGATACTGCGGGGGCAATAAGGGAACTTTCTAGGGTTCTCAGAAAAGGCGGACATATCCTTGCGACTGTTCCTTTTATTTCTTTAAGCACTTTAACTTACAGGCAATCGTATGGTAACATTCCTGAACTGCCAATTTTGAAAACTATCTTAGAATTTGTACATATTAAAATTTTAAAGAAAAGATTTATGCCTTTCGGTTATGAGAAGTCATTCACCCGAGGAAAACTGAAAGAGCTTTTTTCTCAGGCAGGTTTTCAGGAGATAAAAATAGGTTTTTTTGAATGCCACCTCCCTTTTTATCGCTTTAAGAATGAGTCTTTAAAGGAGTTTTTGAGAAAAATAGCTAAACTTAAGCTCTTTTGGCCAATGATTTATATTGAGGCAGTAAAAAGTTGAAAGTTTTGCTTCTGAATCCGTTTCTAACTGTTTATCCTGACGATCCGGCTGGGGTGAGTCCGGCATTGGGATTAGGGTACTTAGCTGCCTACCTCGAGCAAAACGGGATAGATGTTTCCGTTTTGGATATCGCGGCTGAAGGAGTGCATGAGGTAAGAATGGTAGGCAAAAAAGTGCGCTACGGTTTGGATACAATAGAGATAAAGAGACGCTTGAAAGAATATTCCCCTCAGATTGTAGGCATTACCTGCCAATCTACTCTTCATGCCCAGGATGCCCATGATACAGCGAAGATAGTTAAGGATGCTGAGCCGGAGAGCTTAGTGGTAATGGGAGGAGCCCATCCTTCCTCAGAGCCCCGCGGAGTTTTGGAAGACGAAAATGTTGATATTGTTGTTAAGGGAGAAGGGGAAATAACTCTTCTGGGAATTTGTAAAAACTTTGAAGAGGAAAAAGACTTAGAGGACATTCTCGGTACCTTCGTCCGCAATAATGGAAAGGTAATTGAGAACCCACCCCGTCCGTTTATTAAGGAACTTGACAGTTTGCCTTTTCCCGCCCGTCATCTTTTGCCGATGGATACTTACTTCCGTGAGTTTGTTACCCGAACCAATTATGTGATGAGGGAGCGAGCAGCTACAGTAGTCACTTCCAGGGGCTGTCCGGGGAACTGTATCTTTTGTGCAGTCAAGACGGTTTGGGGCAGGAGGTGGCGGGCGCGTTCGCCCCAAAATGTAGTGGATGAAATTGAAGAACTGGTCAGGGATTATCATGTGGAAGAGATTCATTTCCTGGACGATAGTATTTCAGTGAACAGGGAACGGCTGATGGGGATATGCGGGGAAATCATCAGGCGAAAGCTTGATATTAAATGGACTACACCCAATGGCATAGCAGTCTGGCTGCTCCATAAAGAACTCCTGAGGAAAATGAAGCAAGCCGGGTGCTACCGTCTGACTTTTGGTCTTGAATCCGGTAATAGAGAAACCTTGAAATTTCTGGGTAAGAGTTATAATTATGACTATGCCCGGAAAATGATAAGATACAGCCATCGTATTGGTCTCTGGACCATCGGCACTTTTATTATCGGTTTTCCTTATGAGAAAAGAGAATCGATTGAGGACACTATTGATTTTGCTATTTCTACGAATCTTGATTTTGCCATTTTTTACATTGCTAATCCCCTTCCAGGAACTCCAATGTACGACATTTATCTCAAGGAGGGTTTACTTCCAAAAACCGGGGCATTTGATATCGTTCGTGGTTGCAGGACTAAGTATTTCAGCCACGAGGAACTCAAAAAGCTCCAGGGGGAAGCCTTCTCCCGTTTTTTGAAGAGCCGGCTCGGGAAACCCTGGCGGTTTGTGAATAAAGTAAGGTCTCTTGAAGACTTCGCTTATGTTCTGAAACTCGGGAGAAATTTTTCGCGGTTTATCTCAAATCCAACTTCAATGGAGAAAAAAGGAATTGCCGCTTTGTGGGAAGGTGGCAATAAGAAAAGATGAAAGTGGGTGCTAAGACTAAGATTCTATCTTCCGATATTGGGTTGATACTATTTTTGAGCCTTTTATCCATAACATGGTTCCGGGGCAATTTTATTATTAATGCAGGTGATTTTGGGTTTCCTTTCTCAAGGATACAATTTTTCCGCAACACCTTATATTTTTGGGACGATTCGATTTCTCTTGGTTATCTTGCTCCTGGCCAGTTAGCCTTTCTCGTGCCCTATACTATCTATGCCGCCCTTACGGAACATATCGGACTATCGTTGCTCTTCTTCGAAAAATCGTTATTCTATTTATGGTTTGCCCTTTCCGGTTTAGCGATGTACTATTTGTGTTCTGCTCTGGAGTTCAAGAGGTTAGCGAAACTTGCCGCGTCTCTTTTCTACATGATGAATCCCTATGTTCTTCAAATCCCATGGCATTTAGCCTCTGGTATGTTAATGCCTGCATATCTTATGAGTCCTCTTATCTTAGGATTGTTTGTGAGATCCTTGAATTCTCCCAAAGGATTAAGATATATCTTCATCTTGGCGGTTATCTGGTTTGCTATCGGAACTTATGGATACGTTAACCCGGCGCTTGCAGTTGTGCATTGGTTTATTGTCTTCTCCTACTTGCTTTATTATTGCTTAATAAACAATAAAGAGCGCGGGCTTGTTAGGCGGGCGGTCCGCTTGACGTCAATTTTAGTTATCCTGTGGCTGTTTCTGAACCTGTTCTGGATAATTCCCTACGGGAGCGTTGTGTTTGAACAACGGAAAGCAGTTTCCGATCCTTCATTGGGGTTCATATCGAGTTTGGAGACTTTCAAACTCAATAGTGCGAAATTGGTAGGTGCCTTAAGATTAGGAGGGCTCTGGTCTTTGCATGGGGAATGGATAAGGGGCGTCCCTTACTATCGTTGGGCTAAATTCTATCTTACCTGGCCATTTATTCTGATAAGTTTTCTGATTCCATTTTTTAGCTTTTTGCCTCTGTTGAAAAACTCGGAGTGCAGGAAAAGTGAATGTATGTATTTGAGTATCCTGACTGTTGTGGGACTGTTTTTAGTTAAGGGAACCCAATCTCCTCTGGGCAATGTAAATATCTGGCTCTATCGACATATTCCTTTATTGGGGACTGCCTTTAAAGCTAACATTCAGAAGTGGGGACTAATGCTTACTCTGGCTATGGCACCACTTTTAGGATTGGGAATAAGTTGCGCCGTTGACTTTTTGTCTGATAGATTTGGCAAGACTATTTCTTCTATATCTACTGTCTGTATTTTCATTCTCCTTTTTGTAGTTCTTGTTTTTCCTTTCTGGACCGGCGACGTTATTTTTGCAGGTGAGGGAATAGTTCCTTCTGCAAGAATAAAGGTTCCTGAGTATTATTCTCAGTTTAAGGAATGGACCAGTCAGAACGAAAACAATGAGAGGATTTTTTCTCTGCCACTGTCAAAAAGTAGCAATACTATTTATCGCTGGGAAGATACTGGTTATGCAGGAGGCGACATAATAAGGTTCTTTTCTACTAAGCCGATCATATATGCTAATACTGGGATGGGATACGAGATTCCATTATTACTCAGTAAGCAAATAGAAAAGAGGTCGGGTCAAGTCTCTGCCGGAAGACTTTTCGGATTATTGAACGTTAAATATATACTCTTGCACCGGGACATAAATTGGAGACTTATTAGAAATCATCCCTGGTGGTTTAAACACAATCCGGGCAATCTTGATGCTTTCCTTAATTCTCAAGATGGGATTAAACTGGATAGAAATTTTGGTAAACTTGACCTTTACAAAATCTCTGACGAATTCTTTCTCCCTCATATTTACTCTTCGTCTGCTTCCACTCTCGTTGCAGGAGATGCAGGAGCACTTGTGCCAATGAGTTATACTAGATACCTTGATAGGAAACCGGTGTTGTTATTTACGGAGCAGATGAAAGAAGGCACTAATCACCAATTGCTAGGCGATGGTCGGAAAATCAGTAATATAGTTTTTTGTAATAGTAATTGGCAAGATTTGGTAGTGGATGTGAGTCCAAAGTTAGCACTAGGAGAACAGGAATTAGAAGTTGGAGTGAAAGAGAAAGGAGATTACGAATTATGGCTTGATTGCTTATCTGTCGAGATTGATGAAGAGGCACTAGATAAACTCGAAATTAAAGTTGATAACAAAAAGGTCCCTCTTGTGGTAGGAAGTTTACGGAGAGGGAAAGCCAAATGGAAAAGGATTGGGAAGATATATTTGGAAAAGGGAAAGTATCGGATAGAGATTCAGAACTCAGATGAAAATGGGAAATTGGCGTTATTCTTGATAAAAAAGGAGAGAAGAGAAAAAGTGCAGAAAGAAATTCAAGGAATTATTGATATGCCAGGGGTTAGTGTGGGCTATTTGTTTTCGAGAGAAAGAAGTGATTTAGCAAGTAAATATTTTTATATTCCTGATGACTCTGAGTATATCATTAAAGCGAAATTATCGCCGAATTTCGTGAGAGCTCGAATTCCGGAAAGTAGTGGTTTGAATCTCGAGTTGGGCTCACTCGAGGAATTTGAAAAGTGGTCTTTTAAACCTTCTAATGTTACATATAATTACTTTATTGAACCCGGAATATTGGCTGTATCAGCTTATTTTGACGGGGATTCTAAGGAGGATGAGTATGTGCAGATGAGAAGGGAGGGGCTTAAAATAGATTTAGAAGAGTATTCTTGGTTTGATTTGACTTATAAGGTAGAAGACCCTAAAGTTCAGACAATAGAGGTTGTTCTTGGAATTGATTTTGACAGAGATGGAGTTGTGGATGTGTATATAAAGGGTATTTATCCAAGACCAGCGGCGACAAGGTTTGATAAATTCAGTTATAATGTTCTGGGGAAGGTGAAAAGGCGTTTCCCTGATAAGGGACATTACGACTTATTAGAGTTAGAACTTTATCCTCATAAACTCTGGAGAGTGGATTGCAAATCTTTTAAAAGAAGGGGGAAGTATGAATTTCATATTAAGAACATGGAGTTCTGCAATTACGGCGAAGATTTGTTAGAGGTTTGTGATTATGCACTCGATAGCGACATGGGAGAGGAAGATGAATTAAGAAAGTGGAGAGTTAGTTCGAATTTGCAAAGCTATTCCTGCAGTATCCAGGATGGGGATTTAGTCATCACAGATAGGTTTGATGGACAGGTTGATGAGAATGTTACTTTATCAAGGTCGTTTGAAAATTTGAATCTTGAGGAATTCCAGTTCATCGAGCTTGAGTATAAGGTTGATGACCCCCTATTCCAAAGTCTTGAAGTTGTTCTCAGGTTAGATTTTGATAAAGATGGAATTGCTGACAAAGATATATTCAGTTCGATTTCTCTTTCCAAAACTTTCAAAAAATTCAGATTTAATGCTTTTGAGGTGGCTAAAGAGTCTTGCCCTGGGGTGAAAGAATATCATTTGCTTCAAGTGAGGTTGCGTTTGAAGGAGGGAAGAAAGGATTTTGTGGGATTTGCGAGAAAGGGCAAGTACTCCTGGTATTTCAGAGACATGAAGATATACTCTACTTCCTTTGTTTCACCTGATGACTTTGCTTTTGATAGACCCGTGTTTGAAGTTGATGGAGAGAAATGCTGTTTCAAGGGAAAGTTTAAGAATAGGCGGGAAGTTGAGGATGTGTTGTTTAGCAGGGAAGTTTACTTAAAGAAAGGAGAACGTTCAATTTCAAATCTGTTGAGAGAGGGGGGCAACTTTGAGTTTGATTGGGTTGTTATTAAGCCAATGAGCGGGGACTTGTCGGCTCAAAATGAGCCGAAGATAGTTTTCAAAAGGGTGAATCCGACGAAGTATGAAGTGAAGGTGAGTGAAGCCAGTAAGCCATTATGGCTGGTGTTTTCAGAGAGTTTTCATAAGCAGTGGAGGTTATACCACGAGCAAAGGCTGGAGAGCCGCCCCAGTTTCGGTGGGTATTCTGAGGAGCCAGGCGAGATTGTGGCGGAGTATCCAAAGCTGGGAGTGAAAGAGGCCAAACACACAATGAGGTTTGCTCCGGAAGATATCAAGTATCTGTTTAAAAAGCCATTGGATGCTGAACATCATGTGGTCAATGGCTATGCCAATGGGTGGTATATAGAGCCAGATAAATTGGGTTTGGGGGAGAATTTCAAATTAACACTGTATTTCTGGCCACAGAGTCTATTCTATTTAGGATTGGGAATATCGGGATTAACTCTTACTGGATGTATTGTGCATCTTGGGAAGCGTTGGAGGAGAGATTGAAAAAGGAAATTTTCCGATTTTTGAATTATCTTAAAGAAAATCCTGGCTCGGGATTTATTATTCTGTTTATGATTTTACTCATTACATGTGCATTTTTATTAATAGTGAGAAATGAGAATGCGGCTGAAATTCTGGCTGGTTGGGCTTATTTATTTTTGGTTGTTGGGGTGATTGTAAAAATTATTGAGTTGAGAAAAAATAAATGAAGAAGTTTTATAAAGAAATTTTAATATTTCTTTTTTTTATTTTCCTAACGTTTCTCTGGACCTATCCTCTTGTTTTTAGAATGCACACGGGTATTTTTAGTGACCCGGAATGGATGTTTGATTCGCTTGGTTCACTACATGGTATTTGGTGGCAAAAATGTGCTTGGCTAAACGGGTTTCCGTCTACTTTTAATCACTTGGTTGCCTTTCCTTTTGGAGTTAATACGAGTAGGCAAGTAACTCAACCCTGCTTAGTGTATCCCTTATTAGTACTCTCATTATGGCAAAATGAATTGTTCGCTCATAATTTCTTAACTTTAGTCAGTTTTGTGCTTTCAGCTGTTTTCTCTTATTGCCTTCTGTATTATTTAACTAAAAATAAATTAGCCAGTATGGTCTCGGGATTGATTTTCTCTTTTCCCCCAAACCATTTTCTCCAAGCCTTTTCTCATCTTGACCAAGCACAGATTCAGTGGATGCCGTTGTATGTGCTTTCCTTGCTCATATTAAATGAACAAAGGTCTTACCGGAGTGCGTTCTTCTTGGCTTTTACCTTTTCCATGGTAACTCTTTCATGTGCCTATTTGGGATATTTCATGGTCATATTTACAGTCGGGTTCATTTTGTTCAATATGTATAAATGGGGACAGAGCGGAAAAAAGAGAAATAGGAATGCATTGAGGAAATACGTTAAAATAATACTAGTTGCTGTGTCTCTCTCCTTAATTATAATTTTACCCTTTTACTGGCTTGCAATCGAAACCATTTTATCTCCATCTAAGTTGGATGAAGCAGTCTCCTCAGGATACGTTCGTCCTTTAAAAGATTTGTATAAGTATTCTGCGAGGGTGAGTGACTATTTTGCTCCTTCAGAATATCATCCAATTTTTGGGAAGATTGATTTCTGGTTTATGAAACCATATACAAAGCCATCAAGGCACTGGGCAGAGAGGACTCTTTATCTGGGAATGATGCCTTTATTCTTAACGGTGTATGGAGTCATGAGATGGTGGAAGAGGAAAAAAAGGAAAATGAGTAGCGGAAGGGAAAATTTCATAATCCCATTTTTTATATTCTCTGCTTTTCTTGCTTTTCTTTTTTCCCTTACTCCGACAGTAAACATTTTTGGAATCCCTATTCCTACACCATCATTTTTTATGCATAAGATTGCTCCAATGTTTCGTTGTTCATGCAGGTTTGGGACAGTTGTGATCCTCTGCATTTCTGTTTTAGCCGGTTTTGGAATAAAGGAATTGTTGGGCAGAGTGCAAAATAAGGGAAGGCGAGTAGCAGTTAGTTCCTTTATAATAGGATTTATTCTCTTTGAATTTACAGTTATCCCTCCTTTTAGAAATGTGGATTTAAGCAAAACTCCTCCTGTCTACAAATGGCTTGCTTCGGAACCTTCCGATGTGGTAATTGCTGAATATCCATGGATAGGCTCCATACAGGAGAAACATTACGAATACCTCTTCTATCAAAGAGTTCATCAAAAGAGGATGGTTAATGGTGCTCCTGGTTGGACATTTGGAGAAGCTGTCAGAAAGCAAGCGAGAAAGATTGGGAATCCGGAGACTGCTTCTATCCTAAGCTATCTGGGAGCAAAGTATGTAATTGTTCATAAGGATGCTTATAATTCTGGAGATATTGAAAAGATTAATGGTAATCCTGATCTAGTGTTCGTTAAAAATTTCCCATCAGCAATTGTCTATGAAGTGGTTACTGAGAGTCCCGAACTAGTTACGATTTTCTGGAAGAGTTTTGCTATGTGGGAGAGGTGGGATGATGGTTCGGTCTGGCGATGGGCCGGGAATAACGCTACCATGTGGTTATGTAATACGATGGAAGAAAATATTCAAATTGATTTTAAATTCACCGTCCTTTCCTTTTACAGGGGGAGAACTCTAAGAATATTTTTAAATGATAAACTGATAAAAAGCATGCAGGTTCAGGCTCCGTCTGATATTTCTTTGGCTCATCGAGTCTCTTTGAAAAATTTGGAACTCAAGCCCGGAGAGAATATAATCAAGTTCTTTACTCCTCAAGGAACGGATAAAATAGATGATATTTTGCATAATGGCGACCAAAGAATGGTAAGCCTTGCCTTCAGTAATTTTAAGATAAAGAAGAGGTAGAGGAGCTCAGTCAATAA
This sequence comes from bacterium, assembly GCA_030606215.1. Taxonomy (GTDB): domain Bacteria; phylum NPL-UPA2; class JAUVJM01; order JAUVJM01; family JAUVJM01; genus JAUWGW01. Next base: position 40,247 of record JAUWGW010000009.1, read on the forward strand.
TGAAAGATAAAGTTGCTACTGATTGCAGGTTTTTTTCGGGGGAGAAACCGTGTGATTTTCACAAGGAGTATGGGGTTAAGTGTGGCGATTGCCAATACTACAGCCCTGTTAAAGAGAGAATTCTGATTATAAAGATGGGGGCGAAGGGAGATGTTTTAAGGACAACTTGTATACTTACGGGTTTAAAAGAGAAATATCCAGATTCTTATGTAACATGGGTGGTGGAGAATGGTGCTGGGCAGTTGCTTCATAATATAGGTTTAATTGATAGGGTTCTGGAATTTTCTCTGGAAACAGTTGTAACGCTTCAGGCAGAAAAATTTGACCTTGTTTTGAGTCTTGATTCATCGGTTCTGAGTGCTTCCCTAGCAGAGAAGGTGAATGCTGAAGAGAAAAAAGGATTCGGGCTGAATAGGGAGGGGAAGATATATCCATTCAATCCTGAGGCGGAAGAATGGTTCAGAATGGGTATTTTTGATGATTTGAAGCGTAAGAATAGAAAGACATATCAGGAGATAATACTTGAGATGGCAGGTATTTCAACAAAGAACTATGAAATAATTGTCAATTTGACTGATGAGGAGAAAGAGTTTGCGAGAGCTTTCTCTAAGGAGAAGGGAATAGATGGTTCCTCACCCATTATAGGACTTAATACAGGAGCGGGTGGCAGGTGGCTACTTAAAAAATGGACATTGGATGGATATCTTGAACTTATTGAAAAAATACATGAAGAGCTTTCTGCAAAGATTTTATTATTCGGGGCTGAAGAAGAAAGAGAAAGAAATCGGTGGTTAAAAGAAAAATCTCCATATCCTGTTATTGACACAGGTTCGGGAAACACTCTGAGAGAGTTTTTTGCTCTTCTAAATCTTTGCGACATTGTTGTAGCTGGTGATACACTGGCAGTTCATGCGGCTGTTGGGCTTAAGAAGAAAGTAGTTGTCATTTTGGGCCCTACCTCTCCCTCTGAAATAGAACTCTACGGGATAGGGGAGAAGGTTATTGCTCCTGTTGACTGTATTGGTTGTTACAGGCAGAGCTGTAATCACAAACCTTCATGTATGGATTTGATAACTGCTGAATCAGTGTTCAGTGCAATCTCAAGATTGCTTTGCGGTTCTTAGCTCCTTAATGTTGTTGGATGTTGTCATTCCTGCGGAAGCAGGAATCTAAAATAAAGACTTGTCCCCACGAAAGTGGGGATGGATTCCCGCTGGAGTTTACCCCTGTGAAAACAGGGGCGGGAATGACAGGAAACGGGATTCACTGAACTCACACGATGCGCTAAGTCTATGAAAACGGTAATTGTAATCCCAACATATAATGAAAGGGGGAATATCTCTACCTTGCTTGATAGGATAGATTCCCTTGGTCTTGAGAGTCTTGAGGTTGTTGTGGTTGATGATAATTCTCCTGATAGAACTTGGGGAATTGTTAAAAACAGGATGAGAGAAGATGCTCATCTTCATCTTCTGCGCAGGATGGAGGCAAGGGGAAGGGGTTTAGCAGGAGTAGCAGGCTTTAAGTATGCACTTGACATTGGAGGGTCAATCATAATTGAGATGGATGGAGACCTTTCTCATGACCCTTCGTATATACCGGATTTTCTCAAGGCAATCGAACGGTTTGACGTTATCCTTGGTTCCCGTTTCATAAAGGGAGGTGGGGCTCAGCGAAGAAGTTTTTTAAGAGAGGTTATCAGCAGGATGGCTGGATTATACATATGCATAATGCTTGATTTTCGTGTTAAGGACCCGACTTCAGGATTTAGATGTTTCAGGGGGGAGGTGCTTGAAGAAATAAATTTATCCACTCTTACTGCAAGAGGTCCTTTTATCGTCACTGAAGTTCTTTTCCGCTGTTACAGGGAGGGATTCAGAATAGGCGAAATCCCAATTGTTTTCAGGGAAAGATTTCGGGGCAGGTCAAAATTAGGATTTGGGGTACTTCTGAGGAACTTTCTTGCAGTTCTAAGACTGAGATTTAAACCGGGGACATAAGATATGGAAAGTGCTTGCAAGAAAAATCCTTCCATGCTATTATCCACATCAGGATTAAGGTAAATACTTAGTAAACAAAACTTAATTCCAAGTTGCCAAACGAAGTGAGGCATTGTGGTATTTATTAATACAAAACAGGTTGTTTGCTGTCGGGGCGATCCGGATTTGAAAGAAGTTGCTCTTACGTTTGATGATGGTCCGTGCGAACCGTATACAGAGAGGATACTTGATGTACTTGAGAAGCACAATGTGAGAGCTACATTTTTTATGATTGGCAGAAATGTTGAGAGGTTTCCTGAAATTGCAAAAAAAGTTGCGGATGCCGGTCATGAAATAGGTAATCACACATATGCCCATAGCAGTTTAGTTCTGAATACTCCACGAAGAATAGCAATGGAGCTTGAGAAGGGGGAGGAAGCTATCAGACGCTGGACAGGTATTTCTACGAGAATGTTTCGTCCCCCATATGGTGCAAATACGCGGTGGATTCTGACTCAGGCGCTTCGGCGTGGGTATATTATTACAAAGTGGTCTGTGAATGCGGGCGATTGGGGGAAAGCAAGTGCAGAAAGAATTGTGAGAAGAACTCTTGCTCGTGTTGGAAATGGAGCGATTATTCTTATGCATGATGGAACGAGTTTTCGCAGGAATAATCACCGCTGGCAGACAGTTACTGCTCTGCCAAATATAGTGGATACATTAAAGTCTCGTGGATACAGGTTGGTTACTGTTTCAGAACTGTTGCATATAAAATGACTTATGGTATTGAGGAAGAAGTATTCATAGTCCAGGGAGGGAAGCCGAGTCTTGAGTCTCTTTTCTATTTAGCTTCGCTTCTCCGGAGCAGAGGGTATTTCAACTATTTCCATACTGCATCTAATTTCTCTCATCTGTCTGATTTGCACACAGGGCTAATGGCAGGAGTTGAAGTATCAACCGAGGTCTGCCATGACATAAATTCTCTGATGGAAGCACTTCTCCAACGCAGAAGAGAATTGGCAGATGTTTCAACAGGGTTGATTATTCCTGTCGGACATCTTTTTGATGGGGATTCTCCTACTAAAACCTGCGGTATGCATATTCACATAGGTGGTCTTGCAGATGTTAAAAAGCGATATCACAATCTTGCACATTTCCTGCCTCTTCTGTCGCTGCTCACAGCAAATTCTCCCTATATGAATGGGAAATACTTTGGCTGCTCGTATCGTATCCATTCGTGTCCATTTATCGGTTCGTTGAGAGATGACCCGTGGTACAGGTTTCAGGATATGATTATTTCAAGGAGGTTAAAAACTCTGGAGTTGAGAATTTTCGACCCGGTCTGGGATATGTTCAGAATAAGGAAGTTACTTGAAATTATTGAAGAAATAATACAGATTGAGGAGGATATCAGTGTTGACCCTTCCTTTTACAAATCAGCTCGCATGGAAGCTGCCACTTCAGGTTATGGTAAATTTACGGGCGAACTTTTTGACCGGTTGGAACAATTCTGCGATATATCGGAGGATTTGTTTAAGGTAACACCTTCTGATGTGGTGAACGGTTTCTACAGGGAAAATGGTGAGAAAGCAACTTTTTCAGCTCTTGACAATGCCTACCGCAATGGAATATTTGAACCATCCGGTTCCGATGGACACCAGCCGAGTATTACGAAAATTGGAATCGGGTTTGTTGGTTATTTTCTCCCGAGACTTCCATACATTGCCTGGAAAGCATGCAGGGAGATAGGATAATTAAAAAATGGTAAAGATTGCACCGTCTATCTTAGCGGCTGATTTTGGGAAGCTTGACGAGGAGGTAAGAAGTGTGGAGAAGGCAGGCGCTGATTTACTTCATATAGATGTTATGGATGGACATTTTGTCCCGAATATCACAGTCGGTGTGCCTATAGTGGCTTCTATAAAAGGAAAAACTTCACTTCCTCTTGATGTGCATCTTATGGTTAGCTCACCCGAGCGTTTTATCAAAGCTTTTGCAGAAGCAGGGAGTGATTACCTGACAGTGCATGTTGAGATTCGTTCAAGGCTCGGGAAACTCATAGATGCTATTCATAAGCTTGGCGTTAAAGCCGGACTTTCCATTAATCCGGAGACTTCTGTTGTGAGGTTGGAGCCGTTCCTTAAAGAAATTGATATTGCGCTTTTGATGAGTGTAGAGCCAGGGTTCGGCGGGCAAGTTTTTATTCCTGAAGTAATTTACAAGATCAGGGAGTTGAGAGAGAAAATAGAGAGGAAGAATTTAACTACGAGTATCGAGGTTGATGGCGGGGTTAACAAAGAGACTGCAGGAGAACTTATTTCTGCAGGGGCAGATATACTTGTCGCCGGCACGGCTATTTTTGGGAGAAAGAACAGGCGAGGTGCAATTAAAGCATTGCGGGGAAAATAGCGGTGTTTGAGACTATTTCAAATAAGTTACAGGCTGTATTTAAGAAGTTAAGGGGTAGAGGCAGGCTCACGGAAGGGAATATAAAGGATGCTCTCAGGGAAGTGAGGCTTGCTTTACTTGAAGCGGATGTCAATTATAAAGTTGTGAAAATCTTTTTGGAAAAGGTGGAGAAAAGAGCAATTGGTGAGGAAGTTATTGGAAGTCTTCTGCCAGGTCAGCAGATGATTAAGATAGTCCATGAAGAGCTGGTTGGATTGATGGGAGCAGGTGAGACTGAAATCAATATGCAAAAAAAGCCGTCTACTATTATGCTTGTAGGATTGCAAGGCTGCGGGAAAACAACTGTATGTGCGAAATTGGGTTATCACTTTAAGGAGAGGGGGAAGAAAAGTCTTCTCGTCCCGGCGGATACGCGGCGGCCGGCTGCGCGGGAACAGTTAGAAGTTCTCGGGAAAGAGGCTGGTGTGCCCACTTATAGTAACGGCTCTAAAAAGGCGCTGGATATTGTGAGAGATGGCGTGAATGAGGCTGAGAGAGGTGGTTTTGATATAGTGTTGATTGATACCGGTGGGCGGTTACATATAGATAATGAGCTGATGAATGAGCTCTCTGAGATGAAGGAGAGTATAGCACCCCAGGAAATTTTGCTTGTTGTTGATGCAATGACAGGGCAGGATGCTGTTAGAGAGGCAGAGGAGTTTGAGGGAAGGCTTGGCATTGATGGTGTAGTTCTAACCAAGCTTGATGGGGATGCTCGCGGGGGAGCTGCTATTTCTGTAAAGGCGGTGACTGGCAAACCGATAAAGTTTGTGGGGGTTGGGGAGAAGCTGAATGCGTTAGAAGTTTTCTTGCCTGACAGAATGGCTTCACGGCTCCTTGGCATGGGAGATGTTGTCAGTCTCGTTGAAAGGATGGAAAATCTTGTTGCTGAGGAGGATAGGAAAAAGTGGGAGAAGAAAATTGCAAAGGAAACTTTTAGTCTGGAAGACCTATTAAGTCAATTTCAAATTACAAAGAGGATGGGTTCTATGCAGGAGTTGATGGAGATGCTTCCGGGTGGGAGAAACTTACCGGCGGAAAACCTTGACAGCAGGTTTCACAAGGTGGAGGCAATTATCAGGTCAATGACGGTTTTGGAGAGGAGAAATCCAGATATTATTGATGGCAGCAGGCGCAGGAGAATTGCAGTGGGAAGTGGAACCTCTGTTCAGGAAGTGAATGCACTTTTGAAGCAGTTCAACCAGATGAAAAAGTTTATGAAAAATTTAAAGAAGCGTTCGGTGAAAGGAGTATTCAAATGGCAGTTGTCATGAGATTATCAAGGGTAGGAGCAAAGAAGACCCCGTTTTATCGGGTGATGGTGGCTGACCGCCGCAAGCCGCGGGATGGCAAGTTTATTGAGAAAATTGGTTATTATGACCCGAGAAGTTCGGAAAAAAAAGCAGTTGTCGATGAAGAGAGAGCGCTTTACTGGCTCAAGCAGGGCGCAAAACCAAGCGAGACTGTAAAACAGATTCTCATAAGGGAGGGAATCTGGCAGAAAAAATGAGAGTAGATGTATTGACGCTGTTCCCGGAAGCTTTCAGTGCCCCTCTTGGAGTAAGTATTGTCGGCAGGGCTCAGAAAAATGATATTGTGGAAATTAAAATTCACGATATTCGCCGGTTCAGTCATGATAAACATGGGAAAGTTGATGATAGACCGTATGGAGGAGGTCCCGGTATGGTTATTAAGCCGGAGCCGATTTTTGAGGCAGTTGAGTTTATTAAGAAAGAAGTCCCCCGCTCTCATCGTAGAGTTATCCTTATGACACCGCAGGGAGAAACTTTTTCGCAGAAGAAAGCAATTGAGTTATCAGGTTCTGCGCATCTCACAATCATATGTGGGAGGTATGAAGGTGTTGATGAAAGAGTCAGAGAGGTTCTTGTGACAGAAGAGATATCAATCGGAGATTATGTCATCTCAGGTGGTGAACTTGCAGCTATGGTTGTTATCGAAGCTGTGGTGCGTTTACTTCCGGGAGCGCTTGGGGATGAAAATTCAGTCAGGAGCGATTCCTTCTCTGAGGATTTTCTTGAGTATCCACAGTATACGCGGCCGCCTGAATACCGTGGTATGAAAGTTCCAGATGTATTACAATCCGGGGACCATGAGGAGATTCACAAATGGCGCAGGAGAGAGGCTCTAAAACGCACCTTCCAGAGGCGGCCTGATATGCTGGGAAGGATAAAATTAACTGAAGAAGATAAGATGTTTTTGAGAGAGATAAAAGAACAGGGGGTTTAGGGATGGATGTGAAAGAGACAACAGGCAAAGATATTTCTTCATTCAACATAGGGGATACTGTGCTTGTGGAGATGAAAGTTCGCGAAGGGGATAGTGAAAGAGTTCAGCCCTTTCAGGGAGCGGTTGTCAGGAAGAGTGGGCGGGGCGCGAGTGAAACTTTTACTGTGAGGCGTGTTGCTCATGGAGAAGGAGTTGAGAGAATATTCCCGATGCGTTCTCCCCTCATTCACAGGATAGAGGTGGTGAGGAAGGGGGAAGTGAGGCGAGCCAAATTATACTATCTGAGAGGGCTTAAGGGCAGGAAAAGCCGGATTCAGGAAGCAAAGCGGGTTGACACAAGTTCAGGAGAAACTTCTGGTGAAAAGTGAAGACCTTCTGGCATTTGAAAGAGATGCGTGGGATAAAGGTTTTGAACTGGTGGCAGGGGTTGATGAAGCTGGACGTGGGCCGCTGGCAGGACCCGTAGTGGCTGCCGCTGTGGTTTTCAAACCTGGAGAAGTGCCGGATGGTATAAGAGATTCAAAGGAGTTGTCTCCTAAAAGAAGGGAAGAACTTTTCTCACGGATATGTGAGAAAGCAGTTGCAACCGGTTTGGGGATAGTCAGCGAAAAGGTTATTGACAGGATAAATATCCTGCGTGGAACACATCAGGCAATGCGCAGAGCCATTGCGAGCCTAAACCTCAAGCCTGATCTTTCCATGATTGATGGAATGAGAGTTCCAGGGGTAAATTGGCTGCAGAAACCGATTGTGGATGGGGATAGAGTGAGTGCATCTATCGCCGCCGCCTCAATAATTGCAAAGGTGACCAGGGATAGAATGATGATTGCACAGGATAGAGTATATCCTCAGTATGGGTTTGCTTCACATAAGGGTTATGGCACAAGAGCCCACGTCGCGGCTCTTGAAAAGTATGGTCCATGCAAGATACACAGGTTTAGTTTTCGTCCTGTTAGAGAGGTGGTTGAAAGGAGAGAGCATGGGAAGAGCAAGAGTTGAACTTGGCGAGAAGGGAGAAAACTTAGCGGTTAAGTTCTTGCGGCGGAAAGGATACCGTATTGTGGCTACTAATTTCAGGTCGCTTCTTGGAGAGGTTGACCTCGTAGCTCAGGAAGGAGATACCACCGTTTTTGTAGAAGTAAAAACTCGCCGCTCTATAGAATATGGGGTACCGCAGGAGTCAATTACCTCCAACAAGCAAGCCCAGATATTGAAGACAGCGCTCATATATCTTAAGAAGAACAATTTAGGCGGTGGGAATTATCGTTTTGATGTTGTTTCAATTGTCATCGGCCCTGGTGGGAAAATCAAGAGCCTTGAGTTAATTAAAGATGCTTTTGAACCGGATGGCTGGTATGGATAGCTGGTAATTTATGGTATGGCGGATTATTGTAGTTGTATTTATGTTCGCGGGACTTCTTTCCATACTTATCGGGATTCCAGGGACATTTATCATTCTTGGAACGGCTCTCATCTATGCTATTTTTACACATTTTCAGATAATTACAGTTAAACTGCTGTTTGGTTTACTGGGCATTGCGATAATGGGGGAGGTGATTGAGGCATTTCTTGGCCTCTTGTCTGCGAGAAAATTTGGTGCTTCGCGCCTTTCTCTTTTCTTTGCTCTGGTTGGAGGTTTTGCGGGGGCACTGATTGGCTCTATGTTTCTGCCACTGGTTGGGACTGTAGTGGGGGCGATTACCGGAGCTTTTCTGGGAACATTTCTCCCGGAGCTGGTAGTGAAGAAGGAACTGCGGGTTTCTATTAAGGCAGGGGTTGGAACATTCCTCGGGCGAACAGCGGGCATATTGACAAAACTGGTTCTCGGTGCAATAATGGTTGGTCTTGTAGTAGCTAAATTATTTTAAAGTATTGGAACTTGAATAAGTTGTCCACCTCTCCTTATTCCTTCCCCTCGAGGGGGGAGGATATAGGTGGGGGTGTATATTGATAGGGAGTGGGTAATGCAGGTAAAGTTTCACAGGGAAATAAATATTGTTACTCCGATTATGATTGCAGGGTGGCCGGGGATGGGCAATGTGGCAATCAATGCTGTGGATTATCTGCGTAGAAAACTTGGAGCAAGGTTATTCGCGGAGATTGACACAAAAGGGGTTTATCTGCCGGATGCTATTATTGTGAATAAAGGGCTAGCAAGATTGCCCGAGTCTCCAAAGAATCTTTTCTATTACAGGAAGAATCCCTCTGTTATTTTTCTTGAAGGTCAGGCTCAGTTTTCTGGGGAACAGGCACTGAAACTTATGAATATGGTTCTGGATTTAGCTGAACGACTCAAAGTGAGAAGAATCTTTACGGGAGCCGCTTTCCCTGTGCCTGTAAGTTACAGGGAGCCATCAAATGTGTATGTTGCATCGACGAGTGCTTCCTTGATAAATTACTTTAGAGACGCGGGTATAAGCGCTCTCAACGCAGGACAAATATCAGGACTCAATGGTTTGATGCTGGGGGTTGCTCAATCCAGGGGTATTGAAGCGGCTTGTCTACTTGCTACTCTTCCGCAGTACGCAGTGAACTTTCCTAATCCGAGAGCTTCATCTGCAATAGTTGAAATCATATGCAAAATCCTTGGGGTTGAGATAGATATGACAGAAATAGAGCAGATTGCTGAAGAGATGGATCGTAGGATGGCGGCGATTGAAGATAAGATAAAGGAAATGTTCCCTGTTTCAGAGTCTGGGGAAACGATAGACCTCAGGAGCGACAAAATTCCAAGCTATGTGATGGAGAAGGTAGAAAAACTTTTTCAGGAAGCGAAACAGGATAGAAAAAAAGCCACTCAGTTAAAGAAGGAACTTGACAGGTGGGATTTATACAAACTTTATGAGGATAGATTCCTTGACCTTTTCAAGGAACACCATTAAGGGCGGTTAACTCAGTTCGGGAGAGTGCCTGCCTTACACGCAGGATGTCACTGGTTCAAACCCAGTACCGCCCACCACAGCGATTCCGTCCGCTATTCCGGGAAGAGGGACTTGTTACAAAAAGCAAAAGTAGTAGAAATCTGGGACCTGGATGGCAACAAGTTGTATCACAAGCGCCAACATAGTTATGGATGGAGGTTACACAGCTAAATGACAAAGGGATACAACCTTGGGATTATTGGAATGAGTCCTGGAAATGGCCATCCTTATTCCTGGGCAGCTATCTTTAATGGATATAACAAGGAAAAGATGGCTAAGTGTCCATTCCCTGCAATACCTGAATATCTTGGTAAACAAGACCCTGGTACAATGTGCATTGAGGAAGCATGTGTAACCCATATCTGGACGCAGGATAAGAAGATTTCAAGGGATATAGCTGAGGCTTCACTTATTGAGAATGCAGTTGAGAATATAACCGATCTCATTGGTAAGGTAGACGGAGTTTTGCTTGCACGTGATGATGGAGAAAATCATCTCTCCATGGCAAAACTCTTTATTGAAGAGGGTATTCCTATATTAATTGATAAACCTCTTACTGATAATGCGGAAGATCTGAAGGAATTTGTGCAATATTATGGAGAAGGGAAGCCAATTATGTCCTGCTCCAGTATGCGATATGCTGATTCCATACTTAAGCTAAAGGGGAAATTAGGACGTATTCTTACTGCTAATGCGGTTACTCCTAAATACTGGCGCACCTATGGCATTCATCTTATTGAAGGCATTTATGCTGTAATGGGGGGAGGTATTGGATCAGTCCAGAATGTTGGATGCGATGGAGAAGAAATAGTCCATCTGCATTATGCTGATGGAAGGCATGCGGTATTACAAACTTTTAAGAAGGTTCAGTCCGGTATGCATTTTGCCTTTTATGGAGAAGATAGTAGTGAAATAGTCACGCATATTGATGCTTTTTTATCTTTTAAAAATATGCTGCTTGACTTTGTAAAAATGCTTAAGAGCGGAAAGCCGCTTTTCGACTGGAATGAAACATTGGAAATGGCGAAGGTTGTTGTTGCCGGCAGGTTATCGCTGAGGGAAAAAGGCCGGATCGTTAACCTAAAGGAAATCTAATTGAAGAATCTATTGATAGCTGGTGGAGGAGGAATTGGAGAGAGGCACATAAGATGCTTTTTAGCAACTGGGAAGGTATCTATTTCTCTTTGCGAAAAAAACGAGAGCCGGAGTAATCAACTTAAAGAAAAATATAGAATAGAATCTATTTTTACTAATTTTAAAAATGTTCCTTTAAAAGATTTTGATGCTGTCCTTATTGCTACTCCTCCGCCTTTCCATATTCCCATGGCTACCCGCTGTGCTGAAGAAGGAGTGCCATTTCTATTGGAGAAACCCCTTTCCCTAAATCTAAAAGGAGTAGAACGCTTAAGCAAGATTATCCGGAAGAAAGATCTTGTTGCTGGAGTTGCCTATGCGAGAAGGAGCCTTCCTTCTTCTAAAAAACTGAGAGAATTAATTTTAGATGGCTTAATTGGAGAAGTAAAAATGGGACGATTTGACGGTGGTCAGGAATACCCTAAATATAGACCCGATTACCAGAAAATATATTATGCCTTCGAGAGGATGGGTGGAGGCTGTATCTTAGATGCTGCCAGCCACACGGTTAACTTAGCCGAATGGTTCTTCGGAAAAGCAAAAGAGGTAGTTTCCCTCTATGACCGCCTAGAATTAAAGAAAGTAGAGTGTGAAGATTCTTCCATCATCCTTCTTCGCTTTAAGGAAAATCGTGCTTTAGTTGAGATCTTTGTCAATCAATTCCAGAAACCCAATATTACTGAGATAGAGCTTATTGGAACAAAGGGGAATCTGAGATATGATGTTGAAGGTGAAATTCATAAAATCACCCTTTGTAGTGATGATAAGAACCGATGGAAGGAAATAGAAAGATTTTGCTACAGCTCAGATGATCGGTATATCCTGCAGGCGAGGGAATTTTTGGCCGCTTTGAATGGCAAGAATTCCTTACCTACCAGTATTGAGGAAGCAGAAAGCACATTACGTATTTGCTTGGCCGCCAAGGAATCACAGAAGAAAAACAAGATTTTAAAGGTTTAATGATGGAACCTTATGAACGTGTTATAAGCACTATTAATCATGAAAGTTGTCATTCCTGCGAATGCAGGAATCCCGGGGAAAAACAGAGATTCCGGCACTACGGCCGGAATGACATTAAGGTTTACAGGAGAAAAATGATGAAAATGCGGCCAAGTCGTGTGTTGGAAAAACTTCGCGCAGGCGAAATCGTGAGTTGCTTTAAATTGAATTTGGCTTGTGCTCGTGCAGGGGAAATTGCGGCCATGTGCGGGTTTGATTGTCTCTGGAGCGATATGGAACATGTTCCTAACGACTGGGCTGTCGTGGAAAAACAGATCTGGGCAGCTAAAACCAAAAATGTTGATGTGATGGTGCGAGTTGCCAGAGGTGGGTACAGCGATTATATAAAACCATTGGAGTTAGATGCTTCAGGTATCATGGTGCCTCATATCATGAATCTGGCTGATGCAAAGAATGTGGTCAGGATGACTCGTTTTCATCCAATTGGTCGTCGCCCTGTTGATGGCGGCAATGCAGATGGTGCATACTGCAATATTGATTTTGTCGAATATATAAAACAGGCAAACGAACAAAGGTTTGTTGCTATACAAATAGAGGACCCCGAGCCGCTGGATGATTTGGAGGCTATTGCATCTCTGGATGGTATAGACATAATCTTTTTCGGTCCAGGCGATTTTAGCCATGGTATTGGTGCACCTGCTGTATGGGATCATCCTAAGATAATAGAGACACGCAATCGTATAGCAGAAGTCTGTATAGCGCATGGAAAGTTTGCCGGTACCGTTGGGACTCCCGACAATCTGAATGAGCTTATCAGCATGGGATATCGCTTTATCAGTATGGGAGCTGATGTAACTGGTCTCAGTCAATATTGCAAAGATATAGTGGCTGAATTCCGAAAGCATCTTCAGGGAAAATAATTAATTGTCTTTATTGATGGCCATGTAGGCTTTTACAAAATATTAGGTCCGGGGGCACATATCTCGGTTAATGACGTAGTAGGTGGAGTTAGTTGTGATCCAGAGATGTAAATAAAATAAAGACAAGGCCAATTACTTTTAAGGAAATATTGCCGTGGAAATTATCCCCCGTTTTTAGACCTGGTAGCACATGCCGGATTTAAAAGGTTAACTTAAAAAAGGAGCTAAAAGGAAATGGGTATCTTAAGTAAATTTTCTCTTAAGGGTAAAGTTGGAGTAGTGACCGGAGGAAGTGGTCTTTACGGAAGGTTATCGCTGAGAGAGAAGCAGGAAAAATTTTGATTAGTTGCATTCTGCTTCTAATGGGCCAGCCAATTCCTTGAGGAAGAAGAGATTACCCGATAATGTCGGCATAAAATAGGAAAGATTAGCCGTGGGGCAAAAGCACAGCCTTGATGATAGGCTGATTTGCTTCTACGATTCCTGTAAGTGTTTTCTTACCCTCGTTGAAATTGAAGGTATGAGTTACCAGCAGACTGGCATCTACAAGCCCGTCTCTTAACAGTTTATTGGAAGCGGGAAACTTTATCGCTGGTTCAGCAAAAGTCGGGCGCAGAGTAATCTTGCGGAAAATCATATCATTTACATCTAAAGGGATTACATTCTTACCCCCAAAGTGTAACCCTATAAAGGAGATTATCCCTCCGAAATGGATAACTTTAAACGCTGTGAGCATACTCTCGGGCGGAGAAGTAACAAGGACACGGTCCACACCTTCCGGGAATCTGGACTTCACAACTTGCTCTGCATCTTCTTTTTCTCCTTCAATGACAATATCAGCACCCATTTTTTCAGCCAGGGCCAGACGAGCTTTCTCCAGTTTTGTTTTCCTGGACAGACCTACGACAAAGACAGTTGAGGCACCGCGAAGCTTTGCTAATCTTGCAGCCATGAGGCCCAATGGTCCGGGGCCAAGAACCACTACGCTTCCCCCCAGAGGTATATCAGAGTTAAGGACAAGGTTGAGAGAAACAGCGAGAGGTTCGGTAAGACAGGCATACTTATAATCCAATCCGTCAAAGGGGTCAAGAAGGTTCTGGTGCACGCACATATATTCAGCCATACCCGGCTGTCCTGCCAACTCATACATGTTCCGGCATTTGTCCACTTCTCCACTTTTACAATCTGCGCACACTCCGCACATACCACAGTCTTCGACAATTACTTTATCTCCGGTTTTGTATCTGGTGACATTCTTGCCTATTTCTACTACCTCGGCAGCAATCTCATGACCCAAAGGCATATAATCTTCATCCCAATCCCGCACAAAGTTGACATCAGTTCCGCATACACCACAGGCGTGAACTTTTACCACTACCTCATCATCACCCGGTTTGCCAATTTCCCTCTCGCGAATATCAATATCAAGGTATTTTTTTCCGTAAAGTCCAAGACTTTTCATGATTTTAGCCCTCCCTTCATTTTATCCTGCACCATAGAGTGCACCATCGGGTCCCGGATAGAGCTCATCATCAGCATGTGCCAACGCGACATCCAGATTATTAAATACCTTCTGGAAACCGGTCACTATTTTCTCCATCAGCTCAGTTCCATTTGGCGGATGGGTGCCATGCACGATGGTGTAGGTATCGCACAGCTCCTGGGCTGCCGGAAATTGAGCAGGGTCATAGTTGTACTTGATACCCTTGTCCTCATTGACAGCCCATGGATAGCTTGAGCTGCCATACCCGAGTTTGCTCTGGAAGAGATCCTGGGCCGGTACCGGCATTGTCTGCCACTGGCCTACCAGCATACCCTCCTTGTAGAGTGCTTTTTCAACAGCAATTCTGAATTTTTTTGGCTCACAATCAACACCAGCAGCCTTTGGGTCGAAACGGACATTATAGAAGAAGTAAACATGCTTGCACTCTGGTGGGCAGTACGGTGGAATAACACCAGGAATCTTAGAAAGTTCTTCTCTGAGATAATCGGCATTTTTTATACGGATATTGTTATTTTCATCCAGATGCTTGAGCTGGCCGCGAGCTAATGCCGCTGGCAACTCCTGGTTTCTGTACATATAGCCAAGAATTGAGGCGTTGTATTTGCGCCTACGGCTGACCTCATCAATTTCATCCCCGAAGCAGCGTATCAACACTCCCTTATTAAGCAAATCCTCATTGTCCGTGACGAATAACCCTCCTTCACCTCCACACAGATTTTTGAAGTTGTTCAGGCTAAATGTGCCAACTTCACCTATGGTGCCGACCATTTTGCCTTTGTAGGTAGCACCGTGCGCCTGGCATGCATCCTCAATAACGTGAAGGTTATGCTTCCCTGCAATTTCCATAATCGGGTCCATATCGGCGGGCAGGCCCTGGATGTGGACTGGAATGATAACCTTTGTTCGTTCGGTAACTGCCGCCTCAAGTTTACTCACATCCATACAGTAAGTTTTTGGGTCAATGTCAACAAAAACCGGAATTGCATTCTGGTGCAGAGCGCATGATGCTGAGGCGAGGAAAGTAAATGCTGAGGTGATTACCTCATCACCGGGTCCGACACCAACAGCTGCAAGAGCCATATGCAACGCAGCCGTGCCGCTGCAAGTGGTAAGACAGTGTTTTGCACCGATGAATTCAGCCCATTCCTTTTCTAATGCACTGACCTGGGGTGCGGTACCACCTGCCATGATGCCGCTATCCAATACTTCGTTTACGAATTTACGGTCATCATCAGTGATAATCGGCCAGTTACCATAGTCGCTTCTGCTAAGAACCGGTGTGCCACCATCAATTGCAAGTTTCTCAGCCATTTTTTTAACCTCCCCCTTCTTTTTCTGAACGTCCTTCAGAAAACTATTTTGAAGTTTTTAGACTACTCAGTATCTCCGCGCTATTTTTCATTATTATTTCCTCAGAAGAAGCGTCAGCTTCCCGGGTTGACACAGCATAACCACCCTCACCGATTGCCTTCTTGGTAGGGAAATAACCCGTATAGTCATTAGCTAACCCTATAATATAGGTTCGAGTGAAAGGACTCTGCTTCTTGATGGCTCTGCCAATCTCGTTGAACAGCTCTCCGGGAAAGCTCAGGAAGGCTGCGTCTCCAATAGCTATGCCCATCATCTCCACAGGTATTTGGGTGCCCTTCTTTTTATCCAACTTTTGAAACAGGGTTGCCTTATACTCATCACTCACACCATCAGCGAGAGCAGTGACTTTGCCAGTGTCTTTTTTAAGAGCCTCACTGGCCCAATCCCTCTCTTCAGGGGTTATTGCCCTTATTGGTACAGCAAACTTCTTGAGTGTTACTGCTGTCTTTATATCCTTCTTAGGCTCTATTTTACCTGCCAAATCCACCACAACATTTGCCAGGGCGTTACCAGCCCGTTCAACCCCTTCCAGGTCCCTGTCCTTCAATCCATCAATGTCTATGCTCCCCTCAGCGCCATTGAAGAACATAGCCACTCCACCAAGTTTATCCTCAACGATTTTTGCCGCTAAGCCTGGATAATCGGAGCTGATATGGTAATTATCACCGGAAAGAATGTTGGGATGACCGGCGTGATTGAAAACAGTGGCAATCACGGAATTCGGGTTATCTGCTGAGACTATCTTCACCACACCAACTTCCAAATCAGGTTCTTCCGCCGGGCCAACTATGTTCTCCGGAGGATATTCCTCCCAGTTCATCAAAATTTTACCCTCCTTTGTCCAGAGGCGGCGGTAGTAACTGATTGTATCCTCCTGTCCGGATACAGAACCAATTGCTGCCGGACGAAGAGTATCATTCGCCTCACAGATTGCCTGCACAACTTTAGATACGAAAAACTTTACATACTCTTCCTCTTTAGGATTGAAAAATCCATGAGTCGCCGGGCCTGAATGAGTATGGGTAACCGCAATCATCACATTCTCGGGAGGTATACCAGTCTCCTCGGAAGCCAATTTTCTAATCTCTTCAGTAGCAGCTCCTTCAATGGTGCAAACATCGCAGGAAATAAGAGCCATTCTTTTCTCCATACTTTCATCTTCTGAAATTACCAGAGCCCGGGCAAAAAGCGGGTCATGAACACCCTCAGATTTATGGTCCCGCATCATCCCGTCCATCCAAACACTCGTCTTCGGCGTTATATCAACCTTTGCTGCACCTGCTTTTACCATTGCAAATCCTCCTTTCTTCAAAACTTATCGTTATAACACCAATGCAGTCTCTTTAGATATTTAGTTTCATCGGATAGTTTTTCTAACACATTAATCATACAGAACTCCCGAATTCCCTCCGGTCTCTCAACAACGGGTTTTAGCCCCATCTCAACGACCTGTTTTTTGACCGGATGATTCTCTTGTAATCCTAAGACTAACTTGCGATGACCCTGGTCATATATTATTTTCATCGCTGACCTGAGCAGCTTTTCAAGAATATTGGCATTCCACTCTTTCGCTACTATCTCAGCGATGAGCATCTGAGTTTTTTCATCATGTAACCTGGCATAACCTAAAAGGTCAGACCCTTTTTCGTAAAGCAAAAAACGGTCACCGCTTTCTACAAAACCCGTGAGCCCTTTAAAATAGTAATCTTCCCAATAAGCAGGCTCACGCTTAATAGCCCCATTTAAAGATGGTGCAGTATCGTCATACAGCTTAACAATTGAACGCACACGGTCAAGGTCTTCCGTTACTGAAATATTTGAGTCAACCTTATTGTCCTTTTGGTTTGCAAGGTCTATAATCTGGTAGTCTTGAGGAATAATTTTCCAGCCCAGACTTTCATAAGCCCAGGGAAGTTCAGTTAAGAGAACGCTGATGTGAGTGCCCTCTTCCTGCATATTACGAAGACGTTCCTCCAGTAGAATTTTGGCATAACCTCTCCGTTGATAGTCTGGATGGGTAACTACACTGCCTATACCACCAATAGAGACAATCTTGCCATTGAGATAAGTCTGGTATCGTACCAGACTTACATTGGCTACAATACGACCGTCCATTACCATAACCCGGGGTTCGTAACCATATAAATAGTCATTCAGTGGTCTTTCTCCGTGTTCCAACTTCTTAAAACCATCCGCGGCGTGTGGGAAACAGGCATAAAAGACTTTGAAAAGCTCTGCTCTCTCTTCTTCAAGCGGTTCCCGTATTTCATAATCTTTTGCCATTTCTCTCCTCTCTCAATACAATTTGAATATCTTGTTCAACACCAGTGTAACTGCGCCTAAACTCCCGGCGTCATCTCCTAAGCCAGACTGAAGAAACTCAACCGCCTCCGCTGAAGTTCGAAGAGCGTATCTTTTAATTGATTTTTTCATTGGGGCAAGAAAAGGTTCCCCAGCCTTAGCCAACCTGCCTCCGATGATGATTGTAGAAGGATTGAGAATATTAATGAGATTGGCTACTGCAACCCCCAGGTATTGACCTGTGTTTTTCAATACATCTATAGCTAATCCATCGCCTCCTTTAGCCGCTTCAGATACAGTGCGCGCAGTTATTCTTGATAACCTGCCATTAACCATATCAGAAATAGCTGACTTTTTCCCCGCCTTCAATTCAGACCTAACTATCTGTGGGATGGCTGCTCCGGATGCAACTGTCTCCAGACAACCCCGGTTACCACAGCGGCATTTCCTGCCCCCAATCTCCACTATAGTATGTCCTATATCACCGGCAGAAAGTGTAGCTCCATAATGCAGCTTGCCCTGGTTGATAATCCCGCAGCCAATACCTATGCCTAAGTCCAGAAATATAAAATTATTTTTCTTTCGCCCGTTTCCAAACCATCTTTCAGCCAGAGCCATAGCCCAAGAAGAGGACTCTAAATAGGTAGAAACAGAGAATGTTCCCTCTAATATCCTCCGCATGGGCACATCCCGCCACCCTTTTATGTTTGCCGCATAACGACAAATTCCATTTTTCTGGTCTATGACGCCGGGTACAATAAAACCTATACCCAGGATTTTCCTTTTGTCAATTTTAGTATCCTTAATTAATTGAGTTATGAGCTTCTTTGTCTCCTCTACGATATCATCTTTGCTCTTCCCGTAACTGAATTCCAGTTCATGTCTGGATAAAATGGATGCCTGAAAATCGGTAATTATCCCCGTTAAGTGACTGGCGCCCAGGTCTATACCAATGCTATATCCATAGCCGGGATTCAATTCCAGTTTTTCCCGGGGACGGCCGCCTTTGGAGGAACTAAACCCTTTGGATTTTATTAGCCCATTTTTGAGGAAAGTGTTAACTGCATTAGTGATTGTCTTAGCATCAAGACGCGTTTTACGGGATAATTCTATGCGGGATAAACATCTGTTCTCCCGCAGTAGATTCAACACCCGGGATAGATTTAGTTCTTTCAAGTATCTCTGGTTGCCTTGTATAGTCTTCACCGGATTCTCATCACACTAATTGGAAGCTTTCCAAAAACTGGACAAAGTTTACCACACCCAGAAATGTTGTCAACCTTTTCTTTTCAAAATGTCAAGACAATTTAAAAATGTCCTATTTTTAGCAAAATCAAAGTGTCCTATTTTGATAATTGTTTTCAATAATTGTTTTTGAGTTTTTTAACATATTAAATCAGTAGTAGTCGGCCTTGTGTGAAATGTGGGTAACTGC
>JAUWGW010000027.1 GCA_030606215.1 bacterium
GTATAGATGGCACCGAATGGCAGGATATTGCATCGAATCAGGAAAGCACAGGAGATGGAGTTGTGTCTCAGTACTCTCTTGAGAAAACCATACAGGCACGCTACATCAGAGTATTTCAAAAGGGGGGTATTGGCGGTGCAGTCCACCGAGTAAAGTATATTGGTATTAAGGAATTGGAAGTATACGGGGAAGGTGGCTCTCACACCAATAAATCTGAGAAAGGAGGGAATGATGAAAGGGCAAAATTCGATTTAAAGCTAGGCGAAGTAAAGATTGGAAAGCTTACACAAGCAGAAGAAAAGACATTCTCGGAAGCAGGAGAAAATGTCACTGACCTCATTGCTTCACCTAACCCAAAAGATTTTTATCATGCCTCTTCGTATTTCAGTAGTAACTATAGCCCTTTCTTCGCATTTAATAGCAGGAAAGGTCCTAATAAGGGTATAGAATACTGGTTGAGTTCCAAAGATGACACTATTGACCAGTGGCTTATGGCGGATCTGAAAAGGGCGTTTCCTCTGGTTAAATTTATAATCTACTGGGCTGAAGGGATTGGTAGCAAAAACTTTTCTCTTCAGTGCAGTCAGGATAAGGATATCTGGCACAATATAGCTACGAATCTTGATTCAACAAAAAATAGTATGACCGAGGTCACTTTTAAAAAGCCTATTAAGGCTCGCTATATCCGCATGTTTCAGCCAGGCAAAACAAATGCTGCACACCATTCTTCAAAATACGTAGGGATTTACGAATTCCAGATTTATAAAGAAAGAGATAAAGAGGAAAATCTTTATAATCTTGCCCCCTTTGCCAGGAAATTTTCACGACCCTATGCCGGATATTCATTAAAATATCTTACCGATGAAGACACAGATACCATTGTTCAACTGGCACCTGGCGGAGGGACGCCCGGTGAGTATTGGCTGAATTTTGACCAGGAGGTTAGGGTAGGAGCTATATCTTTTTTACAGAAAAATCCTGACCAGATGACCACCTTATATCGTTTTGATTTTGATAGGGATGGGGATGGCATTTTCGAGACCAAAGGTGAGGAACAAGAAGGATATGCAATAGGATGGAATAAGGTGGGGTATGAAAATCCAGTAAGAACTCGGGGCATAAAATTGGCTGTTTTGGAAGGGAAACATGGTTGGATGCTCACCTATCCATATATCAGCGAACTGAAAATTCTTTCACCTGATAATCCTTATAAAGATAGAATTATCCATAAAGAGCAAAAGTTTGCTGAACGGGAGCTTATTTTGAAAGAAGATATTACAGGTAATTTCAAGCAAGATTTTAAAGGTAGCATTTTGAAGGGGGTTTGGACAGACACCTGGAACATAGGGATAAATCCGGCACATAAGGAGACAAATTCCAGATTAGTAGAAGATTTATTGAAGAAGATGAAGAATATGGGAGTTAACCACATTGCCTTGTTAGGAATTTTGATGCGTTGCCCTGGCGAAACATTTTACCGGGTTTCTTGGCCATCAAGAGTATTGAAAGGCATTAAAAGTGATTCCCTTAAGGAATTTATTAAAAGGGCTCATCAGGATGATATGAAGGTATCCATAGTACTGTCTAGAAAAGTGGTCCCTGATCCCGAAGGTAAATATGGAGTAAGTAGCTTTTCTTATGAAGATATTGGATGCAGGTTAAGTGGAGAAACTTTTAAAAGTATGTGGAAAGATGTTATAAAAGAGATACTTGACCTTGGATGTGATGGAGTATCGGTTATATTTGACGAAGGTTGTGTAGGAGCTCACTATCTGAATCGAATCAAAAAGGATGATCCCTGTATCAAGAAATTTAAAAAATACTGGGGATATGACAATCCGCCAGAGCATCGTGGAGATACACCCAAAGGTAGAAGATACCAGCTATTCAGCTACCGGCAGTTTGGCCGATTCTACGATGATTTAACAAAAGAAGTTAAAAGAATAAAACCTGATGCGTTTACTTGGTGCAATATTCAAAAGTCTTGTCTTATCCAGAATCTCAGGATGAGAATGAACATGGCTTATGACATTGTTGCAGATGAAGCAGATACAGACTATTGGGGAACGGTGGTTGGTCCGTGGCGTTATTATGGTAAAACGTATGGAATATTCTTTCCGGTCTATGCGGCGAAGGTATTTACTTCAACAAGTAAGAAAAATATATGTGGTACTATAATAAGCAGTGGTTATTATTACCGACGGGTGTATAAGAAACCATATCCTCCAAGTTATTTCATTGGTAGTTCGTTGGCTTCAGTATTCAATGGAGCAAGGTCACTGATATATTATCGTTATAACTATTTATTTGCTGATTGGCAGGGTAGAGAGTTATGGAAAGACCTGAAACGTACCTCCGGGATGCTTGATAATTTAGAATATCTTGGTTTGGCAGAGTCGGATACTCCTAAAAGGATAGCGGTGCTTCATTCCCGAGCATCGGAGGACTGGTGGCAGTTAGCCAACTATTCTAAGCCTGTTGCTTCCAATAAAGGTTACTACTATCACCAGGCAATATATGATATTCTACTTACCGAAGGTTATCCATTTGATATACTTTATTTAGATAGAGATGACCATCTGAAGAAGATGAAAAATTATAATGTGTTGATTCTTCCTTTCCCTTATTCTATCTCGGATAAAGCAGCCAACAAATTAAAAGAACTGGCAGCTGAAGAAAAGGGAATAATGATATTTGGTCATCAGGACGGTCCCACTGACGAATATGGAGACAAAAGGAAAATTCCAGCGCTAAAGGGTTTGATAGATAAGAAAGGGCTTAATCTTATCTATGATAAGACTGATCTTCCTCTGATGGGCAATCAACCTGAATATATTGAGGAATTCAAAGGAAATGTTGAGAACCTTTTGGGTAACAAAAAAGATTGGGAATTTAGAAGGCGAAGTCAGGATGACATATACTTTACTTTTAACCGGAAAGGAAAGTATAAAACATTTATTCTGTTGGTGAATTATGAGGAAAAGAAATCAACTGTAGAAATCGGCATAGATATGCCCGCAGGGATATATTCTGTTACTGGTTTTACACCAGGCCAGACATACAAGGCGGCAGTTGTCGGCAAGGATAAAATATCTGCTGAGGAGCTAAAAATGTTAAGCATAGAGCTTGATCCCAATCAGCCTCTTGTATTGGTTATTGAAAAGGAGTAGAAATAGTGGAATCAGTGAAAGCAAATTATAATACTGAAAAAAAAGAAGCCATAATGTGCGTTGACTTATTTGACCTTTGTTATATGGATAGGGAGATGAACAATCATACTTATGACTTGGATCAGATGAGAGAACTTCTAAGAAATTGTCACAATGTCGGCATAGGAACCATTCTCTGGAGACTTTCTGCATGTGGCTCTGCAGTCTACCGGAGCGAGATAGAAGATAGTAGTTTTAGAAAAGATAAACGTCCTGCTACCCATGCAGTAGCAGACTTTATGGACAAGTATGACCCCCTACAGGAAGGATGTAGAATAGGTCATGCAGAAGGTGTTAAAGTATATGCCTGGATGTGTTTCTATGATAACGGTGTGCCTAACTTCGGTCATTACAGTAAGCTCCTGAGAGAGCATCCGGAATACCAATGGGTGGATAGAACTGGTAAGATATACTGCGTCGGCGTTTCCCAGTTTGCCTACCCAGAGGCCAGGGCTTTTAGAGTTGCCACCGTAAAAGAAGTGTGTGCCTATCCCATTGATGGGCTTTTTCTATCTTTGCGCAGTCATTCATGGATGAATCCGGAATATAAACAGGCAGAGGAATTTGGATATAATCAACCAATTGTTAAAGAATATAAAAGAAGATATGGTGTGGATATTACAAAGGAGGACTTTGACTGGGATAAGTGGCATAAGCTAAAGGGAGAATACTTCACCCAACTTTTGCGCCAGATAAGAGAGACTGTAGATTCAGACCTTCCAGTAACGTTGTGCATAGTAGATGAAAGCGAAGGACCTTGTACAGACGGCACTGATGGTCCTCTTGGAAAAACAAGACATGAACTAAATTACCAGACCTGGTTTAAAGAGAACCTTGTACAGGGTATATTCGTACAAGGACGTAATCTCAATATCCCCAAAGACTATGCTCTAAAGTATGAGTTTGTACGTGAGGCAGGTATAGATTTATACTGTTTTAAGGCATTTAATAAGCAATCTGAATGTCAATGGAACTATATCCCTAATATAGTAGACATGGTAAAAGAAACTCCATTTAATGGAATTGCTATAATGGAAGCTTTTAGATTCGCACTTGGTGATCCGAGATGGTAAATAAGAAAGGGATTCTAGATAAAAAGATGAAACAGACGATCTTGAAAAAAGCGAAAAATAAGTCAACAGATAATACGTTTGAATTTGCTATAGGTCAAGAGAATAGACTGCGAGTGAATTTAATCCGGGAAGACGTGGTCCGTTTTCAATCATCCTATAATGGCACGTTTCCAGGAAGCGGATTAAACCGATATGGGTTCATACATAATATTCAGAATAAATTTAAAGTGCAAAAATTGGAAAATAAGAATGAAATAGTTCTTGAAACCAGTAAGATTCAGATAGTATTAAACAAGAACCCTTTGGGTATCGCTATTAAAGACAAAAAGGGCAATATATTACTTAAACGGACAAAAGAAACTATACCAGAAGGCAAAGATGGTTTTAAGATAACTTTTGATATAAAACCTAAGGAAGAATTTTTTGGTTTCGGAGACCAGACTCGCAGTTACTTGACCCAGCGGGGCAAGAAAGCAGACCTTTGGATTAAAAATGTAGCCAGTTATCTTCCAATCCCTTTTTTTATGAGCACATATGGCTATGGTATGATGGTCAATACAACTTACCGTCATCGGTTTGATATGGGGTCAGCCAATAAGAAATATTTTACTATCCAGTGTGAGAAAGGGGCAATGGATTTCTACTTTTTTTATGGTCCGTCTCTAGGTGAGATTCTTTTTCTCTACACAGAATTGACCGGCAAGCCCTCACTACCGCCAATCTGGTCATTTGGATTGTGGTTTATCTGCCGCACCCACGCCAACGATTCTGAAGTAATTAATGATTGTTTGAATTTTAGAAGAGAGAAAATCCCATGTGATGTGATTGGTCTGGAACCCGGTTGGATGAGCGAATACTATGATTACTCAACAAAGAAAGAGTGGCATCCGGAGCGGTTCCCCATGCCTGACTATGCAAAAAACGGTCCTCATACTATGATCTCAGCCATAAAAAGAATGGGATTCAAATTAGAATTATGGGAATGCAATGATTATGACCTTACTATTGAAGCAGAACGTCAAGTTCAAAAAGGTACGGATAAAAATAGAGATATAAATACAAGTTTTGACTCATCAACTGATTACCAGCCTGTGTGGTCAAAAGATGGTGAAATCGATAAAAATTTTAGTCATCCTGTTATGATGGATAAAATTACAGTGGCGGGGGAGTCATGGTTTGAACATCACAAACAACCCATTGACCAGGGAGTGGATTTCTTTAAGCAGGATGGTAGTAATCAGGTACTGCCGCATCCTGATAGGTTATGGGGCAATGGAATGATTGATGACGAAGCACACAATCTCTATCCGTTGATTTACTCTAAACAAATGTACGAAGGGTTCCGTGAATATGCGAAGCGGAGGCCTTGTTGTTTCACACCGACAGGATGGGCCGGGGTACAGCACTATACCGGAACATGGACTGGTGATACCGGGGGAGGTGAGAAACCTCTGGTCGCCATATTAAATATGAGTCTTTGCGGGCATGCTTGGACTACTTGTGATATGGAAGTAACCACTCCGGAAGGAATACATTTCGGCTTCCTGCAGGCATGGTCCCAGCTAAACAGCTGGAATTACTGGCGTCATCCTTGGTTTCTTGGAGATAAACTTTATTCCATTTTCAAATTCTATGCAAATTTGCGAAGTTCCCTGATCCCGTATGTTTATTCATACGCATATATAGCAAGTCAAACTGGGATCCCTATAGTAAGACCTATGGTATTAGAATTCCCTGAGGATATAAGTACCTACAATCTACTCAAGCAGTATATGCTGGGGAAAGAATTTCTTGTCTGTACTTTTACTGATAAAGTTTACTTGCCTGAAGGGAAATGGATGGATTACTGGACGGGCAAAATCTATACTGGGGGAAGAACAGTCCGTTACACTGCGCCTTCAAACCGCGGGGGTGGATTCTTTATGCGTTCAGGAGCAATTGTGCCAAAAGGTCCTATTATGAATTATGTAGGTCAAGTCCCTACTGATAAAATCTACCTTGAAATATTTCCAGAAGCAGGAGATGGTGAGTTCCTTCTTTATGAAGATGATGGAATAAGTCTTGAGCATGAAAATGGAAAATTCGCTACCACGCTATTCAAATACAAGATAGTCAAGGAATCTCTTAGTATGAGTATTGGAGAAAGAAAAGGTGGTTACGAGAATATGCCTCGTGAAAGGCAATATCGCTTGAAAGTTTTTAAAAGAGGATCCCCAAACTTCATTACAAGAGATAGTCTTGAATTAAAACTCGTTTCTTCCAAAGAACAATTCGATGAAAATGAAGATACATGGTGGTACAACGACAGAGAAAATTTTTTATTGATTAATACGAAGAGATTGCCGTGTGTGGCTATGAGAATCAAAATTCAATACAAAGGAATTTAATCTTAGATGAATTACCTAGCCATGAACGGCGAGGCATTCTAAACTGTCAAAGCGTTTCTTTGCATCCCTGCATTGGCTGAAGGGCAGGACGTCCTGCGGAATTTGAATTTCATGAATAAGGACAGAGAAATAGAAATACTTCGTCCTTTAGTGGATGAGACTCTCAAATTAGCTTCGTACCCACAACAAGAGCGAAAGAAAAGGATGTGGGCTGAACACCAGGCGTTGCACAAAACAGATAAAATTCCGGTGTGCGTTTATTACGAAGGAATACCAGAACCACAGTGGAAGTTGATGCTTGGTGAGGATTATCTAAAGACTGAATCGGCATTGGCCCAGCATATTGAATTTGATCTGAAGCGCCGGCTATGGATAGCAAAGAAGGTCGCCGACGACCACATTGTCTGGCCTTCAATTACTATTCCAACGGTTGTGTCCCAGTCAGTAAACTGGGGTGTTCTTTTTGGGTTGGTAGGCAGCGACGAAGATATTAATAATCCGCTGGAGGCAAAAAAGGTTAAGCCTGCTTTTTCCAATGGAATCGACATGAGCGCGCTGAATTTTACCGATATGATAATTGACGAAGCTGCAACTTCTGTGGCAGTAGAGGAAGCCAACGAGTTTGTAGAAGGCAGGCTGCAGGTTTGGGTGCAATATGGTAACCTTGGTTATTCACCTTTTGATGTTGCGGTAAAAATGTGTGGAATTCAAAATTTCATGTATGATGTTATTGATGTTCCGGGAAAGGTACATGCCTTAATGGAATTTATCACTAGAGCTTACGAAGCCCACCATCGCAACCGGGAAGAGTACAACTGGGTTAACTGCGTAGTCAGTGCTCATAGTCAATATGTTGCTCTTGGTTTTCGCGTGCACTGCGCCTATGTAGCTGAAGACTTCAATCTGGAAACTCCTCGTTTGCGTGATGAATGGGCTTATGTTTCAGCACAAACATCGTCAGGTCTCAGCCCCGCAATGTATGAAGAATTTGTCCACCCTTATAATGCGCGATTGGCAAGTTATTTCACGAATCAAACGGTTTATTATCATGGTTGTGAGTGTCTCGATCACAAATTGGATATCCTGGCAACATTACCAAATTTACGGCGTTTCCATGTTTCTCCTTGGTCTTCGGTTGAGGCTGCAAAGAAGAAATTTCAGGGCAAGGTCGTTTTGGAGGTTCATGCCCATCCAAGCAAAGTTTTCTTCGGTTCTACCCGAGATGATATGAAATCGGATATCAGACGTCTTGCTACTGCTGCTGAAGGCGTACCTATGGATTTGAATTTAAGTGATATCCATTCAGTAAACGGGAAACCTGAGTTGTTGACGATGTGGACAGAGGAGGCACAGGAGATTGCTCAATAGATAAATGAGCACCAAAAGTTCTTGAAAGCTGGAGCAAATAATGCTTTTATCAAATACACCCAAAATTTTTAGAACAGATTACATATTATTACATCCACCAAGTAAAGACTCAACTCAATCTCTTATAACCATCGTGTCCGCCCAAAAACTACTAAGCCTAATAACCCCGCTCCCAGAAGCAGTAACGCAGATGGTTCAGGAATAATCTGGCCAGGGTGGTTTTTATTCCACAGAATTTGGCCCCCTGTCAGTGCCTCATTCCAAATCCTGACCTCGTCGATAGCACCGGTGAAATAGCGCTTTTTTGAAATAGACAGTTTGCCGATATCTAATGCGTAGGTATTATCTGGATTTATATTTCTAATGCCCGTTTGATAATATTGTGTATTCTCTATACCATCAACATACATTATTACTTTGTCACTATTTCTATCAAAGACAGCGGCTACATGATGCCATACCCCGTCATCATAACCCGCAGGTGTATATGAGCCATCCTTAGCAGTAAGAAGTCCTATCCTAGCATAAAATCTTCCATTATACATTCTAAGTACATATTGAGGTAGATTCCATCCATTATTCCACGACCCAGCTCCCTTACATATTATCCTTTGCTCAGCGCTCGAACTTGTTTTTACCCATGATTCTAAAGTAAAAGATGATGTTCCCATATTTAAACTTGGTGCATTGACACTCCGAACATAATCATCTACTCCATCAAAATCTAACGCCCAAGTTGATGCACCTCCTGCCGTGGTGCTTGTCCAGGTAGGAGGACCTACTGGAGGAGAACTTTCTGGAAGTAAAGTTCCATCATTATTATTGGTACCCCCGGTATCATATGCAGTTGTCCCACTCCCTTCATCAAACTCCCACCAGCTAACAAGCCCTGCATCTGCATTAGAGTTGAATGCAAACAACATTATTACAACAACACCTACCATTATAGCTAATTCTTTCCTTATCATTTTCCTGCCCTCCTTTTTTATCTTACCATTTCTCATCATTGAAAATTATACCACACCCCAAAAGTTTGTCAAGTAAAAAATGCATTTTTGTATAAAAACTAACATATACCATACAGAATCTCAAAAACATTTACTTTATATTTCCTTCTTTCTTAAGGGAGAAGACCAATGAGAGATGACAAAATTTTAAAAGAAGCCCTTGCAAAAAACACTTGACTCTGATCTGATAGGTGCTTTATGATAGCTCAACACGTATGTATATTCACCCTGTTAGATATTTATTATTTAAAAAGCTTTATCTGTGATTAAATTTTACAATACTTGTAATTTGGAAAATAAGTAAAATGGTAAAGCTGAAGAAAGGGGAAGTGTGGTTAATGAGACCTTCAGAAATATACGAAGAGAAAGTAACATGAAACTGTACATACAGGTAGATATTGAAGGGATTGCAGGAATGGCCGATTTCGAGAATAGAGATGATACCAGTATTAGAAACTGGGATAGAATTGTGCGATTGAGGAATGTAATGACAGAAGAGGTGAATGCGGCAGTTAGGGGAGCATTTGATGGTGGAGCAACAAAGGTTACAGTCTGGGATTCTCACGGGGACGGATATAGCATCTTGTTTGAAAAATTGGATCCAAGATGTGAGCTTATCAGAGGAAAATATCAAAGAGCACCATGGCTGCCATTTTTTGAGGACGGATATGACGGAGGCTTCTATTTAGGTGCACATGCAATGGCAGGCACTCCATTTGCAGCTCTACCACATTCAAGGATTGTACTTAACAACAAGCCATATGGAGAAGCTGGTATGTTTATCAATTTACTGGCTGATAGAGGACTGCCGACACTTCTGTTAACAGGCGATAGAGCAGCAGTCGAACAGGTATTATCATACATGCCCCAAATAGAGCACGTAATCACGAA
The DNA here is from genome assembly GCA_030606215.1 of bacterium. Classification (GTDB taxonomy): domain Bacteria; phylum NPL-UPA2; class JAUVJM01; order JAUVJM01; family JAUVJM01; genus JAUWGW01. Next base: position 9,936 of record JAUWGW010000027.1, read on the forward strand.
GATTGCACTGGGACCATATGTTGTGAAAACACGGATCCCTGAAGCAGTAAACAAAGAAATGTATGAAAAAGCTAAAATAGCAGTTACAAAAATAAAAGATACTCCTGTATATGGAATAAAACCGCCATATGAATTTCAGTTGGAAAGGGATAGTAAGACAATCAAGTTTTCTTACAGCGATGATCTTGTGGAAACTTACAGGCGATACTTAGGTAAATTTGTTTATAAGGAAATTAATCAATGTACTGGACGTCCGGAGGTGGATAGATATTTAGATGATAAGTATAAACACAGTTTGGAGTAGTGCTAACATATTCCTTGACTCTGATCTGATAGGTGTTTTATGATAGCTCAACCAAGGAGGGATAGATGCTTTCAGATATAGGGATTAAAAGGATAGAAGTTAGTTTTAAGGAAGAAAAATTCAGGGTGCCTCTCATGTTTGGCACGGGGGTGATAGAATCTATTACTCTGATGACCGCCAAAGCTATTGTTGAAAATGGCAAAGGTAAGGCAGCGGAAGGATATGGCAACATTCTACTTAGTGACATCTGGGGATTTCCCAGCGATTGTCTCAGCCATGAGGAGCGGGATAGGGCTATGAGACAGGTAGGAATAGAATATGCGGGATTGGTTGAAAACTTTTCCGGCAGGGCTCATCCGATAGATATCTACTGGGAAACGAAAGATGATATTGGTAAGGTTGCTGTTTCTATCAGTCAGAAACTGAAGTTGAAGGAGGAGGTGCCTTTGTTAGCGGCCCTTGTTTGTTCCTCGCCTGTTGATGCGGCGCTGCACGATGCGTTTGGTAAGGTTAATGAGATTTCCACTTACGATTGTTATGGTCATGAGTTTATGGCTAAGGATTTAAGCTGCTACTTGGGGCCGCGATATAAAGGGAGATATATTTCACACTATCTCGGGAAAGAATATACTCCAAGTTTGCCTATCTGGCATCTTGTTGGCGGGATGGATAAACTGAAAGAAGATGAAGTAGATGATTCTGACCCTAAGGATGGACTACCGGTTAGTTTAGAAGAATGGATTAGACGGGATGGCATATTCTGTCTCAAGATAAAATTAAAGGGGACTGACCTCAGGTGGGATATAGAGCGGACGAAGAAAATCGCTGAGGTAGCAAGAAATTGTTTGGAGAGAACAGGAAATAGTGAAATCTATTTTTCTATTGATACTAATGAACAGTGTGAGAATCCGGATTATGTTATAGAGTACTTGAGGTGTCTTGAGAGGGAAGATGCGGCTGCTTTTCAATCTCTGCTCTATGTTGAGCAACCTACCGAGAGAGATTTGGATTGCCATTCATTTGATATGAGAAAATTAGCATCTATCAAACCAGTGCTGGCTGATGAGGGGATAACCGGGTTGAACAAGTTTGAATTGGCGAAAGAGTTAGGCTGGTCCGGGGTAGCGTTAAAGACTTGTAAGGGACATTCTTCGGCTCTTCTATACGTTGCTCGGTGTGAGGAGGAAGGGATGTTATATTCGGTTCAGGATTTAACAAACCCCGGATTATCTTTGATTCACTCTGTTGGTTTGGCAGGGAGGACCAATCCTATAAAGGGGGTAGAATACAATTCCCGTCAATATATCCCATGGGCTAATGAAGAGATGCAGGGGGAGCATGAGAGTCTTTTCAGAGTAAGAGAAGGTATGGTGTTAACAGAAAGCATTGGTAAGATAGGGTTAGGATACTGATGAGGCACGAAGGGATAAGATATGAAGGATAAAATCAATGTGGCGGTAGTAGGTTGTGGCGGGTTTGCTCGCGGTGTGCATTTACCCAATATGGCGGGGAATAAGAAATACAATCTCCTGGCGGCTTGCGACATGATTGAGGAAGCGGCTGAAGAAGTAAAGAACAAGTATTGTATGGGCTATGCTACAACTGAATATCAGAAGGTTCTAAGTGACCCTGAAGTAGATTTGGTGGTCATTACCACACGCCATAATCTTCATGCGGAGCAGTCCGTAAAAGCGGCTCAAGCGAAAAAACACATCCTGTGTGAGAAACCAATGGGTATGAATTATCGGGAGTGTAAGAAGGCAGCTGAAGCGGTAAGAAGAAATGGAGTCAAATATGCTATTGGTTATAACCGTGGTTTAGCACCCCATATAAAAAAGGCAGGAGAACTCTTATCCAACAGGAAATCTCCTGTAATAATGTATCACCGTATGGCTAATCCTGTGCCTGCTGATCACTGGCTTCTTAATGAGGAAATAGGAGGAGGCAGGTTTATAGGAGAAGGTTGTCATATTTTTGACCTTTTATGTGCCGTTATTCAATCTGCTCCAACCCTGCTTTATGCTGATGGGGGGATATTCACTAATCCTGGTGTGGTCAAGATTCCTGATACAGGTTCAGTGATAATTGGGTTTGAGGATGGGTCAGTTGCAACTTTGCTTCTTTCAAGTGTTGGGCATCCGAGTATTCCGAAAGAGTCCACTGAAATTTACTGTGGAGACAGCGCAATTTTAATAGAAGATTTTCAGAGGATGAAAATCCGCGGGTTTTCTGAAGAGGGAGATATAGTCCTCAATGGAGTTGATAAAGGGCACAAGATAGAGTTAGATTTATTAGCTGACGCTATTATTGGAGATGGCGAGATTCCCAATGGGTTAGAAGCTGCTCTTAGAGCAGCTCTTTTGAGTTTTAAAAGTGTGGAATCAATCAGGACACATGAGGTTCAAAAGATTTCAAAGGAGGAATGCAGGATATGAAGGGAGAGAAGATGATTAAAATAGGGGTGGTGGATCTTCACACCTCGCATGTGGCGCAGTTTTCACAGCGGCTCAATCATATAGGAGTTGAAGAAGAACAGTGGGTTGAAGGCGGGAAAGTTATTTTAGCTTATCAGGGCTCTTCAAAGGTTACGGAGAGAAGCCAGATAGAAAAGTATACTCAGGCAGTAGAGGAATGTGGGGTGAGGTTAGTTGAGAAGGCAGAAGAGATGATTGGCAAGATAGACGCTGTGCTTGTAGAGTCTCAGGAAGGGAGTGCGCATCTTGAGCAAGTGAGACCATTTCTGGAGGCTGGTATTCCTGCTTTTGTTGATAAACCTTTTGCGTGTTCAGTAGAAGATGCGAAGACCATGGCTGAGCTGGCAGAGAAAAATGGTGTTGCGATATTTTCCTCTTCTTCCCTGCGGTATACTCCTGAGGTGCTTGAGGTGAAGAAGTCCGCGGCGGAAATAGGTAGAATCGTTGGTGTGGATGCTTACAGTCCGGCAACTTTGCACCTGGAGAACCCCGGGCTTTTTCACTATGGTATTCATGCTGTTGAAGTTTTGTACGCTTTGATGGGGTGCGGGTGTGAAGCAGTATGGACAGTTCGTGCCGATGGGGCAGAAGTGGTTACAGGTCTTTGGAAAGACGGGAGGATTGGGGCGGTTAGAGGTACCCGGGATGGGAGTCATAGTTATGGATTTGTTCTCTGGGGAGAGAAGAAAGTTCAGCAAAGCGTTATTTCTACTGACTACCTCTACCGCAATCTTTTACGTGAGATTATCTCCACTTTTAAGAATGGGAAAGCTGCACTGGACATTAAAGAGACTGTAGAGATTGTTGCCTTTATTGAAGCGGCTGATGAATCTGCCCGGAAGGACGGATTGAAAGTTGCGCTTCCCAACATTTAAGAGGCAAAACAAATGACTGAAAGGGGAGGAAAATGTTTAAGCTAAGCGGATTTGGAGATGAGATTTTGTGAAGTTATTTATAGGTTCTTTCCCCTTTTTTTCTTAAGGCTAAGATCCACACGATTTTTCTTTTGTCTTCCACATCATAAAGCACCCTATGGTTTCTTATTCTCATCCGGTATGATGCGGCAAACTGGTGGAATTGAACCGGTGGAGTGAGTTTCTTGAAAGCCTTTTTGCCATATGGTCGCGGATTGTCAGCAAGTTTTCCTATTGTTCCCATAATCTCATCCTGAATATTTATTTGTGGAATTTTTGAGAGAGATTTACCAAATTTATCTTCAAGGGAATGGGTGGGGAACTTAACTTGGTATTTCATTTACGCTTTGATCGTATTCTATCGAAAACTTTAGAAACTGGGATGCCTTCTACTCCTGCCTTTATTGCCTTTCTGCCTTCTTGAACAGCTTTTATGGTCCCCGGGTCTGAAAGCTCATCGAGAATATCCATAAGCTCTAACACATCTGAATAGGGCAAATTTACACTGACAGGAGTTCCTCTATCGGTTATAACTAAAGTTTCCTTGAGGAATTTTCCGGATAAATGTTCTTTTAAATCTCTAATTCCAACACGATTGGCTTTTAATAAGTCAGTTGCAACGCTCATAATCATACCCTCCCATTTTTAATTTCTATTAACTCTATATTGTAGTTGCGTTTATGCCTACATTGAATATATCCTGCCTCTTTGAATTAGTCAAGGGATTTTTTGACAGAAAAGAATAAACTATTTGTAAATAATCTCCTATATGGTATAATCATTGGCTAAATTCTGGGTAGAACCCATTGTCTCGCTTGCAACATACTATAAGCTTAGTTCAAAAAAGTTAAGTGAAATACAAAAAATCGTGGAGAAACGCAAAGATGAAATTGTTAAAGAATGGAAAAAGCACTTCGGTAAACGTTGAAAACATTTCACCGTTTGGCATATGGATATTCGTGGAAGGCAAAGAATATTTTCTGAACTACCACAACCACCCCTACTTTAAAGACCAGACCATAAAATCTATCCAAAATGTAAAATTATTACATGGCTTTCACCTCTATTGGCCTGATTTAGATGTTGATTTAGAAATGGACAACTTTGAAAACCCCGAAAAATACCCTCTAAAAAGTAAATACTAAACAATATTCCTAACGTATCTGTCGAAAAGCTGATTTTTCTTCCCATGGCACATGCTTCCTTTATCAAAGCAGCGGAAATTTACCGGTCTCTTCGGCGCAGAGGAATTACTATTCGGAAGCCCATCGATTGCATGATTGCTTCAGTTGCAATAGAGCATGACATACCGCTTCTCCACAACGACAGGGATTTTGACCCGATTGAAAAGCATTGTGGTTTGAAATCAGTAAAACTGGGAAAACGAAGATAACCAAGTGCTGCAGCGGAGATTTCAATTTTGTTGCTTTCTGAGATAGTTTCTGGTATAAATAAGGTTGCTTGGAACTTATTTTTACAGGAACAAACGATCTAATCCGTACCATTTATAATGGAGGGTGTATGAAAACTATATCTGTAAGTGACTTGCTTGAGCTAAGTGTGACGGAGAGAATTCTTCTTGTGGAGGATATTTGGGATAGCGTGTCTGCAGCACCCGAGTCTATTTCTCTTACTGACAAGCAGCGGGAAGAATTGGATCACCGTTTACAAGCTTACCACAAAGATCCCAATGTCGGATCTCCCTGGGAAAAAGTCAGATCCAGAATCGCACATCGTTCATGATATATGAACTTATTGTCCGGCCTGAAGCAGAGAAAGACCTGACCGAAGCCTATCAATGGTATGAAGAACGACTTGAGGGATTGGGTCAGGGATTTCTTGTTTGTGTCGATGCCGCCATTTCGTTAATCAAGCGTAATCCCAAGTTATTTTCAGTAGTTCACGGGGATAATATCCGCAGGGCTTTAATACACCGTTTTCCCTATGGGATATTTTACGTTTTAGAGGAAGCACGGATTGTGGTCTTGGCCATTTTTCATGCAAGCCGTAATCCGAATAGATGGATGGAGTGAAAGTTGCGCTTCCCAACATTTAAGGGGCAAAAAATGACCGAAAGGGAGGAAAATGTTTAAACTAAGCGGGTTTGGGGATGAGATTTCAGATGGTTTAGTTACTCAGTTGGAAGTGATGGGAACTTTGGGAATAAAGCATCTTGAGATAAGAGGAGTATACGGGAAAGGTGTTCTTGAGCTAAACGAGGAAGAAGTGAAGAAGGCAAAGGAAACTCTTGAAGAGAAAGATTTCAAAATATCGGCTATTGGCTCACCGATAGGAAAAATAAAGATAACGGATGACTTCTCTACCGATTTAGGAAATCTTGAGAAAGCTTTTACCTTAGCTCATACTTTTGAGACTAAATATATAAGAATGTTTTCTTATTATCTCCCGGAGGGGAAAGCTCCTTCTTCTTATGGTGAGGAAGTGTTGAGAAGAGTGGGAGAAATGACGAAGTTGGCGGAGAAAGAGGGAATAATTCTTCTTTGTGAGAATGAATCTGATGTTTACTGTGATACGCCTGAAAAGTGTTTGGAAATTCTGCAAAATGTGAACTCTCCCTGTTTAAGGTTGACCTTTGACCCGGCTAATTTTGTTGTGGCTGGCGTAAAGCCTTACACAGAAGCTTTTCCTGAGTTGGCAGATTATATTGAATATTTACATATTAAAGATGCCCGATTCTTGGATAAAGTGGTGGTTCCTGCCGGAGAAGGTGATGGAGAGATAAAAGAGGTATTAAAAGCGCTTAAAGAGAGAAATTTTGACGGATTCTTATCTTTAGAACCGCACTTAGCAGTTGCTGGTGAGAAAGGAGGTTTCTCCGGGGCAGATTTGTTTAAGAAAGCTGCCCAGGCACTCAAGAGAATTTTGGAAGAAATATGCGTATAGAATGGATAAACAGGTAATATAGATGAATGAATATATAACTAAACTTTGGGAGGAGAGGAGAGATGGAGAAGGTTAGAATTGGAGTGATTGGTTTAGGAGGAATGGGGCAGGAACATATGAAATCAATTAAGGAACTTCCTGAGGCAGAACTTACATGTGTCTCAGACATTGATGGAGAAATGACAAAGAAAATATGTGGAGACTACAAAGTTCCTGGTTTTACTGATTATGGGAAATTACTTGAAAGTAATTTAGTAGATGCTGTTCTTGTTGCTACTCCACATTATTCTCATCCGGAAATTGGGATAGCCGCAATGGAGCAAGGTTGTCACTGCCTTTCTGAAAAACCAATTGCTGTTTCTGTAAAAGAGGCAGATAAGTTTGTTGAAACATCCGAAAAAAATAAGGTAGTTTTTGGGGTAATGTATCAACAAAGGGCTTTACCGGAAATCAGGTTAGCCAGGGAGATTATTAAGAGCGGAAGGTTAGGAGAAATAAGGCGGACATGTATGGTTCAGCCGAATTATAGGAACCAGGCTTATTATGACAGTGCGGGCTGGCGGGCAACATGGAAAGGAGAGGGAGGTGGAGTATTGATAAATCAGTCGCCTCATGGAATTGATTTGTTCTTGCTCTTGGGAGGGTTGCCTTCCAAGGTTGTTGCCAAAGTTCGCACCAGACTTCACAGAATAGAGGTTGAAGATGAAGCGACTGCTCTACTGGAATATCCAAATGGAGCCTGGGGTTATTATTACACTACTACTAATGAAGCTCCACCTGCGGCATTTATGGAAATCTCAGGTGATAAAGGAAAGCTGGTTTACCATGATGGTTCTCTTAAATTCTATTCTCTGAAAGAGTCAATTCCTGAATTTACTTTTTCTGCGAAAGAGATGTGGGAATCTCCCGAAGTGATTGAAGAGAAATTAGAACTTCCCGAATGCGAAACAGGGCATAAGGAAATTATCAAGAATTTTTGCAGGTCTATTCTTGATGGAGAGATGCTGATTGCGCCGGGGGAAGAGGGGCTCTGGACAGTGGAATTTATGAATGCTGTTATTCTTTCAGGGAGAAAGAATAAAGCAGTTGACATACCAGTTGACAGGGAAGAGTATGAAGGACTTTTAGATAATTTAAAGAAAAGTTCGCAAGAGAAGACGGTTAAAGAAACAAAAAGAGTTACCGACCCGCGCTTTAAATAGCTTGATGAGATTTTGCGAGGTTTTTGATAGAGAATATGAAGTTTGGTGCGATTAATTTTCGTGCTTTTACGGAAGCTTTTTTAAATTTGTTTTTCCCTCTTTTCTGTGTCATTTGTAATGAACCCTTGGAGCCGGGCAACAGAGTATTTTTATGTTCAGGTTGTCTTGCTCAGGTCAAGCGGATGCGGAAACCCGTTTGTGAGAAATGCGGAAGACCGGATTGCACCGGCGTATGTAAAGAATGCAGAAAGACACACCAGTATTATAGCATCGCAAGAGCCGCAGGTATTTACGATGGCGTTTTAAGAGAATGTATTCATAAATTGAAATATGGAAGAGAACTTTACTTAGCGAAAATTCTTGTTAGCTTGATGGTTGATACTTTGAAAGAGTTGCCAGAACTTGCTCAAGGTGACCTCATCATTCCTGTGCCTTTACATCGTGTCAGGGAAAGGGAGAGGGGATTTAATCAGGCCTATCTCTTGACGAAAGGAATTAGCAATGTTCTTAAGATAGGTGTTTCCAGTGGAAACCTTGGAAGAGTTCGGGAAACAACTCCTCAGATAGATTTGCCTCGCTCAGTTCGGCTCAGTAATGTAAGGGGGATTTTTGGTGTGAGAGATTCCTCGGAATTCAATGGGAAAAAGCTTCTACTGATTGATGATGTTTTTACAACAGGTTCAACAGTGAACGAATGCTCAAAGACCCTTATTGAAGCTGGCGCAAGCAAGGTTTCTGTCTTAACCGCTGCTCGCGGGGAATAAAATACGAAGATATGGGGGATAGGATGGATTATTTGAGACAATATATAGGGAAAGAAGGTTTCCTTTCACTTACCGCAGGGAAGGAGCTTACTTATATTGAATTTGGAATTGTTAATTTAAAGGCGGGTTCTTCGTTTCAACAAGAAAAAGATGAAGGGAAAGAGACAGGATTAATTCTTCTTAAAGGGAAGGGAAAGGTTGAAGCTGGAGAGAAAGTGTGGAAAATAGAAAGGAAAGATGTTTTTTCTCAAAAGGGCTTTGGGATTTATATTCCCCCGGGTATTAGCTGGAGTGTAGAAGCGGAAAAACCTTTAGAATTAGCAGTAGCCAGAGCTTTATCTAAAAAGCGAGGAGAACCGGTCTTAATCTCCTCGGAAATGGTGAAGAAGGAGCTCAGAGGGAAGAAAGGTTTCCGAAGGGAAGTCTATAATATTATTGATGAGAAGGTAGATGCAGACAAACTCATTATCGGAGAGACGATAAATTTCCCCGGGGAATGGTCAAGTTTCCCGCCTCATAAACATGACAGGGATAATTTACCGGAAGAATCAAAATTGGAGGAGTTTTATTTCTTCAAAATAAAACCTGAGGACGGTTTTGGAATGGCTCGGCTTTATACTGCGGAGAAAGATTTGGATGAAGCGTATGTAATAAAGAATAACTCTTTCCTTCTTATCCCTAAAGGTTATCACCCAATAGCGGTTATTCCCGGTTATAGTCTCTATTATCTCTGGGTTTTAGCCGGGGAGAGAAGAAAATTAGTTGTGAGTGAAGATACCGCATATAATTGGATAAGCAAGAAGTCCTCATAACCTGCATTGTCTGAGTCACGGGATTTATACTCTATAAGCCTGGGGGGTATAGTTTGGGCACTTTTTTTCCACAAATAGGTTCTGTGGGCGCGCAAACCTCTGACGGCCGTTTTCCAATGGAATGGTTACCCAATCTTCCCCGATAAGCGGTTGAGCGTAGCTGATAAATTCATCGGTCACATCAATGCGGTTTGAGGCAATCCAGTTTTTCGGGAAAGCTCTCTCGGAATTAGCCACCTTCTCCAGCGGCACCTTATCGTAATTAACAGAATAAGTAGGCCCTGGAGCGCGCAAAATAGTTGCCATATATCCGGAATCTTCCTCCCTTGCGATGAGAACTGCTTTCTGCGCTGCCTCATAGGCTTCTTCAAGGTCAACAGTAGAGGCGTAGACCATATTATGGCGTTGGTCTGTTCCCGGAACATTCCCTCGCGCTGAACCTCTGGCATTGATTCCCACTGAATTCAGGTGATTAACCAGAATCTGTTCCACGGTTATCTTGCTTGAGGAAAACTGGGTGTGACCGAAAGAATCTGTAGATTTCCCAATGTCGCTTACCGGAAACCCTTCGCTGATAACAACAAGCACTCGTCCGGATTTTTTCAGTTCCTCATTTATCTTATCGGTAACTTCTTCAAATGAAAGGTTTGATTCTTTGAGGTATATCTGGAGAGGGAATTTCCTATCAGGGTCGCCTAAACGTGCGGCTGCCGGGATGAAACCGATTTTGCGCCCCATAGCCTGAATGACCAGCACCGGGTCAGCCGGAGATGACCCCTTGTTTTCCTCATTAGCATTCTGAATATTTAGAGCCCAGTAACGCGCCACACTGCCATATCCGGGTGTATGGTCAATGAGTTTGAACTCCGAATCACCAACATCATTATCAATAGTTTTGGGAACTCCAACTGCGATGAGGTCAAGTCCCCTTTGCTTTGCTAATCCGGCAATTTTGCTGGCTGTGTCCATGGAATCGTTTCCGCCAATATAGAAGAAATAGCCAATTTTGTGAGCTTTGAAGATTTCTATCGCCCTTTCAAAATCTTCTTCCTGGGTTTCTTTTAACTTGTAGCGGCAGGTTCCAATGAACCCGGCGGCAGGGGTGGTTCGCAAAAGCTTGATTTCTTCCTCAGGTTGTTGGGAAAGGTTTAGGAGTTCTTCTTTGAGGATACCTTCAATCCCATGGAATCCGCCATAAACAGTTCCGAAGTCTTGTGAAAATTCCCTGCAGGTTTCAACAATAGCCCGCAGTGAATTATTGATAACTGGTGAAGGACCGCCTGATTGGGCAACTACAACATTCTTTTCCATCTTATTTTTACCTCCACGTACCTAGATTTAAATTAAATTTGAGTCTATATAGATGTTTTTACTCTTGGCTGAGACTACGCTCATATGAGGGAAGAGACTTAAATCTTAATTACAGTCTCTCCTGATGCTTCTTAAATTTATCGGCGTTCATAATTCTACCGCGATTGTGCGGACTTTTAAAAACTTTCTCAAGCCTATTAAGTTCATCCGCTGAATACTTTTCCTCAATCACCATTGGTTTTAGCACTATCTCGTTCCCATGCAAAGTTACACTCAAGAATTCTCCCACCTCGCAATGTAGTTTCTTTCTTATGTCCTCCGGAATAGCAATCTGGTATTTGTCTTTTATCTTAACAAGGCCCATAATTCTACCCCCACCTATATTCGGAATCTCTCACGTTCCAGTTTTACCATGCCACATACGGTATGTCAAGTGTTCGACAGTCACATGTCAAGACAATTTAAAAATGTCCTATTTTTAGCAAAATCAAAGTGTCCTATTTTGATAATTGTTTTCAATAATTGTTTTTGAGTTTTTTAACATATTAAATCAGTAGTAGTCGGCCTTGTGTGAAATGTGGGTAACTGC
>JAUWGW010000021.1 GCA_030606215.1 bacterium
GCAGTTACCCACATTTCACACAAGGCCGACTACTACTGATTTAATATGTTAAAAAACTCAAAAACAATTATTGAAAACAATTATCAAAATAGGACACTTTGATTTTGCTAAAAATAGGACATTTTTAAATTGTCTTGACACAGGGGAAAAGATACTTTGCAAAAAGTTGTAAGGTGTTGTAGAATCCATGCCTGAGAGGAGATAGGAAGTAAAATGAGACTCAGACAGATTTTGAGAGCAAAAATCCACATGGGAAAAATTACGAAGACAGAGCTCTACTATGCGGGGAGCATTGGCATTGATGGTAAATTGCTAACTGAGAGTGATATCCTTCCAAACGAAAGGGTTCAGGTCTTAAATCTCAACAATGGTCAGAGGTTTGAAACATATGTTATAGAGGAAGAGGAAGGCTCAGGGATTATTGCTCTGTATGGTCCTGCGGCAAGGTGTGGTCAGGTTGGAGATAGAGTCTGTATCCTCTCCTATGCGCTGGTCGATGAGAAAGAGCTTAAAGAGATAAAAGCGAAAATAATAGTTCTTGATGAAGACAATCGTATTATTTCAAAGAAAGTTTAGTGAGAAAGACTATGAAAATAGCGATAGCTCCTGATTCGTTTAAAGGGACACTTACAGCTCTTGAGGTAGCAACGTGTATTGAGCGGGGACTGAAAAGTGTCCTGGATGATTGTGAGATACTGAAAATACCTATGGCTGATGGCGGCGAAGGCACTGTTCAGGCTATGGTTGATGCAACCGGCGGGAAAATCATTTCTTCAGACGTTACAGACCCTCTGGGAAGAAAAATTGAGGCTATTTTTGGAATGATGGGAGATGGCGTGACTGCTGTTATAGAGATGGCTGCTGCTTCAGGGCTGCCTCTCCTTTCCCAGGAAGAAAGGAATCCTTTGAAAACAACAACTTTTGGTACCGGAGAACTCATTCTGGATGCAGTTAAGAGAGGTGCTAAGAGAATAATAGTTGGTATAGGGGGGAGTGCCACGGTTGACGGCGGGTCCGGTATGGCACAGGCATTAGGAGTAAAATTTCTGGATGAGAAAGGTAAAGAGTTAGACGGAACAGGGGGTAGATTAGAATATCTGAGAACCATTGATGTGTCCGGTATGGAGCCTGGAATCAAGGATGTAGAATTCCTCGTAGCATGCGATGTGGATAACCCTCTCTTAGGAAATAGGGGGGCAGCAAAAGTCTATGCTCCACAGAAAGGTGCCACGCCTGAGATGGTAGAGATACTTGAGAGAAATCTAACAAACCTCTCTCAAATTATCAAAAAAGACCTTGGAAAAGCTGCTGCGAATGAGCCCGGGGCAGGAGCTGCTGGAGGATTGGGCGCAGGCTTAATGGCTTTTCTGAATGCAGAGCTTAAACCCGGAATAGATATTGTTATTGATATTGTCGGGCTAAGAGAAAAGATTAAAGGGAGCGAGCTGGTAATCACAGGTGAGGGTCAATTAGATTATCAGACTGCGTTTGGCAAGACTCCTGCAGGAGTGGCAAGAACCGCTTCGGAGCTTGGCATACCTGTTATTGCTATCGGAGGACAAACAGGGAAAGATGTCTCTAATATACATTCCTGTGGCATCACAGCTTATTTTACTACTATCACGAGGCCCATGAGCGAAGAGGATATTAAAGAAAAGGCAGGGGAAATGCTTGCTGAATGCAGTGAACAGGTTGGCCGTCTTATTAAGGTTTTGGACAGGGGGTGAGCTATGTTTGAGAGGGAAGTAAATAAAGACGGAGTGAAACTTGCGAATATTGCTGTGGGCATCGCTTCGTACGAAGAAGCGGATGCTATTGCCTATCCAACTCAGCAGGCGAGTCTCGGGCTCGTCAAATATTTCCCGGAGAGAAAGGGCGTGATTATATGCGGTGATAATTGTTCGCCCGACGGCACGGAAGATGCTTTCCTGAACACCGAAACGGAAGTGCCGAAAATTTATATAACCACTCCACCGGATGTCCTGGGCAAAGGCTACAATTTTGAAAACATGTTCAGAAAAGCGCTGGAGTTAGAGGTGGAAATTCTGATTTGCGTTGATGCTGACCTGGAAAGTATAACTCCCGAATGGATAAAATATTTTGGAGAATCCATACAGAACGGTTACGATTACGCCACCCCTATATATTCAAGGCATAAATATGATGGCACCATAACCAATAACATATGTTTTCCTCTGGTTTACGGCGTGCTCGGAAGAAATGTGCGGCAGCCCATAGGAGGGGATTTTGCATTGAGCGGAAATCTTGTGGAATATCTCATAAAGCAAATGTGGCATAGAACAACCGACGAATACGGAATAGATATTTTCATGACGATGAACGCTGTGCTGGGAAACTTCAAGATATGCCAGACAGGGCTGGGAGCGAAAATCCATAAACCGAGTGCACCAAAACTGGGTCCAATGTTTGTCCAGGTGGTAAGTACTGCGTTTATGATGATAAGTAAAAATGTGGACAAATGGAAAGAGGTGAAGGATGTGCAGGATTCTCCTCTCTTTGGATTAAAAGAATTAGGGAAACCTCAGGAGCTTACTGTAGATAGAAACTCTATAAAAAAACAGGCAGTAGCGGGATTTGAAAATTCTAAAGACTTACTGAAAAATTACCTGCATCCGGATACGTTCGGAAAGGTAGACACAATCTTTAAGTCGGATGATTTTGATGCACTTGATGCAGAATTGTGGGTGAAAATTGTGTATGAAATGATAGCCGCTTTTCGGAAAGCCAAAGATACCAGCATTGTAGCTGAATCTCTCAAGGGACTGTATTTTGGAAGGGTTTTTTCCTTCATGAACAAAACCTGGGAGCAAAGCACACCTGAGGCTGAAGTGGAAATTCTTGCTCAGGCGGACTGTTTCCTTAAGCATAAAGATTATCTTTTGAAACTCCTCAAAATCCTGTCTTAAATAGAGCCAGCCTGACTGTCAAACCAACCTTGCTCCGTAAGTACTTGGTGAAAGCCGTCATTCCTGCGGAAGCAGGAATCTAAAATCTAAACCCGTCCTCACGAAAGTGGGGATGGATTCCCGCTTGCGCGGGAATGACAGGAAACGGACTTTACTGAATATTTACCTTGCTCCTCTCTTCTAAATGGCTTGACCTCGTGCATAGTCGTGGTATTATTAGTGAAATGGGTAAATTGAGATTGGTTTTTATGGGAACGCCGGTTTTTGCCGTGCCTTCGCTGGAGGCAGCAGTCAGGGATGGGGATGTAGTGGCGGTAATCACTCAGCCTGACCGCGCAAGTGGCAGGAAACGGCGGATAACTTCGCCTCCTGTGAAAACATTTGCGGTTGAAAGGGATGTAGAAATCTATCAGCCTAAGGACATCTCAGACTACCGGGTTATAAAGAAGATAAAAGAATTGAAGCCGGATTTGATAGTGGTTGTTGCGTATGGAGCAATTTTAAAACGCCCATTACTTGAACTGCCCTCTCTTGGCTGCATCAACATTCATCCATCTTTACTTCCACATTATAGAGGTCCCTGCCCGATTGAATGGGCAATAATGAGGGGAGAGGCAGTGACGGGTGTTACCTGCATATATATGAATGAGGAGATGGATACCGGGGATATTATTATTCAGCAAAAGCTCAGCATTTCCATTTCTGATACAAAAGCTGCACTGAGTGAGAAGTTATCAAGACTTGGTGCAGGACTTCTGTCGGAAGTCCTTGCCCGGTTTAAAGAAGGCAAGGTGAAAGCGTATCCACAAGAAGGTGAGGTGAGTTACGCTCCTTTCATCAAAAAAGATGATTGCAGGATAGATTGGGAAAAGTCAGCTCTTGACATTTACAATCTTGTGCGAGCGCTGAGTCCTCATCCTGGAGCTCGCACCTGTGTTGACGGAAGAAAACTCATTATATGGGAAACTGCACTTCCGCCGCAGGTAGAAGAAGTTTCTGAAGTGCCTGGGAAAATTCTTAGAGTTTCTTCGGAGGGGATAGTTGTGGCTGCGGGGAGCGGGGCTCTTCTTCTCGGGGTTGTTCAGCTTGAAGGTGGGAGAAGACAGACGGCTGCTGAGTATATCCGTGGACATCATGTACAAAAGTTTAGCCAATAATTTGGAGTTGCATGTTTGAATTATTTATGGTATTTTTAGTATCGCCTAAGGGCTTACGTAAGCCCTAAGTGAAAGGTGGTGATGAAAAATGCCGGAAGGTCGTAGGAAGCGTATAATACGGGATTCACCTGAGTTGGACCCCGAGCAGGGTTTTGAAATTCGCCTGAAACGGGCAGGAGACCAATTGAGAATCCTCAGGGAGCAGGAAGAGCAGTTAGACCGGGAGAGAAGAGAACTGGAAGGATTGAAAGCGCAAACTGAGGAGCTTGAAGCAGATAAGAGGGAAATAAATGCAAAACTTGCCAGCGCTGTGGCGATTCTAACAGAGGAAGAAGAGGAGACAAAGAAAAGACAGCAGGAGATTATAGATACCAGGAAAGAATTTGAGACACTTATTAAAGAGATGCGCTTTGCGGAGAAACAAGGTCAGAAAGCAGAAGATATACTCAGAAAAATAGTTATTGAGAGGGAGGTTGTGGGGAAGGCAAGAGAAGCGTTTCAGAGAGCGAGGAAAAAGCTTGATGTGTTTGGGGAAAGGGAAATAGGGGAGGAACAGGAGGAGTTAGAGTATACACGGGAAGCTTTTGGTCTGGTTGAAGGGTTTAAGGTCGGGCTTGGATTCTTTCTGGCTGGAGCTCTTCTGAGCACAATTGTGTACATACTGTTTCTGATATTCAGGCAGTGAGGAACAAAAAATGGTGGAAGAGAAGATAAAGAGGGAGTGGGGAGTGCGGTTAGAGGAACTTGATGTCAAACAGCATGAACTGAGGAATAGGGCAAACGAGCTTGAAGATGAAGTTGAAAGGTTGGAGGGAGAACTGGCTCAGCACAGAATAAAGAGGTATAGGACAGAGCTTGCAGACAAATTAAGGAGGTGTTTTTCTCGCACCTTTCGCGAAAGAGATGCTCTCATTGAACCGAGGTTTGGTTCAATGCAAGAATGGAATGTCTGCAGCAGGAGATTGAAAGCTTATATTATCCTCCGTAACGGTCTTAATACTGAAGAAGCAGGTGCCTGCAGGGATGTTTCTGAACTTAGAGGCTGTCTTCGTGCTAAACTCAATTTAGAGTTAGAAGGTAATATTGAAGAAGAAATATTAGATCTGTTGTGAAGGAGAGAGATATGGCTGAGTCTGATATTATTGCATCTCTGGATATAGGAGCAGCAAAAATTTGCTCCGCTATTGGCAGAATAGATGAAAGAAAACGGATTAATATTATCGGTTTAGGTTGCAGCCCTCCTCTTGGGTTGGAAAATGGTATTGTTGCTGATGTAGAGCTTCTTACCGGGTCTATTGAAAAAGCTGTGATGGAAGCAGAGGAAATTGCAGGTGTTGAAGTAGAATCTGTTTTCACAGGTATAGCCCAGAGTAATCTGCGCGGTGTTAACAGCCGCGGGGTTGTTTCTATCCCCGGAGCGAATAGGGAAATCAACAGTAGAGACGTAAACCGTGTTATTGAAGTGGCAAAGGTTGTTGCAATGCGTTCCATGCAGGAATCTGTTCAGGAACTGGTTCAGGAATTTATTGTAGATGGGCAGCATGGTATCAAAAATCCGGTTGGTATGTATGGTTTCAAACTTGAAGCGGAGGTCTATATTGCAACCGGGAAACCCTCCACTTTTCTAAAGACGGTCATTGAATGCATAAAGAATGCGGGGTTCAGGGTAGAGGAGATGATTCTGGAACCATTAGCCGCAGGAGAAGCTGTTATCACTCCGTCAGAAAAAAAGATTGGAGTGCTGTTAGTAGATTTGGGTAGTGAAACAACGTGTATTGCAATTTTTGAAAGGGGTAACCTGACCCGGGCAAGAGTATTGGCAGTGGGAGTTGACAAGATTACAAGCGATATTATAGGAAGATTCCATCTGTCCGAACCTGCAGCCGAGAAAATAAAAAGAGATTATAGATGTGCTGCTTCGGCAGCTGCGGCGGATAAGAAAATAGATTTGCCTGGAGATGAGGAAACCGTAATTTCCCAGAGGGAACTCTCAGAAGTTGTCCAGCGCAGAATGGGGGAAATACTCAGTCTGGTCAAACGGGAAGCTGAATCTGCCAGGTTCCCAATGGGTATGGGTGAATCGGTAGTACTGACGGGAGGTGGAGCATTGTTAGAGGGTGTTACTGAACTCGCCGCTCGGAAGTTCAATCTACCTGTTAGAGTTGGTAAACCCGATGGGAGAGTTGACCAGTGGGGCAGGGTAATCAGTAATCCTGCTTACAGTACAGTAATTGGATTGCTCCACAGTGGTATGAAAACCCGCCAGCTGGCGGAGATGTCAAGCATAGGCTGGCAAAATCCCTTTATCAAGATTAAAAGCTGGTTCAGAGAGTTCTTTTGATGGATTTGGTAATTGTAGAATCTCCTGCCAAGGCAAGAACAATAGGTAAATTCTTGGGGAAGAATTTTTGTGTTGAAGCGTGCATGGGGCATGTAAGGGACTTGCCTAAGAAAAGACTTGGCGTGGATAGAGCACATAATTTTAAACCTACATATGTTGCAGTTCCGGGGCGCGGCAAGGTAATCAAAATGTTGAAGCAGAAATCTGAGAAGATGGGAAAAGTCTATCTTGGAGCTGATCATGATAGGGAAGGAGAAGCAATTTGCTGGCATCTGAAAGAGATGCTTGGGAAAGAAAATGGTCTCTACAGGATAATTTTTAATGAAATAACACCCCGTTCGATTCAGGAGGCAGTTAAGAATCCCTCACCAATAGATTTACGCAAAGTCAATGCGCAGCAGGCAAGGAGAATTCTTGACCGTCTGGTTGGATATATGGTGAGCCCTCTCCTCTGGAGGAAAGTCAGGAAAGGGTTGAGTGCAGGGAGAGTCCAGTCTGTTGCCCTTCGCCTCATTTGTGAGCGTGAGGACGAAATCAAATCTTTCACGCCTGAGGAATACTGGTCAATAACCGCTGAACTTGAAAAGCAAAATGGACAGAAGTTCAGCGCGAAACTTGAAAAGATTGGAAAAGTTAAAGCAAGAATTCCCGAGCTGGAAAAAGCGCAGTCAATTGTAGAGGCGTTAAGAGAAAAAAAGTTTATTGTAAAAAGTGTTAAAGATACGGAGGAACAAAAAAACCCACCACCTCCGTTTATCACAAGTTCTCTTCAGCAGGAAGCTTCTAACCTGCTTGGTTTCAGAGCCAGAAGAACAATGCGGGTTGCTCAACAACTCTATGAAGGATTGGACATAGGAGAGGAAGGTAGAACAGGGCTCATTACATATATGAGGACTGATTCTGTCCGGGTCTCAAAAGAAGCACAAAAGATGGGCTTAAAGTTTATACGCGAGAAGTTTGGGGCTGAGTTCGCTTTGCAGAGGCCACGAGATTACAGAAGTAGAAAGGGCGCTCAGGAAGCGCACGAAGCTATAAGGCCGACAGAGGCTGGGAGAGAACCGGATAAGCTTAAGAATTTCCTGACTGCTGAGCAGCTTAAATTATATGAGCTTATCTGGCGTAGATTCTTAGCAAGTCAATGTAAGTCTGCATGTTTCAAAAGAACATCTGTGAGAATAACTGCGGGTAAATTTGAGTTTTCCGCTAATGGTTCTAAGATTCTTTTCCGCGGGTTTATGGTTGTATATTCTAAAGGCCGCCTGTCAGGCAGGCAGGGGGCAGATGAGAAGCAGGTAGAATTACCCCATTTGGAAGAGAGAGAGGTTCTAAACCTGGTGAAGCTGCTCCCTGGACAGCATTGGACAAAACCTCCCCCGCGCTATTCTGAAGGGACTCTTGTGAAAGCACTTGAGGAAAAAGGAGTAGGCCGTCCCAGCACATATGCACCAATAATAAGCACAATTCAGGAAAGGGGCTATGTTGAAAGGAAAGATAGACGACTTTTCGCGGCAGAACTCGGGATGATGGTTAATGGGCTCCTTGTAAAAAATCTTGGAGACTACTTTGATGTCAAATTCACAGCTGAGATGGAAAGTGATTTAGATAAGATTGAGGAAGGGGAGGTTGACTGGATTCAGGTAGTGGAGAATTTTTATCAGCCTTTTGAAAACTCTGTTGAGAAAGCAAAGCAGAATATGGAGAATTTGAAACAAAAGTTAGTGGAAGAGACTGACGAGATATGTAATAAATGCGGCGGGATGATGGTGATACGGTATGGCAGATATGGCAGGTTTATTGCCTGTAGTAATTTCCCAAAATGCAGGAACACTCGCCACATTATTGTAGAAACAGGTGTGAATTGTTCTGTGCCTGGTTGCAATGGTAAGATTATTGAAAGGAGAACAAAGCGCGGGAGGGTCTTTTATGGGTGCAGTAAATATCCTGATTGTAAGTTTGTCAGCTGGTATAAACCTGTGCCTTTAAAGTGCGAGAAGTGCGGAGCAAGTTTCCTTGTTGAGAAAAGGACAAAATCGGGACAAATCCTGAAGTGTATTCAAGCTGAATGTGATTATGAAAGAATATATTCGGAAATTCATCACTTATCTGAAAGCTGAGAGGAATTCTTCAGAACATACTATCAGGAATTATTCTTCTGACCTGAAACAGTTTGAGAAGTTTTTAAGCAGGGACAGAGCCCGTTTTTCTGATGGGAAAATGGGACCTATCCCTAATTTTTCCCGGCTTGACCTCAGACGTTTTCTGGTGCATCTTCAGAAGAAAGGGTGTGCCTCACGAACGATTGCGAGGAAAATTGCAACTATCCGCTCTTTCTTTAAGTTTCTGGTGGAGGAAGGCTACTTGAGCTCAAATCCAGCGGCGGGATTGCCAATCCCAAGACAGGAGAAAAAGCTTCCAAAATTTCTTGATGAAAAAGAAATGGTGAAATTGTTAGAGGCACCGGATGAAAGAAATGTTCTCGGGATAAGGGATAGAGCTATTCTTGAAACTCTTTACAGCACAGGTATGAGAGTAGGGGAACTTGTGAGTCTCAAATCAGGCAGTATAGATTTTATAGGAGGAGTTGTCAGAGTTTTGGGTAAAGGGAAGAAAGAAAGAATTGTTCCGATTGGTGAGAAAGCGCTGTCCGCTCTGGGGGAATATTTAGAAAAGCGGGGACAGCTTTTAAGCAGTCCAAGGAAGGATATAAAACAGAATGGTACTGCCCTTTTCCTTGATAAGTGGGGCGGGAGACTTTCAGCGAGAAGTATTTGCCGGCTGGTGAATAAATATGTCAGAATAATTGGGGCAAAGATGGGAGTTAGCCCGCATGCTATCCGGCACAGTTTTGCAACTCATCTTTTGAATGCAGGTGCAGATTTGAGAGCAGTTCAGGAATTGCTCGGTCATGCGAACCTTTCAACGACTCAGATTTATACGCACGTTACAACAGAAAGATTGAAATCCGTATACACAAAGGCTCATCCAAGAGCATGAGGCATACTACAATTTTGTCAGTAAGGCGGGGAAGGGAAGTTTCTATTGCTGGAGATGGGCAGGTAACGCATGAGGAAACCATTATGAAGCAAACTGCTGTCAAGGTGCGAAGGATGCACGATGGTAAAGTGCTGGCTGGTTTTTCGGGTGGTGCCTCAGATGCTCTTACCCTCTTTGAAAGGTTTGAACAGAAACTTTCTGAACATCATGGGAACCTCCCGCGAGCCGCTGTAGAACTGGCGAAAGAGTGGAGAGCAGATAAGGTTCTGAGGAGACTTCAGGCTTTGCTTGCGGTTGCCGATAAGAAACATTCGCTCCTGATATCCGGTAATGGGGATTGTATAGAGCCTGATGATGGGATAATTGCTATTGGTTCAGGTGGACCTTACGCGCTTGCTGCTGCAAGAGCTCTTTTAAAGTATTCCAACCTGAGTGTGGAGGAGATAGTCAGGGAAGCTCTGATAATCACATCAACAATATGTGTTTACACTAATGACAGAATAACAGTTGAGAAACTATAATGCTTACGCCTGTTGAGATTGTCAAGGAACTTGATAAGTATATTATTGGGCAGGATGAGGCGAAGAGAGCGGTTGCAATTGCTCTCAGAAACAGATACCGCCGCCAGAAACTCCCTCCCGAGCTGCGGGATGAGGTTGCTCCAAGAAATATAATCATGATAGGTCCGACGGGTGTCGGAAAGACTGAAATCGCACGCAGGCTTGCAAGACTTGCGCAGGCTCCTTTTCTGAAAGTTGAGGCTTCAAAATTTACCGAGGTTGGATATGTAGGGAGAGATGTTGAATCAATGATTAGAGACCTTACTGACATATCTGTTAACATGTTAAAGGCAGAAAAGACTAAGGAGGTGGAGGAGAAAGGAAAAATCCTTGCTGAGGAAAGGCTCCTTGACCTTCTTCTTCCTCCCGGAGGCAAGAGTCCTGATGGGAATGAGAGGGAGCGGTTGAATGCAACGAGGGAGAAGTTGAGAAAGAAGTTACGTTCAGGAGAGATTGATAAGCGCATTGTCGAAATTGAGTTGAAGGACCGGATGTTTCCTACAGTGGAGATATTCTCAACTGCTGGGATTGAAGAGCTCGGTGTGAATTTTCAGGAGGTTTTTGGGAAAATGCTTCCTGAACGAATGAAGAGAAGAAAGGTCAGCGTAGATGAAGCACGCAGACTTTTAGCTCAGGAGGAAGTTCAGAAACTTGTTGACATGGATGAGGTTGTAAAAGAAGCAATAGAGAAGGTAGAGAATTCAGGTATAGTGTTTCTTGATGAACTGGATAAAATTGCCGGAAGAGAAGGAGGCGCGGGTCCTGATGTATCAAGGGAGGGTGTGCAGAGGGATATTCTTCCGATAGTTGAAGGCACGCAAGTTCCCACGAGATACGGGATGGTAAGAACATACCATGTGCTTTTTATTGCCGCAGGAGCTTTCCATGTCTCAAAACCCTCAGATTTAATCCCGGAGTTGCAGGGGAGGTTTCCTATACGGGTTGAATTAAATAGTCTCTCCGCTAAAGATTTTGAGAAGATTCTACTTCAACCTCAGAATGCTCTTACAAAACAGTACGTGGCACTTCTCAGGACTGAAGGGATAAAAATTGAATTCAGGAAGGATGCAGTGAAGGAGATAGCATCTATGGCTTATGCTGTCAATCAGCAGATGGAGGATATTGGAGCAAGGAGATTACATACTATAATGGAGAAACTTCTTGAGGAGATTTCATTTAAAGCTCCTGATGTTCCGGAAAAAATTGTAATTGACGGGAAGTATGTCATGAAAAAGCTGGATAAGGTGATTAAGGATGTGGATCTCAGCAGATACATTTTATAAAGGAGGAGGAACTGGTGAATGAGGCAACATTGAAGGAACTGTTGGAGGCAGGTGTCCATTTCGGGCATCAGAAGAGGAAATGGAATCCCAAAATGCAGCGTTTCTTGTTTGGAGAGAGGGAAGGAATCTACATTATTGACCTTGAGAAGACACTTGAGAAGTTGAAGGAGACATGCTCTTTCCTCAGCGAAGTTGCCGCAAACGGAGAGACTATATTGTTTGTAGGAACGAAGAGGCAGGCTCAGGAAGTGATTTCCTCAGAGGCAGAAAGGTGTGGAATGCTCTACGTAAACAGGCGGTGGCTCGGTGGAACACTCACGAATTTTAAAACTTTCCGCAAGAGCATCAAGAAGCTCAACGAGCTGATTAAGATTGAAGAGGATACGCCGAAACAACTGACCAAAAAGGAAATAACGGTATTGAGGAGGGAAAGGGAAAGACTTGAGAAAAATCTTGCGGGAGTTCGGAATATGGAAACTTTACCGGGAGCTTTGGTTGTGGTTGACTCGCACAGAGAAAAAATAGCAGTAGCTGAAGCAAATAAGATGGGGATTCCTCTTATAGCAATTGTGGATACAAATGGGGATCCTGATGTGGTGCAGTATTGTATACCTGGCAATGATGATGCAATCAGAGCGGTCAGGGTTCTGATTTCAAAACTAACAGATGCAGTTATTGAAGGGAAAAAGAAAGCAGTGCAGGTTTTTGAGGAGAAACAGGCTGCAAAAGAATCAATTGTAGAAGAGAAGGGAGAGAAAGAAGAAAATGAAAATCGCACCTGACTTAGTTAAAGAATTGCGCCAGAAGACCGGAGCCGGGATTATGGATTGCAAAAAGGTTCTCCAGAACTCAGATGGTAATATGGATAAGGCTGTGAATCTTTTGCGCAAACAGGGATTTGTCAAGGCTGCAAAGAGAATTTCCAGGGAGACTTCTGAGGGGTTAGTTGCTTCTTACATTCATCCAGGGGGGAAGATTGGGGTGCTTGTTGAGATCAATTGTGAAACTGATTTTGTAGCACAAACTGCCGATTTCAAACAGCTTGTGAAGGATATTACAATGCATGTCGCCGCAAGTGACCCGCAATGTATCCGTCGCGAGGAAATTTCACAGGAAGCAATTGAGCAGGAAAAAGAGATTGTTAAATCAGAATTTGCTAATAAACCGGCTCAGGTGATTGAGAAGATAGCAAACGGGAGACTTGAAAAATTTTATGCCGAAAATTGTCTGTTAGAACAACCTTTTGTGAAGGATGAGGATATAACCGTTCGCGAATATATTGCAGGCTGTGTAGCAAAACTTGGAGAGAATGTGCGAGTGAGAAGGTTTGTGCGTTTTCAGCTTGGAGAGGAAATTTGAGAAAGCCTATTTTCAAGTGTGCCTCCCCCTTGATGGGGGAGGATAGAAGGTGGGGGTGAAGAGGAAATTTAGATGAAAAAGAAGCCGGTTTTTAATCGTGTATTGCTCAAACTGGGCGGGGAATCCCTGCAAGGTAGGAGTGGCTATGGGATTGACCCGGCTAAGGCGAGACATGTAGCAGAGCAGGTTAAAGAGGTGTGGGAGCTTGGCGTAGAGATAGCAATTGTTATCGGGGGCGGGAATATTTTCCGTGGGGAGTCTTTGAGCAAGGAAGGGTTGGATAGGTCAACAGCCGATTACATGGGGATGCTCGCCACTGTTATCAACGGTCTGGCTCTTCAGAACGCTCTTGAGAAAGTGGGAGTTGTGACAAGAGTACAGACTGCAATACATATGCCTGCATTGGCTGAACCTTATATTCGGCGGGTAGCGATGAGGCATCTTGAAAGGAAAAGGGTTGTTATCTTCGCCGCCGGCACCGGCAATCCCTATTTCACCACGGATACTGCGGCCGCGCTAAGAGCGATTGAGGTTTCTGCAGAAGTTATTCTGAAGGCGACCAAGGTTGATGGAATTTATAGCAGCGATCCAATAGTTGAGAAAAAAGCGAAAAAGTTTATCAGGCTTGAGCATATGGATGTTATAAAGAAAAAGTTGGGCGTCATGGATAGCACCGCTATATCTCTATGTATGGATAATAATCTGCCAATAATAGTCTTTAATCTTGGGAGAAGAGGGAATATTCGCAGAGTGGTTCTCGGAGAAAAAATCGGGACACTTGTTAAAACTTAGAATGGACGCAAAAGTCCAGCATAAATAGTTGCAGGCTAATAGGAGGGTAAGCAAGTGGATAAAGAAATTTTAGAGGAGATGGAAGAGAAGATGAAGAAGCGTTTTGAAGGTGGCAAGCGGGAAATGGCTCTGGTTCGTACCGGGCGGGCTTCGCCGGCGCTTGTTGAGAACATAAAGGTTGACTCCTATGGCACGCTGACTCCTCTGAATCAACTGGCGAGCATTTCTGCCCCTGAACCACAGCTTGTTGTTATCCAGCCGTGGGATAAATCAATTATAGCCGATATAGAAAAAGCTATCCTGAGATCAGAGCTTGATTTGAACCCTGTAGTGGCAGGTAATGTTATACGGATTCCATTCCCCAAGCTCAGTGAAGAGAGAAGGAAAGAACTTGTTAAGGTAATACACAAGATAGCAGAAGAATGCAGAGTTTCAATAAGAAGTTTGAGACGCGAAGCGAGGGAGGAATTGAAATCTCGTGAAAAAGACGGGAAAATTTCCGAAGATGACAGCCGAAGAGCTCAGGAGAAAACGCAGGAGGTAACAGATCGGTATATTGAAGAAGTGGATAGAGCTCTTGCAGCCAAAGAAAAAGAAACGCTGGAAATATAACCGTAATTAAGGATTAAGTATGCCCCCCTCCTTAATCCTCCCCCTCGAGGGGGGAGGAGTGGTGGGGGTGAAAAGGTAAAAGCTCAGTGAACTCCGTGTCATTCTGAGGAGCTCTGCGACGAAGAATCTATAGAGATTCTTCACTCCGTTCAGAATGACAGATTGGGACGCAGTTCGCTGAATATTTACGTGAAAAGGGTTAGGTATGACAACAGAAGAGCTGATGAAACAACTTGATAAGACGCGGTTGCCGGCCCACATAGCTATAATTATGGATGGGAATGGAAGATGGGCTGATGAGAAGGGGCTTTCCAGAATTGAAGGGCATCTTGCAGGAGTGAATTGTGTCAGGAAGATAGTGAGGTTTTGTGGTGGACTTGGGATTAGAGTTTTGACGCTGTATACGTTCTCTACAGAAAACTGGACACGTCCTGAGTTAGAGGTGAAGGCGTTGATGGGACTTTTGAAAAAATATTTGAGAGAGGAAATTGAAGAGCTGAACAGGAATCATGTGAGACTTAAGGCAATCGGGAGGCTGGAAGAACTTCCACTTCCTGTGCGGAAGGAACTTGAGAATTGCATGAGAATAACTTCTAAGAATGATGGTTTGATTCTGAATTTAGCTTTGAACTATGGTGGGCGGGCTGATATAGTTGATGGAGTGAGGAAATTGGTTTCTGATGTTGAAGATGGCAAATTGAAACTAAGAGATATAAATGAGAAAGTATTCAGTCAGTATCTATACACCTCAGGTCTGCCTGACCCTGAACTTCTTATCAGGACCAGTGGAGAGATGCGCGTGAGTAATTTTCTATTATGGCAAATTTCATATGCAGAGATATGGGTCACTCCTGTTTACTGGCCTGATTTTGGCAGGGCGCATCTCCTTCAGGCGATTGTAGATTATCAGAAAAGAGAAAGAAAATTCGGCAGGGTATGAAAAAGCGTGTTGTTATTCTCGGCTCAACGGGTTCTGTCGGTTGTAATGGACTTGATTTGATCAGCCGGATGCCTGACATGTTTGAAGTTGTCGGTTTGACAACCAATGTAAACATATCCTTGCTCAAGGAACAGGTTGATATGTGGCGTCCACGTGTGATTGCCGTAATGGATAAAGAAAAGTGTTCTGAGTTAGCTTCTGTAATCAATTTGCGGGAGACAAAAGTTTTCTCAGGACTTGATGGTCTCATTGAAATTGCGGCATTAAAGGAAGCGGATATTGTTCTCTCAGCCATTGTTGGTTCATCGGGATTGATACCGTTGATGTCCGCTATAAAAGCTAACAAGCAGGTTGCTGTGGCAAGTAAAGAACCGGTGGTAATGGCAGGTAAACTGCTTATGGATGAGGTTAAAAGAAAGGGGACAGTCTTCATCCCCGTGGACAGTGAACCAAACGCTATTTTTCAATGCCTTGAAGGGAAGAAGAAAGAATCTGTGAGGAGGCTTCTTATCACTGCCTCAGGCGGGCCTTTTCGTAACAGAACTCAGGAGGAAATGGCAAAAGTAACTCCTGAGTCTGCACTTGCTCATCCTGTGTGGAAGATGGGCAGGAAAATCTCAGTTGATTCAGCTACAATGATTAATAAGGGACTTGAGGTGATTGAGGCGCATAACATATTCGGATTTCCCCTTTCCAGCATAGAAGTTGTCATCCATCCCGAGGCAAAGATTCATTCAATGGTAGAATTTATTGATGGGAGTGTTTTTGCGGTTATGGGTAGGACAGATATGCGGATTCCAATTCAGTACGCTCTTACCTATCCTGAAAGGGTTACAACTCCTCTTAAGCCTATCAATTTTTTCCAGATAACCGCATTGACCTTTGAACCTCCCGATTTAGCTAAATTCCCCGGGCTCAGGTATGGCTATGAGGCAGGCAGGGCAGGAGGAACCATGCCCGCTGTTCTGAATGCGGCAAATGAAATTGCTGTGGAAGCTTTTCTCAAGAGAAAGATTGCTTTCCTGGACATAACATCTCTCTGCCATCAGATTATGGAAAAACACGAAGTTAAACCTGACCCGGATTTGGAAAAAATACTGGAGGCTGACCGCTGGGCGAGGAACGAAGCCCGGCAGTTAATTGGCCAATGATTTCTGTTATTCATAAATTGTTTGGAGCTTGTATTGTTTTTGGACTTGCTATATTTGTCCACGAGTTGGGACATTTCTTCATTGCAAAGCGTAAGGGGGTGAGGGTGGAGAAGTTTTCCTTAGGGTTTGGTCCAAAACTTTTTGGTTTTAAACGAGGTGAAACCGAATACCTCCTATCTGCAATTCCACTTGGCGGGTATCTTAAGATGGCTGGTGAGAATCCCGGTGAAGGAGAAGGTGCGCCTGATGAATTTTTTTCCAAGAGCCCGCTTGATAGGATAAAGATTGTGCTTGCGGGACCTTTTATGAATCTTCTATTAGCGTATATATTGATGACCGCAATGTTTGCAATTGGCATCCGCCTGCCGGATTATTCAGACGCTCAATCCATACCTGCAGAGATTGGTGAGGTTATGATTGGTTTTCCGGCACACTCAGCTGGGATTAAAGTGGGTGATAAAATAATTTCTGTTGATGGGGAGTCTGTTGAGGACTGGGGTGAGTTAGCGGATATTATCCATGCAAGTCCTGACAGGGAAATAGAGCTTGTGCTAAATAGAGAGGAAGAAATTTTCAATCTCAGGATTACGCCTGTAGAGCAGGATATGCTTGGGGAGAATTACGGTATTATTGGTATCAGCCCGCCTGTCAAGAGTTTCCATGTCGAACGCTTTGGTTGGAAATCTCCTCTTCTCGCATTAAATGCAAATATTCGGCAGGTAGGAATGAGTTATAAAATGCTCTGGCTCATCGTTAGTCGGGCTAAGTTTAGAAAGTTTGTCGGAGGACCTATCCTGATTGTTCAGATGGCTGGTCAGGAGGTAAGGAAAGGATTGAGCGGTTTTCTCGGATTTATGGCTTATATTAATATAATGCTGGCAGTAATTAATCTTTTGCCTTTCCCTGTTCTTGACGGCGGACATTGTGCTTTCTTTATCCTTGAAAAACTGAGGCGCAGACCACTCTCCTTGAAGACACAGGAATTGGTCCAGCGGATGGGCATAGCGGTTCTTACTTTTCTTATGCTCTTCCTTTTGATAAACGATACTATGAGGCAGGTTGGCAGGGTGAAGGCAATACATCAGAGAGAGATGCAAGCGCAATGAGACGAAAGAGTAAATCAGTAAGAATAGGAAATGTCACTGTTGGGAGTAGGGCGCCAATTTCTGTCCAGTCAATGACAAAGACCGACACGAAGGATGTGCGGAAGACTGTTCGCCAGATTCGTGAGCTTACTGAAGCTGGTTGTGAGATTGTGCGTGCTGCAGTGCCGGATAGAGAAGCAGTTAAATCCCTTGGCAGAATAAAGGAGAAGGTAAATATCCCTGTTGTTGCAGATATTCACTTTAATTTTAAACTTGCGGTTGAAGCTATAAAAGAAGGGGTTGACTGTATACGATTAAATCCCGGTAATATATATAAGGTGCATGAGGTGCGAGAAATTACCAGAGAAGCTCTGAAGAAGAATGTACCGATAAGAGTTGGTATAAATTCAGGTTCGCTGAGGTGGAATGGAAAGGGAACCCTGTCACAGGCAATGGTTACCTCTGCCGTGAATTATACGAAGATGCTTGAGAGACTCGGATTCGGGAATATAATCCTTTCGTTGAAGTCTTCCGACGTTCGGGAGACAGTTCGCGCATATGAGTTGATGGCAAAAAGGTGTGATTACCCTTTTCATCTTGGAATTACTGCCGCAGGTCCGGTTCAATCAGGTTCTATTAAATCTGCTGTTGGTATGGGCGTATTACTTTCTAAAGGAATTGGAGATACGATCCGTGTCTCTCTTACGGGGAATCCGGTAGAGGAGGTAAGGGCTGCGTATGAAATATTGGCTTCACTTGGACTTCGTGAGAGAGGACCTATAATCATATCATGCCCTACCTGCGGTAGATGTCAGGTTAATCTTGTAAGAATTGTAAGGGATGTGGAAAAGCGGCTTAAAGAAGTTCGTCCCCGTGAGAAACTTACAGGATTTAAGATTGCTGTTATGGGTTGCCCTGTCAATGGACCCGGGGAGGCAAAGGAGGCAGATATAGGTGTTGCGTGCGGAAGGGGAGCAGGGATTTTGTTCAGAAAAGGTAAAATTATCAGAAAGGTAAGCGAAGGCAAAATAGTGCAATCGCTTATTGCTGAGGTAAAAAATGCGCTGGTCAAAGGCTTTTATCCCAACAATTAAAGAAGCACCTGTTGAGGCTGAGATTACCAGTCATAAACTTATGCTGAGAGCTGGTCTTATTCGCAGGTTGAGTTCGGGGCTTTATACATACCTTCCCTTCTGCCTCAGAGTTATAAAGAAAGTTGGGGATATAATCAGGGATGAAATGAATAAGAAAGGGGCTGAGGAACTTCTTATGCCAATTCTTCAGCCAACAGAGCTCTGGGAGAAAAGCGGGCGTTTGAATTCTAAGGAACTCGCAATGTTAACTGCTAAGGATAGGACTGGCAGGGAATTTGTTCTCAGTCCAACACATGAAGAGGTGATTACCGACCTTGTTGGAAGGGAAATCAAATCATACCGCGACCTGCCGAAGAATTTTTACCAGATTCAGACAAAGTTCAGGGATGAGTTGAGACCGCGTTCTGGTTTGATGCGGGCAAAAGAGTTTATTATGAAAGATAGTTATAGTTTTGATGTTGATGAGGAGTCTGCAGGGAAGACCTATGCCATGATGGAATCTGCATATAGAAGTATTTTCTCCCGGTGCGGGTTGAATATACAGGTTGTGAAAGCTGACCCCGGCGCAATGGGTGGAGGCATGTCGCATGAGTTCATAGCTTTAGCTGATATAGGAGAAGAAGAGAACGGGATTGAGGTTGGACAGATATTTAGCCTTGGCACTAAATACAGTAAGTCAATCGGAGCCACTTTTCTTGATAAAAATGGTGTGGAGAAGTTATGTGTTATGGGGTGTTTTGGAATTGGTGTGACAAGGACTATCTCTGCTATTATTGAGCAGAACCATGATGAGTATGGTATAATGTGGCCGCTCAGTGTTAGTCCCTATCAGGTTCTCATACTCCCTGTCAATATAAGCGATTCTGTTTCAAGGGGTTTGGCTGAAAAAGTATATAACCAGCTTCAGGAAAGGAAAGTTGAAGTTCTCCTTGATGACAGGGATGTGAGAGGCGGGGTTAAGTTCAAGGATGCTGACCTCATCGGGGTTCCTGTAAGGATTACTGTGGGGTCTGAGAAAGCGGCATCGGGTGCACTTGAGATAAGGGAGCGAAGGACTGGCAGAGAAGTAACAGTCCGCGCAGATGAGCTTATACCAAACCTGATGTCGACATTACAGGAGGAAAACCATGAATCTTGAGCAGATAGAGAGGGCTCTGGTATTTGCGGCTCATCCTGATGATGAGATACTTGGTGCAGGGGGAACAATTGCCAGGTTGAGCAAACAGGGAACGAAAGTTACAGGTGTCATTTTCTCTCTGGAAGACACATGTTACTCAACCGCACAGTTAGAGAAAAATGTTTTAGAAGTGCGAAAGAAGGAGGCAAGACAAGCCGCAGGTGTTCTTGGCGTGCATGAGCATATTTTCCTGGGAAAATCTCCGCAGGGGGATGTCCCTGTTTATCAGGAATGTATCCGCCTCATAAGAAAATATCGCCCACAGATAATTTTCACTCATTTCCGAAAGGATAAACACAGAGACCATCGCACTGTCTCGGAGATAACGGATGAAGCATGCTGGAAAGCAAGTGAGAATGCCTTGCCTGACCTTGGAAAACCATGGCATACTCCATGCGTGTACTATTACGAATTATCCAACCTTTTTACAAACCCTTCTGATGTTGTTGATATTACTGCCACTGTTGAAAGCAAACTCAAAGCAGTGAAAACTCAAACTTCACAGTTTGCTCTTCTACCGGAAATAATGGAATACTCGCGCTCATTAGCAAAAGTGCGTGGATATATGATTGGGGTGGAGTACGGAGAGGCATTTCTGCTCTCATCCCTAATCCCATGCAAACATTAATTGAAAATGCAGAATTAAGCATTAAAAATCGTATAGATGCGTTACTGCCTGCCGCAAATGTCCCTAAGCGGCCTAAATTCCTTGCCTTTTCAGTAATCTCTAGAGGCTTCTTTTAAAATTTTGCCATCTCCCCTTAGTTCTCTCCCTTGAGAGAGAAGGAGATAGAGAGTAAATATTTTTTTGAGATTCTGTATGGTGTATGTTAGTTTTTATACAGAGAAGTGCATTTTCCTTGACGGATAAGGGATATGTATGATATGTATTAATAATGTTGATTGACAATGAGCAAGTGCTGGGGCAGACTCTTGATGGAGTAGAGAAGATTAAGGGACTTGCAGAAAAGAAGAATGCCTCTATTTCTTCCATTGCCTTAATACGAAAAGTTACGGAGAGTATTGGGAAGATAGGATTAGGATACCGAAAATGAGGGGGAAGGGGAGTGGCTAAGAATATGAATAAGAACCTATGTTCATGTATAGGGATAGTGTCTATTGCAACAATTCTTTTAGCAGTCTCCGGCTGTACAACAAGAAAAAGAGAAAGTGGAAGAGGAATACAAATATCTATAGCCTGTACCTACAGTCCCACGGATACAGGAGTGCAGGCAATAGATAAATCCATAGACAAGTTTATGGTTGAACATCCTGACATATTTGTAAAGAAGATATGGTTCACGCGGGATTATCAGACCAAACTTATGACAATGATAGCCGGGGGGACTGCTCCAGATATATTCAGAACTTCACCCGATATGGTTCCAACCTATATTTCAAGAAAAATACTTATGCCTCTTGATGATTTTATTAAGAAAAGTTCAGAACTGAAGCTGGAAGATTTCTTTCCACAAGTATTACATAAGTACAGGTTTGATGGAGAGACTATCGGTAAAGGTCCTGTTTATGGATTTGGAACGGATTGGTCTCTTGACCAGACTCTTTTCTTTAATAAGGATATGTTTGATAAAGAAGGAATCCCTTATCCTACAAAAAGCCTTAGCTGGGAAGAATTCAGAGATATAGCAAAGAAACTGACTCATCGTGAAGATAGAAAGAAACAGTTTGGATGTCTAATAGGATATATCCCTTTATTAGTATATCAGAATGGAGGTAGGGTATTTTCTGAGGATGGCAAGAGATGTCTATTAGATTCACCTGAAGCAATAGAGGCGTTCAAATTCCTGGTAGATTTAAGGATAAAAGATGAAGTTATGCCATCTTATACTGAACTGCGGGATACTAACCAGCTTCAGTTATTCCAGACAGGGAGACTTGGGATGTTTTTGTCCGGAAGATACTATGTGCCTATAGTTAGTAGTGTAGTAAAACATTTCAAATGGGGTGTAGCGCCAGGATTACATAAGAAGAAAAGGGTGAATGTGTGTGTTGGTCCCTACGGTTGGGTGATGAGTAAGACTGTCAGGCATCCTGATGCAGCATGGAAACTGATGGAATGGCTCGTAGTTGGGGATTGCGAAAAGGAGTTGGCAAGGATGGGATACAATATCCCTGTAATAAAGAAGATAGCTTATTCAGACTTATTTTTGACCAATCCGAATCATCCTGAAGGATTTAATAAGATATTCATGGATGAGGTGGAATATACTGTTCCGAGTCCATTAACTCCTTATGCTCCGACTGATAGATGGAAAAGAATCATAGGTGAAGAATTAGAGCTTGCATATTTAGAGGAACAAACTGCAGAAGAAGCTGCAGTGAAGGCATGTAAGAGGATAAATGAGTTGATTGCAGAAATTGAAAGATAATTATGAGCAAGAACCACTCAGATGCTTCTTAAAGATATGGCGTTGTATTTCAGAGAGACGCAATTTTGCCAATTGCAGGCTGATTTTGACCTTCCCGAAACAGCATTACCGACGATTATTAGTTACTATCCCATGGCAGTTAAGGGAGTCAAAACTCCCCATTGGCTTCTTACTGATTATAAAAAAGTTGTCGTCAACCAATATAAGGAAAAGACCTGAGAGGTGAAGAATAAAAGGAAAAAAGGTGAAGGGGGTTAAAAGTGGCAGAATTAGCCATAAAGGGTGGTAAGCCAGTGAGGAGCGAATCTTTTCCTTCCTGGCCAGTTTGGGATAGCAGAGAAGAAAAGGCACTTTTGGGTGTTTTAAAAAGTAGTAAATGGTGGTATGGAGAGAAGGTAGCTGAATTTGAGAAAAAGTTTGCTTCCTTCCAGAATGCTAAATATGGAGTAACCTGTATGAATGGGAGTGTTGGGTTAGAAGTTTCTCTTCTTTCTCTTGGGATTGGAGCTGGTGATGAGGTCATTGTTCCACCATATACCTTTATTGCTACTGTTTCCTCTGTCTTAAAAGTTAATGCTATTCCTGGTTTTGCTGATATAGATTTGGAGACAGGAAATATTTCTACAGAAGAGGTAGAAATGAGAATAACCGATAGAACAAAAGCAATAATTCCTGTTCATTTTGCTGGACTTCCATGCGATATGGATTCTTTAGATAATATTGCCAAGAAACACAGTCTGAGAATAGTTGAAGATGCATGTCATTCCTGGGGAAGCCAGTGGAAAGGAAAGGGAACAGGAGCCATTGGAGATTGTGGAGTTTTTAGTTTTCAAATGAGTAAAAATATCACATCTGGTGAAGGAGGAATTATTTTAACCGATAATAAAGGTTTGGCAGAATTAGCCAGAAGTTATGTGAACTGTGGGAGAAAAAAGAATAAGCCATGGTATGAACATCATGTCTTGGGTGGGAACTATCGTATGACTGAGTTTCAGGCAGCTATTCTTCTGGCCCAACTGACAAGACTGGGGGCTCAGGTAGAAAAGAGGGAGGGAAATGGTATTTATCTTGACGAAAAATTGAAGGATATCCCTGGCATAAGAATAGTGAAGAGAGATGGACGCATAACGAGACGTTCTTACCATATGTATGTGTTTCGTTATATTAAGGAGGAATTTGGAAACTTGCCAAGGGGGAAATTTATTGAAGCATTAAATGCAGAGGGGATTCCTTCTACTATTGGCTACCCTTACCCCCTCTACAAAAATCCTTTAATGCTGGATATGGGTTATTCCAAAGTGAGTTGTCCGAATGCAGAGAAGATGTGTCAGAAAGCAGTTTGGTTATCTCATGCTATGCTTTTGGCTGAAAGGAAAGATATGGATAATATTGTTGAGGCAATTAAGAAAGTGAGCGAGAATGTAAGAGAACTTTTATGAAAATAGGTGCATCGAAAGTTGACATAACCCCGCCGGTGGGAGTGGATTTGGCTGGCTATGCGGCAAGGGAGAAAGGGTCTTCAGGTATCGCAGATAATCTCTATTCAAAGACCTTGGTCTTGGATGATGGGAAAGAAAAAATAGCCATAGTTACTAATGACCTTATTGGTTTGGGAGAGAAAACAGTAAATAGAATTCGTAAGATTGCAGAAGAAAAAACAGGGATAAGAAGAGATAAGATAATGGTTTCCTGTTCTCATACTCATTCTGGTCCAGCCACTATCCCCTTGAAGGGATGCGGGAAGATAGATGTTGATTACTTTTCTACCTTAGAGAATACTGTTGCTGATGGAATATACTTGGCATTCCAGAAGATGGAAGAAGCATCTATTGGTGTAGGAAAGGGGAAAGTTAGAATAAATGTTAATCGTAGTGGAAAAATCCGGGAAGAGGATCTTACAATTCTTCCCAATCCAGAAGGAATAGTTGATGATGAAGTCGGAGTAGCAATCATGAAGGATAAGAATGGATTTCCAATAGCTACATGGATAAATTATGCTTGTCACCCTGTAGTATTAGGCCCTGAAAACTTGCTTATCTCTGCTGATTATCCGGGAGCAACTCAAAGGTTTATTGAGAAGAAGATGGGAGGGATGGTCTTGTTCAGTAATGGATGCTGTGGGAATTTAAACCCGATTATTTATCCAGGTACCTTTGAAGATGTAGAAAATTTAGGAATTTCTATTGGAGAAAGAGCTTTAAGATTGGCAGGAACTATTTCCACCTCTTCAAAGGTTAAATTCAAGATTGTTTCAAAAAGGATATCTCTCCCTGTGCAGAAACCTCCTTCCCTGGAAAGGATGGAGAGAATGGTGGAAGAGAAGAGAAAGGAATTGGAAAAGATTAGGAAGATGGAACATGATTTCTTGGAATTTAATGTTTCCCGTATTATGTTTGAATGGGCTAGGGCTAGTTTGGAAGTTCTTAAAGAAGGAAAGTTTTCAGAAAAAATAGAGATTGAAGTTTTCCTCTTGGCTTTTAATAATGCAATTCTCATAGGTATTCCAGGAGAAGTATTTGCAGAGATAGGTGTAAAAATAAAGGAAAGCTCAGTATTCAAATATACTTTTATTCTTGGTTATACAAATGGGCTTATAGGATATATCCCCACTAAAGGGGCATTTTTAAAGGGAGGGTACGAAGTGGAAGTAGCTCACAAATACTATGGAGCAATTTCACCTTTAAGCCCGGAAGCAGAAAGAGTTTTGATAGATGAAGTGTTAAGGTTGATGAAGGAAGTGAAGTCATGAGAAGGTTTGTTCCTTTTTTTGTTCTGATTAGTCTAGTATTCATCCATGGATGTCAGAGGAGAGCAAGTGAAGAGGCAGGTAAGGTTGTTGTATCTATTGCATGCTACTATTCTCCAACGAATGTGTTATGCCAGATTCTTGATAAATCCCTTGATAATTTTATGAGGAAGAATCCAGAGATTGTTGTGAAGAAAATCTGGCTTTCCAGGGATTATACGAATAAAATCCTGACTATGATTGCTGGGGGGACCCCTCCAGATATATTCAGGACAAGCCCTGATATGGTTATAACCTATATCCTGAAGGGGACTTTAATGCCTTTGGATGAATTTATCGAAAAGAGTAGGGTTCTGAAAATGGAAGATTTCTTCCCGGCAGTGCTCTACAAATACAGGTTTGATGGCAAGAATATTGGTAAAGGTCCCCTATATGGTTTTGGTACAGATTGGTCTCCTGATCAGACTCTTTTCTTGGTTCTTCTCCAAAAAGTGTAGTGGTCCACAGGGATCACTCGCTAAAAATTTGATATTGGTATGTCAGCTGGGAAAGGTTGTTTTCTGGAAGCATAGGAAACTATAGAGGCATTGATTTGGGCAAGCAAGCTTGCCCCTACGTGTAGGGGTTGGCTGCCAACCTCTCTCTTGGAAAGAATGGCAGGAGGCGACGATATAAAATGGATTGCTGTTTTTCTTGCGTCTGATGCATCATCATATATTACTGGATCAAATATTCTAGTGGGTGGAGGCTATACCGCAAAATGAAGAAATTGTTGCTGAACAAGAATAATTTTTACGGTGTCTACGCTGCGCTGCTAACCCCTTTTGATGAAAAGGGAGAGATTGATGGAAAAAGATTGAGAGGTCTTATCGATTTTCTTATTGCAAAAGGGATAAACGGCTTTTATATATGTGGAGGAACGGGAGAAGGGCTTTCCATGGATCTGCAGGAGAGGAAAAAGGTTGCGGAAGTAGCCATGGATGAGATAAAAGGTAGGGCAAAGTTAATTATTCATGTTGGAAGTTACAGCACAAAGAATGCAGTAGAGCTTGCTAGGAATGCGGAGAAAATTGGTGTAGATGCAATTTCCTCTCTTCCTCCGCTTTATTATCGGTATTCTGAGGAAGAAGTATTTAACTATTACAGAGAAATTGCAGAGAGTACAAACCTTCCATTTTTCATGTACTATATACCTGCAACCACAGGGATTTTTCTCGCTAATGACAAGATAGTCCAACTGGGAAAGATAAAGAATATTGTGGGTTTGAAGTATACACATCCTGATTTACATTTACTGCAGGACCTACTTTTGAAAATGCAGGGAAAGTGGATTGCTTTCTATGGTATCGATGAAATGTTCTTACCCGGTCTCACCATGGGAGTGGTGGGGTGCATCGGCTCCACACAAAACGTATTACCGGAACTTCATGTTGATATCTATAAGAGTTTTGAAGGAGGCAAAATCAATGAAGCAATGAAACTTCAGGCTAGAATAACTACCGCAGTTTATCTTCTTAAATACAAATATGGAGGATTAGTTTCTTGGAAGACAGCTTTGAGATTTAGAGGAATAGATGTAGGCTATTGCCGTCCTCCCTTGAAAAGAAAACTTTCTCGAGAAGAAGAAAAAAAATTCTTGAAAGAATGGAAACATTATTTTCCTGAATTTACAGAAGCCCGTTAGTACAATTGCAAGAAGTTAATCTATTCTCAGAATTCGAAGACCGGAAGTTAGTTAGAAAGACGACTCTCTATGGAAAAAATTCATAAAGACTTTCATGGTGCCTTGAGCTGTGTGTTCCAATTTCTAGATGAAAAGTATGGCAAAAAGGCTCTGGAGGAATACCTGCATCAGGTGGGAGAAAATCTTTACAGAGACCTTATGAAAGAAATAAAAATGAAAGGTCTAGTTGCTCTAGAGGAACACTGGCGGCACATTTTTACTATAGAAGGAGGAGAATTTGAAATAGACAGAAGGGATGATAAGGAAATAACTTTAATAGTGAAAAAATGCCCTGCATTGGCGCATATAAAAAAAGGGAATATTCTGTTTACAAAAATTTCTGCCTCCAGTGTAAGATAATAAATGAGATAATTGCTCGAAGAACTGACCTCAAGACGGGATTCACTTCAGGCCAAAGTGGAAATTCTTGTACTCAGAAGCTATGGAGGAAGAAGTGATTTCCTGTCTAGAATTCATTCTTGCCTACAATAAACTCTTCAAATTTCTAGATAGGAGGTATGGAAAGAAAGCGCCGAGTATGAGATGAACGTAGGGACAAACAACTTTGAGATCTATATGACGAAGTGCCCATCCTTAGGAATTCTGAACGCGAGAAAGGTGGATAAGTATCCCTGGTACTGTGAACACTGCAATGCATTATATAAAAGGGTTATTGAGAAGTATGACTATAGATGCGAAATAGAGCATATCGACATCCAAAAAGGGATATGCAGGATCTCAAAAACATTTGCTTTTTATTTCCTCTTAAAATTGTAATATAATAGACCTCTAAATTTCTTGACATTTTGTATGATATGTGTCAATATTAATACAGAAGGGAAATTAGCTATGCAAAAGATATCAAAAATAGTATCCACACCGATGTTCAGGCAGCTTGAAGAAATTATAGGGGGGGACATTCGCTCAGGTAAATATAAGCGTGGTTCAGCCATTCCTACTGCTGAAGAGCTCTGTCGTATTTATGGAATAAGCGAGATTACAGTTCGTAGTGCTTTAAAGAACTTAGTGAAGGAGGGACTTCTAATCAGAGTTCCGGGGAAGGGCACTTTTGTAACTGATAGAAAACCTTCACAAAAAAACAAAGTTAAAACTATTAAAGTAACTACTATCCTGGACTGGGAAATTAATGACTGTCTGAAAAATATCATGAATGAATATAAGCGGGTGAAGGTAGTCCTTGAAAAAATCCCACTTGTTAACTACCTTGAAAAACTCAGGGAAAATAAGTTACCTGATATATTTCTTCTAAATACCTGGCAACTCAGAGAGTGGCTGTCGGATGAAGCTTGTCTTAAGAGAATACTTTGTCTGGACAAGTTAACAAAAAAGAATATTCGTTTTCCTATGAAGGATATTTTCAAGGAGACTATTTCTCCAGACTATGTTGGAAAGCATTTATACTCTCTGCCTATTGCATTTTCTACAGTTGCACTTGTTTATAACAAGAGCTTATTTGATAAGCACAAGCTTCCCTATCCGGATAGCAGTTGGAGATGGAATAAATTACTTGAGGTAGCCATAAAGTTAACAAGGAAAAATAACAAATCAGCACAATATGGTTTCCTGGTTAACCCGGCTATTAATCGCTGGCCTATTTTAGTGAGGCAGAATGGTGGTAGAATAATAAGTGAAAATGGGAAGAAATGTCTTATAAATGAAAAGGAATCTATTCAGGCTATAAAGTTTTATGCTGATTTCATACATAAGTATAGATGTTCTCCTGGAGTTGGCTCTCTGGAAGATAAAACATCAGGAAACCTTTTTGCTACAGGGAAAATAGGAATGGCTTTTGAAAGCACTATGGCGCTTCTTGGGATAAAGCCAGATAAAGAATTGCTATGGGATGTTGCACCCCTTCCGAGTAAAAAGAGAAGATTTTCACACTTAATGACCTGTAATCTATTAATTTCTAAGAATGTAGGGAATATTGATACTACTTGGGATTTTGCCTCTTACCTTTTTTCAGATAAGGTTCAGGAGAAACTTGGACTTCATAGTGGCTGGTTTCCCGTAATTAGTCATGTAGTAGGAGATCTACTCAAGAAATATCCCGAAAAATTCCCGGAGCATTATAAATGTTATCTGGAAGCCCTTGAATATACCGAACCAGCTGTTAAATTCCCCACCAGTGAAATAATTAGTATGATTGAGGACCGTTTAAGAGTCGTTTGGCTAAATATGGCTCCAGTTAAAGAAACCTGTGATAGTATAGCTATGGAGGTAAATAAAGTTTTATCCAGGAGGAAGATAGTTTATGAGAAGTGTGGTAGTAGGCAATAATTGTCGGAGTCAGTCTGGACAGATTGGAGGTGAAAACTTGGTAGAGTCTAATGGTTCTGTTAATGGGAATATAGAAAGGTTTAAAGGGGGTGTAAAAGAGATGACTGAAAAGATGTTAAAAAAATTAAGGAGTTTGACTTACTTCTTTAACCTTCAAAATCGGCGAAATGTCTGTCCCCAACACACGGTTGCCTTTACCCTAATCGAACTGCTGGTTGTAGTGGCTATCATTGCTATTCTGGCGGCGATGTTATTACCAGCTTTGTCTCAAGCAAGGGAAAAAGCAAGGCAGGTAGTATGTATGAATAACTTGAGGCAGATAGGTCTCGCGCTGAATATGTACGCACAGAGTTATGACGATCATCTGCCAGGTTTTCAAGAATCAACTGTTCCCAATGACTGTGTTTACAACTTTTTGCAGTACGGCTCTGGCCGGTGGATTGGACTCGGGAAGCTGTACAATGGTGGATATATAACTCAACCTAAAGTATTCTTTTGTCCCAGCCGCAATGGTAGAAGTTACAGTTATAATGGGGGTAACTGGCCTTGGGTAGGAGATACAATGACTGGTTACAATCACAGCAGTTACCCTTACCGGAATGTGTATTCGACAGTGTATGGTATTTCCAACCTTACCAAGGGTGGCAAACTAACTGATAGTACATCTTCCAGGTTAACCGCTAGTTCTGATTTTATGTACCGACTTATGGTCAACGGGATGTCGCATACACAAGGGTTCAATGTTTTATACTTTGATTGCCATGTGATATTTCATCCAGACGATACTCTATCAACTACCGATTACACCCGAAATCAAGTTGGTAGTTATTGGCTAGACAATCTGGATGGAAGATAAAAAGAGGGGAGTGTTGTTATGCGAAGAATAGTACTTTTGGCAATGGTTGCTTTTATTAGTAGTGTTTTTCTTCATGTTTCATCAGCGGAAGAAAAAATAGGCAGGGACAATATCGCTAGGGGCTTGCAGGCAAAATCTTCTTACACTGCCTCAAGCTGTTTTAGCCCTAATTACCAGGCGGAATATGCCTTTGATGGGC
>JAUWGW010000004.1 GCA_030606215.1 bacterium
GACGCATTTGAAATCCTTATAGGAAATGAAGGGTATATTTTATTAAAGCACACGACAAATATTACCAGCAGAGAATTATGGATTTATCAAAATCCCAACGTTTTAAAGCGCATACAAAAGGGATTGCTGGACGCTCAAGAAGGAAAGATTAAAGAAGTCAAAAACCTAAAAAAATTCCTTAAA
Organism: bacterium; assembly: GCA_030606215.1. GTDB lineage: Bacteria > NPL-UPA2 > JAUVJM01 > JAUVJM01 > JAUVJM01 > JAUWGW01. Next base: position 184 of record JAUWGW010000004.1, read on the forward strand.
AATTTATGAAGTTTATATTGGGTTTCGCCAAGACCGCAGAAGAAGATTTAGAAAGGTTGAAAAAAGATAGCGGTTTAAAAAAACAATACAAGGCTGTCACAAAAGCTTTAGAATTATTGCAGCAAAACCCAAAGCACCCGAGTTTACAGACACACCTCTACCGCTCACTGAAAGGCCCCAACAGCGAAAAAGTTTTTGAAGCATATGCTGAACAACAAACACCATCTGCTTATAGAATTTTTTTCTACTATAGTTCCACAAAAGGCAAAATCATAATCTTAACAATTATCCCGCATCCCTGAATATAAAACGTAAATAATGATCTTCAGAGAATCTCTAATTTGTTTTATCATTGTAATAGTTTCATTTACCTTCGTTGTCAGGACTCTCAACGGACCAGGTCTAACCTGGGATGAAGCTAATTTTATTCCATCCAGTATAAGTTATTTGAACTGGTTTCAAACCTTAAAAGACGATATCAAGCAAGGGAATCTCCGCCATGCGCTTTCAAAAGACACAATCACAAATTACTGGCGCGCAACTGCCGAGCATCCTCCACTTGCCAAATTGCTCGCCGCTTCCACAATACTTATATTCCACAAGTTCACTGACATCATTTTTGCCGCAAGAATATCAACTGCTTTCATTTTCTCTATGCTAATTCTTCTTGTCTATAAGTTTGTAGGCAGAGCATACGGTAGATATGCCGGATATTTTTCTGCCATTTCCCTTTTCATAATGCCGCGCATCTTCGGCCATGCACATCTTGCTTCTCTTGATATCTGCATAAGTTTTATGTGGCTTCTGACAGTATTCTCTTTCATAAAAGGTATTCACAACTGGAAATGGAGCATAATAACAGGTGTCGTGTATGGTCTTGCTCTTGCAACCAAACTGAATGCACTTTTTCTGCCGATTCCAATTCTCATCTGGGCTCATCTATATCACCGGAAAGAATATTCACGCAATGTAATAGCTATGTTATTCATTTCTCCTCTGGTTCTCATCTCAATCTGGCCCTGGCTCTGGCCTGAACCATTTCCGCGCATTGTCCATTATCTTGCTTCAAAGATTGAACGCATTTCTATCCCAACTTATTACTTAGGAACTGCATATAAAGAAGCAACAGCGCCGTGGCACTACCCGATAGTGATGACAGCTGCAACTTTACCCCCCGTTGTGTTTATACTAACAATATTGGGAATTATAAGGATTGCGAAAACTAAATTCGTGGATTCCACAGCGACTCTTATCCTCCTTAATATTATTGCCTGTATCGGCATAATGGTATTACCCCGGGCGCAGAAATATGACGGTGTGCGCCTTTTCCTTCCGGCTTTCCCATTTATCGCATCCCTTGCCGGTATAACTCTTGCCCGAATCCTCCAAGGAAAACGATTTATGCTCCTACTCGGTTTCTTATTACTTGCAGCAGGTGCCCTGCCCCTGATTAATATCCACCCGTATTACCTCTCATATTACAATATTTTCGTTGGAGGAGTTAACGGGGGAAACAAACTCGGATTTGAAACTACCTACTGGGGAGATACCTGTACTGATGACGTGTTGAATTATCTGAATGAAAATGTTAAACAGAATGCAAAGATTGCCTTTTATCCTGCAGGATGTAATGTAGTACCTTTATACCATGGTACTGGAAGACTCCGTAAAGACATTAAGCCTGCTCCACTTGAAGAGTGGGAAACACTTGACTATCTCGTTCTCAACTGCAGGCAGGGATTTTTTGATGAAAAATTATGGCAGATTTATAAAAGAGAAAAGTATGAATACGCAGCAATATTCCAGGATGTACTACTAACGGCCGTTTATAAGATAAAATAAAATTCCCCGCTGATTGCCGTGTGAGATGGGTATTCTGAACCTGTTGTACAGGTGGGTGCCCTCTCAGATACTTCCTGTTTCCCTTATTAAGGGCATGCATTCCATACCTGAAGTCAGGCTCCCTTCAAGTTCAGATTGGCTCAAGAATCTTTCCACCCCAGCACAAACAAAGCAGGGAATTTTTCTCGCCATACAAAGATTAGCACATCTACCAATCCTTTGCAAGAGTTTTTTTGAAGCCATATCTACCTGAGGGCAGATTCAATCATTTCCGTCATTTCCGTTAACTTCCCGCGAACAAGCTTTTCCTTTTCTTCATTCACCTTCCTCGCTCTGAAAAGTTCCTCGCAGATTCGTAAGGCGGCAAGAACCGCAACTCTATCTATTGAAAGAAGAGAAGATTTTTCTATAATAGCGCGCATTTTCTCATCCACAAATCCGGCTACTTTCTCATAATATAAATCTTCCTCCCCTTTCTTCTTGATCGCATATTCGCATCCAAGTATTTTCACCTTAACAACCTCAACCTTCTTCATCGCTGAGTTCCTCTATCCGCCCGAGTAAATTTTTAAGCCGCTTCTCAATTTCAATTTTCTTCTGCTGCCATTTTTTTTCTTTCTTCTTCAATTCCATAACCACAGCTACAGCTTTTTCAACTTCTTTCTCAAGAGCCTTAATGGATTTATCAACCGCTTGCCTTGTCACTTCCGCCGTATGTATCCATTGAATTGAGATGTGAGTTTCCGAGATATTCTCTCATGCAGCTCATTCACCTCATCATCTTTTAATGTTCTATCACTTAACCGGTATGTAATTGAGAAAGCCATACTTTTACGCCCTTCTCCAATTTGCTCTCCACGATAGATATCAAATAACTCTACTTTATCTACAATGCCCTCTCCCTCACCCATAATGACAGACATTAAATCAGCGCACCTTATCTCTTCATTCACAACAATGGCAATATCCCTGAAACTCGCAGGGTACTTTGGGAGAGGAGTGAATTTTACATCAACTCTTGCGTGATTTGTTAGATTGAGAAAATTTAACTCAAAAATATATGTCTCATCAACATCAAATTCCTCCCTGAGTTTATCACATACTTTCCCTATCACACCCAGCTCGGACCCTCTAATATTCACCATTGCAGATTCGTGAGAGTCGAGAAATTTGCCGCCATATGGAACAAGAGACCAGTCAGAAATCCCAAGTCCTGCGAACAGGTTTTCCATTACTCCTTTCAAGTCACAAAAATCTGCCTGAGAACCCATTATTGCCGCTCCAATAGATAATCTCTCCATGTCCTCAGGCTCATACACATTACCAAGCTCAAAAATCCTCACATTCCTCACACCCCTGGTTATATTGACACTTAATGTCTTCAACAAACCGGGGATAAGAGTCGGCCGCAATATTGTCTGCTCTTCACTCAATGGATTCATAACTTTTATCACGGGGTAGTCAAAATTTCTGACCCATTTCTCATTGACAAGACTATGATTAATCACTTCGGTCAATCCACAGCCAGTAAGTATTGTGCGCGTAGTTTTCGCTATTTTCGTAAGCCTATCCTCACTGCCCGGAGGAATTCTGCCTGCAGGAATAGTTGATTGGATTCTGTCATATCCATAGAGCCTCGCAACCTCTTCTATCAAATCAATTTCTCTTTCAACATCCCTCCTGAAACCTGGAACGGAAACCGCAAATTTCCTATCCTGCCGGCGGACTTCAAACCCGAGACTGCCAAGCTTCTTCTCAACAGTATTTGAAGACAGTTTAACTCCGAGAATCTGATTTAATCTCGAGAGGCGAAGATAAACTTTTCTCCCCCCTGCTTTCTCCGGGAAATAATCAATTATACCTTTTGCTATTTTACCTCCGGCTATTTCCTGAATAAGGCGAGCCGCCCTGTTAATAGCAGGAATGGTACACTCAATATCCGCCTTCCTTTGAAATCTATAGGAACTTTCTGTCTCAAGCTGGAGCTTCTTTGAAGTTTTCCTTACGCTAAACGGGTCAAAGCAGGCACTTTCAAGAAGGATAGTTTTAGTTCCCTCCGTAACCTCTGATTGGGAACCGCCCATTATGCCGGCTATAGCCGCAGGCATCTTCTCATCAGCAATGATGAGCATTGACGGGTGTAAACTCCTTTCTATCCCATCAATGGTTACTATTTTCTCGCCTTCCCCAGCACATCGGACAATAATCTCCCCTCCCCGAAGCTTCTCCCGGTCAAAAGCATGCAGTGGATGACCCATTTCCATAAGAACATAATTTGTAATATCCACAACATTATTTACAGAACGAATCCCAACTGCAGTAAGTTTCTCCCTCAGGAATGCCGGGGAAGGTTCAACATTAACATCAGCAATCACCCGTGCACAGTAACGGGAACATAACTTAGAGTTTACTTCCACTGAGATGGATCTTCTGACATCACCGCCATTTTCATTCAAAGTTAGTTCCGGAAACCTCAACTGCTTGGCGGTAAGTGCGGATATCTCTCTTGCTAATCCAAGCACAGAAAGGCAATCAGGTCTATTTGCAGTCACCTCAACATCAATTACGTGATGTTTACCTGCTCTCCCCTCGGAAGAAGCCTCAAACCCGAGCATTGTAAGTTTCTCAGCAAGTTCCTCAGGCGAAAACTTCACATCCACATATTCTCTTAACCACTCATAACTAATTTTCATTTAAAACTGGGATAGGAAGCGTATATCATTTTCAAGAAAGAGCCGTATATCATTGATACCATATTTGAGCATAGCAATTCTTTCAATACCCATGCCGAAAGCAAAACCGGTATACTTTTCCGAATCATAGTTGACCTTCCTGAAAACTTCAGGGTCAACCATCCCCGCTCCAAGAATCTCTATCCATCCGCTTCCACCGCACGAAGAGCAGCCCTCACCTCCACACATAATACAGGAGATTGCGGCGTCAGCACTCGGTTCAGTGAACGGGAAAAAATCCGGACGGAACCTCATTCTGACCTCACTGCCAAACATACGCTTAACAAACACTTCCAGCACTCCTTTTAAATCTCCAAAAGTCACTCTTTTATCAACAAGAAGCCCTTCAACCTGGTGAAACATTGATGTGTGGGATGCATCTGCGGCATCCCTGCGGAAACATTTCCCGGTAGCAATTATCCGGATTGGCGGTTTTTCTTTCTCCATAACTCTTATCTGCACGGGGGAAGTCTGCGTTCTCAGGAGAATCCCCTTACCAATATAGAATGAGTCCTGTTCATCTCTCGCCGGATGGTTTTCAATCATACTCAGGGCATCAAAATTATAATATTCTGTCTCAATTTCAGGTCCAAAAACACATTTAAACCCGAGCTCTCCGAATATTTCCTCAATGTGCTGAATTGTCCGGGTTATCGGGTGGAGTTTACCGAGTGTTCTTTTTTTCCCCGGAAGAGTAACGTCAAAGAAAGGTCTCTTCCCTTCACCGCGCTGAGACCGCTTTAGTCCCTCAAGCTTCCTCGCAAACTCACTGGAAAGAAGTGCTTTGAGCTCATTCGCCGCTTTACCGATAACCGGTTTTTCCTCAGGAGATGCGGTTTTCAAGAGCTTCATCTGTTGGGCTAAAATCCCTTTTCGTCCCAGGAACTTATTCCGCACATCCTCAAGTTGACTGATATTCTTTGACTTCTCAAGCTCTTCTAATGCCTGCTCGCGTACTTCTTCAAGTCTTGCCCGCACCAAGCTTCTCCTTGCTCAGTTCAACTAACTGCTGAAAAGCCGAAGCATCGCTAACTGCCATCTCAGCAAGTATTTTCCTGTCAAGCTCAACCTCCGCTTTCCGCAAACCCGCAATAAAATCTCTGTAAGAAACGCCGTTATTACGAGCTTCTGCGTTTATTCTTGTTATCCATAAGCTCCTGAAATCTCTTTTCTTGACTCTCCTATCACGGAAAGCGTACACCATCCCGCGCTCCACCGCCTCTCTTGCCGTTCGGTAGAGTCTGCTTCTGCCGCCGCGATAACCTTTAGCAAGTTTAAGAACCTTCTTATGTCTTCTCCTCGCCACTACACTGCTCTTCACCCGTCCCATTATCTTCCTCCATAACTCACTGCTGTCCAAATTAGCAGAAGTGTCATGCCCGTGAAAACGGGCATCCAGATGTCTTCCGACGAAAAAGATGGATTCCTGCTTTCGCAGGAATGACAAACCACAAAAAGGAAATTCTTACATAACCTTGACATCGACATCAGGAGATGTCTCCCACATTAATTTTGCATTTTGCATTTTTTCAGCTGTACGGTATGAGCTTCTTCAGCATCTTCCTGCCAGAACCGGCTACTGATACCTCCTGCTTCAGCGAGCGTTTACGTTTACGGCTCTTTTTTGTGAGAATATGACCTGCGCCAGCTTTCCTACGGGAAATTTTTCCCGACTTCGCCATACGGAACCTCTTAGCGGCTCCCCTCTTTGTTTTCATCTTCAATTTCGCCATAATCAAACCCTCTTAGTGTGGGAAAGGTCTCCAGATCTTGACCTAAAATTAATCTCCAGGGGTTCGCAATGACACAGGGTCTGTTGTAGTCCGTTATTTAGGACTCAGGACCATTGTCATATATCTTCCTTCTACCCTCGGCCCCTGCTCAATCTTTGAAATGGATTCCACATCATGAGCAAGTTTCTCAAGCACACTTCTGCCAATATCACGACGGCCCAGTTCTCTCCCGCGAAACATAATTGTGACTTTCACCTTATCGCCCTTCCCAAAAAATTTTTCCGCCTGCCGTAGCTTCACCTGATAATCATGTTCTCCAATTGAAGGACGCATCCTTATTTCCTTCACTTCCATAGTCCTGTGTTTTTTTCGCGTCTCTCGGTCGCGTTTGCTCTGCTGATACATATACTTTCCATAATCCATTATCCTGCAAACAGGTGGAGAGGCTTGAGATGCAACTTCTACCAGGTCAAGCTTGTTTTCCCCTGCGGTTCTCAAAGCTTCAGCAATTGGCACTATGCCAGCCTGATTTCCTTCCTTGTCAATAAGGCGGACTTCCTTTACCCGAATAGCCTCGTTAATTCTCGCTTCTTTTACTATCAGACATCACCCCCTTATATAATACAGTGGTAGTCAAACTTTGGTAGTAAATTTACGCTTTGTTCTCAATTTCACTTTGCAGTTTTTGAAGAAACTCCTCAAGATTTATTCTTCCCAGCTCACCCTTAAGATGAGAACGAACTGATACAGTGTCAGAGATCTCCTCCTTCTCTCCAACAACCACAATATAGGGCACCTTTTCCATCTCAGCCTCTCTCACTTTCAAACCAATCTTTTCTGCCCGGTCATCAAGTTCAACACGGAGCCCCGCATCTCGCATCCTAAGATAAATCTCTCTGGCATACTGCGCATATTTCTTACTGATTGTTAGAATCTTTACCTGAACAGGCGCCAGCCATACAGGAAATGCCCCTCCGTAATGCTCTATGAGAATTCCTACGAACCTTTCCATTGAACCGAGAACTGTCCTGTGAATCATTACTACAGGATGTGGTTTCCCATCAGCACCTGTATAGTTCACACCAAACCTGCCTGGCAGATTGAAATCAAACTGTATTGTTGGTCCCTGCCATCCCTGTCCCAACGCCCCTAAAAGTTTTATATCAATTTTCGGTCCATAGAATACCGCTTCACCTTCAACACGCCTGTATGTAAAATTTCTCGCTTCAATCGCTTTTAAAAGATTTTCCTCAGCATTCTGCCACTGCGCATCACTACCTGCAAATTTAGTTGTATCTTTACCGCGAACACTCAGGTCAATTTCATAATCTGTAAAACCAAAACTTTTCAACATGAAAGCCGCAAGGTCCAGAACAGCAACAAGTTCATCAAGTACCTGTTCAGGTGCGCAGAAAATATGCGCATCATCCTGAGTAAAACCTCGCACGCGGAACATCCCGTGAAGGACACCTGTCCGCTCCTGCCTGTAGACTGTGCCAAGTTCGGCATACCTGATAGGAAGTTCCCTGTAACTGTGTCTCTGCCTCTGATAAATGAGAATATGACCAGGGCAGTTCATCGGTTTTAGAACATATTCTCCATTACTGGTGTTAAGGAAATACATATTCTCACGGTAGAATTCGTAATGCCCTGAAACCTGCCAGAGATTACCCCTTGCAATGTGCGGGACCGAAACAAGCTCATACCCGCGTTTGATATGTTCAGCCTTCCAGAAATCTTCGATGACAGAGCGGACAGCCATTCCCTTAGGATGCCAGTAAACAAGCCCTGCGCCCGCTTCTTCGTGGAAGCTGAACAGGTCCAGTTCCCGCCCTAATTTCCTGTGGTCACGCTTTTTTGCCTCTTCAACAGCTTCCAGGAACCGCTCAAGTTCATCCTGTCCAGCAAAGGCTGTCCCATATATTCGCTGAAGACTCTCTCTCTTCTCATCTCCACGCCAGTAGCTAGAAGCCACGCTTAACAGTTTAAAAGCTTTTAACTCACCTGTCCTTTTTAGATGCGGTCCCCTGCATAAATCTATAAAATTTCCCTGCTGGAAAAGAGTGACTTTGTCGTCCTCTATCTCACCAAGTAATTCTATTTTATAATTTTCCCCGAGGTCTTTAAAAATTTTGAGCGCCTCCTCCTTTGTAACCGCCTGCCTTTTGAAAGGCAGGTCTTCCGCAGCAATCTCTCTCATTTTATTTTCAATAAGCTCAAGGTTATCTTGAGTAAAAGGCGTCTTAACTGCAAAATCATAGTAAAAACCGTCAGCTGTCGCAGGACCAATACCAAGTCTAACTTCTGGGAAAAGGTCCTTAACAGCCTGTGCAAGCACATGAGAAGCGCTGTGACGAAGGATACTCAACTGGTCAGAATCTTGTTCCATAACTAAACACCATATTTGATGGTGGGCGCAAGTGGACTTGAACCACTGACCCCCTGCGTGTCGAGCAGGTACTCTAACCAACTGAGCTATGCGCCCGTGATACACCGAGCATTTACCATGGTGCCGGGAGCCGGACTTGAACCGGCACGAAGCTTAAAACTTCAGTGGATTTTAAGTCCACTGCGTCTACCAATTCCGCCATCCCGGCTGGAGGCGGCACGCGGATTCGAACCGCGGAATCGGAGATTTGCAGTCTCCTGCCTTACCACTTGGCTATACCGCCATTCACAGCATAAAACTAACATACCACGTATACAGTGTCAATAAGAAAACTCGTCGCAGAGCCCACCCATTAAAGACTCATTTTATCATCTTCTCAAATTCATCTTCACTGATGGTTTTAATATTTAACTCAATCGCTTTGTCACGCTTCGACCCGGCGTCCTCCCCCACAACAACATAATCTATATTCCGGCTGACTGAGCTGCCCACCCTGCCACCCAACTTTCTCACAACGCTTTCCGCCTCAGACCTTGCGAAATGCATGAGCGTTCCTGTGAAAACAAATGTCCTTCCATCAAGAGGTAATTTTCCCTTATCTCCTTCCTTCTCTTCCTTCATCTTCACACCCGCAGATTCTAATTTCTTCAGGATATCCCGTGTCTCCTTCATACGAAAAAACGAATATATACTTTTTGCCATGGTAGGTCCAATCTCAGGGATTGATTCTAAATCCTCAACGCGAGCCTCCTTCAAACTTTCCAGACTATTGCAGCGAGATACAAGAACCTCAGCCGCATGTATCCCAACATGTCTTATACCAAGGGCAAAAATCAGACGGCTCAGGGAGTTATTCTTACCCTCCTTAATTGCTGAAAGCAAATTATTTGCTGATTTTTCTCCCATTCTTTCAAGAGAAAGGAGCTTGTCTAAGTTGATTTTATTTTTATCATAGATATCCCCATAATCCCTGACAAGTTTTCCGTCTACAAGCTGTTCAACGACTACCTCTCCGAACCCTTCTATATCCATTGCCTGGCGGGACGCAAAATGTTGTAATCTCCTCTTCAATTGCGCAGGACATGCAGGATTTTCACAACGAACAGCAACCTCCCCTTCCTCCCTGACCACAGTAGAGCTGCAAACAGGACAGCTGCCCGGCATTTGAAACTTTCTCTCTTCACCCGTACGTTTACTCTCCACAACTTTGACAATTTTCGGGATGACATCTCCCCCCTTCTCAATGAAAACATCATCACCAATCCGTATATCTTTCCGTTTTATTTCATCTTCATTATGGAGCGTTGCCCTGCTAATTGTTGAGCCTGCAAGTTCAACAGGTTCAAGTATTGCCACAGGGGTAAGGGTTCCTGTTCTCCCAACCTGCACTATTATGTCTTTCACAACTGTAGTTACCTGTTTCGCAGGAAATTTATATGCAATAGCCCATCTCGGATTTTTAGTTGTAGCGCCAAGAGTTTTCTGTCGGGTGATAGAGTTGACTTTGATTACCATTCCGTCAATATCATAATCAAGAATGGACCTTCTCTCCTCCAATAAATCACAGTAGTCAATGATTTCCTCAAGACTCCTGCACAGTTTACAGTCAGGGTTTATGCGAAAGCCAAGTTTCCTGAGAATCTCAAGAGCTTCCCAGTGGGTTCTGAGAGCTTCCCCTTCACAATACTCAATGCTGAAGATAAAAATATCAAGAGGTCTTGTAGAAGTTAAGCTGGGGTCAAGAAGTTTTAGAGACCCTGCTGCTGCATTTCGCACATTGGCAAATAAAGTTTCCCCTTTACGCTCCCTTTCTTCATTAATTTTTTTGAAACCCTCAAGGGTCATATAAACTTCACCGCGCAGTTCTAAAACCCGTGGTATTTTCATATTCTCAGGCTCCAATATAAGCGGAACACTTCTGATTGTTTTAAGGTTGGCAGTTACATCGTCTCCCTGCAGCCCGTCGCCGCGCGTTGCTCCGCGTAAAAGTGAGCCATTTTCATATATTAAGCTGATGTCCACGCCATCTATCTTGAGTTCCACTACATACTCAATTTTCTCACCTGGCAAAGATTTTGATATCCTTTTTGCAAATTCCTGCAGTTCCTCTTTTGAATAGACATTGTCGAGACTGAGTTTTGGGATACGATGCCTCACTGTAGAAAAGCCCTCTGCAGGTCCCCCGCCTACTCTCTGCGTGGGAGAATCAGGTGGTATGTCCGAAGGAACATGATAATATTTTTCCTCCAGTTCCTTCAACCTTCTTATCAGCCGGTCAAACTCCAAATCCGAAATTTCCGGATTATTATCTACATAATACCGGCGTTCATGATACCTGACTTCACGACGGAGTTTGTTTATCTCCTTCAAAACTTTATCCATTTTTTTCTTCCTGCATCATCCACACTCACACTCCTGAACTAAGGCGAAATGCCAATCCTCGCGGGAGTCCCGCATCAATAATCTTCTTCTGCGCAGTTTCAACATCATATTCCACTCTGTATATTTCCACCTCTGAAGTGCCGGTATCATACACCGCAAAACTTGCAAGTGGATTCTTATCTCTCGGCTGACCTACACTGCCAACATTGATAATGTAGCGCTGGCCATCAGCAATATGGATCTTTGTATCAAAAGCATACTTGCACCTGCCTTCATCAATATCCATGCTGAAAACGACGGGTATATGGGAATGCCCTACAAAACAAACTTTCTCTTCAAACTCCTTAAAATTCTGGTTGGCTGTGAAGGTGCTGTTAATATAATTCCATTCTTGAGGAGAAAGAGGCGTTGCATGCACAACCAGGGAATCCCCTGCTTTCTGTATCAACTCGAGATTTTTCAAATACGTACGTTCTTCCTCATTTAACTGCTCCTCCGTCCAGAGAATAGCTTTTTTTGCTTCGGGATTGAAGTAATCAAGATTGAGAAGCCCTATAGCTCCGTGGTCATGGTTACCTGCAACAGTAACATTGCAAACTTCTCTTACAATCTGCATGCAAACCTCAGGGTCTGCTCCATAACCAACAATGTCTCCAGCACAGATATACTCATCTACACCTTTATCCTTAAGAGCTTTCAATACGCTCTTCAATGCTTCCAGATTGGAATGAATATCGGCTATTATACCGTATTTCAACCCTCATCCCCCTTCATGTAGACTGTCCTGATGGGGAAAGGAATCTCAATTCCCTCGTCACCAAAGCGCTTGTGGAGCCTTTTTATGAACTCATGTTTAATGACATACTGACTGAAAAACTCTTTGACATACATTATCACTGTGAAATTTATGCTGAAATCTGCAAAGGTATGATACCTGATAAACGGGTCAAACTCCGGAGCGCCTCCTTGAATCTCATTCAACACTTCCCTGGCAACCTCAATAGTTATCTTTTCCACTTTCTCAAGGTCGCTGTCATAACTTACACCAACCTCAACCCGCACTGCCATTTCTTTCTTTGGAAGATTAAAGTTTACAGTGACAGCAGAAGCTAATTTGGAATTGGGAACGATTATCATATTGTCATGAATGGCGCGTATGGTTGTGTTTTTCCATGTTATGTCTGTGACATAGCCTTCTTCGCCCGAATCAAGCTTTATATAGTCTCCCGGTCTTACCTTTCTCGAACCGATGATTTGAAGCCCGGCGAACAGATTAGAAAGTGTGTCCTGAAGAGCAAGAGCAACAGCGAGTCCCCCTAACCCCAGCGCCGTAACTATGGGCGTGATAGGGATTTTGAGCCACTGAAGTATGACCAGCGCACCTATAACAAAGACGACAACTGTAATAAAGTGTGCAAATATTGATGTCCCGGGAAAAGTGCCTTTTGCCCTTCTTGCAAAAGGCTCAACCATACCAGATACAAGCCGCGCCAGAACTACAGTTACTGAAAATATGATAACAACACCCATAACCTTATCAAAATTACTTAGAAAATTTGGACTGACCGGAATCTTGTGCACCGCCATGCGGAGTCCGAGAATTACAAACCAGAGGGTGGGCATCCAGCGCAGGGAAGCAATGATAATCTCATCCCCCTCCCATTTTGTCCTCAGAGCAGCCCTCTTGAGTTTTACAAGGATAAGTTTTTCAACCACTATCCCGACAAGAAACCCTCCTGCTATTAGCATTAACGGTACAAGTAATTGCGCCATCCTTTCATTCATATGCCATCCTCCAGAATAAACCCAACTTGGTCGGGGTGGGCGGATTTGAACCGCCGACCTCCTACTCCCGAAGCAGGCGCGCTAAACCAAACTGCGCTACACCCCGACAACACCAGACCTCTGGTGTGTAAGCTATGGTCCAAAGTCTAAGATTTGCCTGCCGCCGAGAGTAAGTGAAGTTACAATGACTCCGGCAAGCAGCACTCCAAAGATTATTGCAGGTAGTGCATATCGGAACCTTATCCTGAAAAGAGAAGCCGCCACACACCCTGTCCACGCCCCGGTAATCGGAAGAGGAATTGCAACAAAAAGAGATAACCCGATAGCTTCATACTTCTGAACTATTTCTGCCCGTTTCCTTGTCCTTCCATAGAGCCATTCAAAAAAACGCTTTGCTATTTTGAATCGGCAAAGCTTCTCCGATACAGGTTCAAGAAAAAGCAACAAGGGAATAACCGGTATAATGTTCCCCACAACTGCCAGCAGATATGTCTCAAAAATAGGCAGGTCTTTAATTATACCCAGAGGGATAGCGCCTCGCAGCTCTGATATTGGGAGAGCAGCCATTATGATTACACTCAATTCAACAGGCATCTACTTCTCCCATCCATGTCTACCAACCAATGGAACAAAAACACATCCACATACTTCTCTTCTTTCAAGTTTCCCATTCTTCTTCTCCAAAACAACAAGCTCCTGTGAATAGCAGCCACCGACCGGAATAACCAGACGCCCTCCTTCACTCAGCTGCTCCGCGAGAGGTTCCGGAACATCAGGAGAACCTGCCGTAACTATGATTCCATCATACGGAGAAAACTCAGCCCATCCTTCAGAACCATCTTCAACTTTTAATTGAATGTTTATATAGCCGAGAGCTTTTAAAATTTCACCTGCGCGCTTGGACAATTTCTCAACTCTCTCCACTGTATAAATCTGCCCGGAAAGTTCAGCAAGTATTGCCGCCTGATACCCTGAACCTGTTCCAACCTCAAGATTTTTTTCATCTCCTTTTAGTCCGAGACATTCTGTCATCAATGCCACCATATATGGCTGTGATATGGTCTGCCCTTCACCAATAGGAAGGGGGCAGTCATCGTATGCTGATTCGATCAAATCTTCCGGGACGAACCTGTGCCTTGGGACTTTCCTCATTGCCTCCAATACACTCTCATCAGCAATCCCGCGCGGTATTAACTGTGTTTGTACCATCCTTCTTCTTTCCTCTTCAAAATGTTTTTCTTTATCCATTTTAAGAAAGCCTCATAAATGAGGCATTAATCCTGTCTTTAAAACCAATCTGATGAATCTGAGTGTATCAATAAATGCATTTATGTTGCTTGCCTGCTTCCGGTAAATTGTCTTTATTGGAATCTCGGTAATTTTGAAACCTTGCCTGCTTGCTTTTATCAGGATTTCTGATTCCGTCTCATAATTTGTTGTTGCGAGGTGAACTTTTTCAAGAACTCCTCTCTTAATAAGTCTAAATCCGGTCTGACTGTCAGTAATTCTCTGGCGAGATAGAATTGAAACGATAAACGAGGTGACTATGTTTGTAAGTAACCTTATTAAAGGCATCCCCCTGACAGAACCCATCCGCGTTCCGAGAACAATATCAGCACCACTCTTCTCAACCTCATTGATGAATAGAGGCATCTCCCTGCAATCATGCTGTCCATCTGCATCCAGAGTTATGACTCCGTCATAACCTGCCCTTAGCGCATGGTCGAAACCTGTTCGCAGTGCGGCTCCCTTACCGCAATTTCGTAAGTGCCTTAGAACAGTTGCTCCAGCATCCCGCGCTTTCTTAGAAGTGTCATCTGTTGAACCATCATCAACCACAATAACCTCACTCACATAAGAGAGAAGTTTCCTTACAAGTTCTCCAACAGCCCCGCTCTCATTGAAAGCCGGGACTACAACACACATACTATTCACTGTTTTTCCACACTCTATAATACATGAACCACTGCTCCGGATAAAGCATAATATACTTCTCAAGAATCTTTATCCATCTTTCAAGAATTTCCCTCTCACCCTCTACCGTATTTTTTGAAAGGTCAGCGCAGAATGGCTTCTCGAAAAAAAATTTATAGTGGTTATCCTTTTGCCTTATCATGAAAATAGGGAGGATATTTGCTCCTGTTCTGACAGTAAGAGCCGGCGTACCCCTGGGAAAACCTGCCGGTTTTCCAAAAAAGGGCGTTTTAATTCCCTGAGACGTAATATCCCTATCCCCAAGTATTGCTACCACCTCACCACGAAGAAGTGCCCTCATAACTCTTCTAACCTTTCCAAGAGGTATTACCTTTATACCTTTACTCTCCCTTTGACCGACAAAGATTGCATCAACTTTTGCCTCCTCATGACTTAAAACAATTGCACTGACAGGGTATCCAAGTAGGGCTACGGTCACCCCGCCAAGCTCCCAGTTTCCGAGATGAGCCGACAGCGCAATAACTCCTCTTCTTCCGGCAAAAGCCTCTTCAATATATTCCTTATTTTCTATCTCTACAAATTTATTAATGTTCCTGCTGTTGAGTTTACTAATATAGAAAAAATCGGCAATGAACTTACCAAATTGCACAAAATTGGCCCGGGCGCACTCTGAAATCTTCTCTTCAGTCCAGTCCCTGAAAACATTTCTGAGATTTTCCTTGAGAATTTCTCTTGCTCCATGGACGAAACAATAGCTCATACCGGCTATTCCTGCCGCTATACGGTATGCAAATTTAAGGGGAAGGAAAAAGACAATAAGCTGTGCCAGCTTATATAAAATATATTCCAGCATAATTATCACAAATGCGGAGTGTAGAATTTTGCATTAAGGCGATCCCTAAGAACCTGATAGTATCTGGCGCACCTTTCTAATAAGACTATGTGAGTCATAGGGTTTCTCTATAAAAGCTTCAACCTCAAGCTCCTGGGCTTCTTCTCTGCCGTATCTTTTCTCCTCCCCCGTCAGGATGACAATTGGAATATGAGAGTATTTTTTTGTCCTCCTGAGAAACTCACAGAATCTATATCCATCAACAATAGGCATTTTTATATCCACAATAGCGAGGTCAATATGTTTTGTTCTAACTGTATTGATTGCTTCAGGCACATTCGGAACTTCCAAAACCTCATAATCTTCCTGGCTGAAAATAACACCTAAAGTGCGCCTTGCAAGCTCGTCATCATCCAGGATTAATATTACCTTCTTCATCAAACTTTCACCCAGTCTGGTTAATAGTAAATACTCAGTAAACGCCGTGTCATTCTGAACCCGAGCGTAGCGAGGGTGAAGAATCTGAGATTCTTCGCTTCGCTCAGAATGACAGGTTGAAACGAACTTCACCGAATATTCGTAATAATACTATCACATAAATTTTATCTAAAGCAAGGGAAAATCTGGCTCTATCTGGCTCTATCAGAATTTTTTCTTGCCTTTCTGGGAAAGTTAATGATAATATTAGCCATCATGGCAATCACTTTCAAATGCACATGCGGTCAGAGTCTGGAAACTGATGATGAGCACGCCGGCAAGCAAGCTAAGTGTCCGCGCTGTGGGAGCTCAGTCACCATCCCCTCCCCTGAAATAAAAGAAACTGTCTGCCCCTCCTGTGGAAAGCCTATGGAGGACGGTGCAGTTATATGTATGAAGTGTGGATTTAACAAGAAAACCGGGCGCCGCCTTGCCACAGCAGGATATGGTTCTGGTGAAGCCTCACAGGGTGAACCTGGTGTTTCTCCTATCCTTTCCTCTTTTAGCAAATCCTTTATTTTCCCGCTCCAGGGAGCGGCATTGGCAATGGTAATCCTTATGCCGTTACTTCGCATCCTATGTGCCTTTATACCATTAATAGGCGGACTGATTTACTTCGCTCTTTTCTATTCCTGCCTGATTGATATTATGCGCACAGCCGCAGGCGGCCCCAAGTTCAGAGTAGAATGGCCTGATTTTTCGGACTTCTGGGATGAAATGCTTCTACCGGCATTAATAGTTTTCTTCGCCGCTCTGATTGTCGTTGGAATTCCTCTGGGAGTAACTATGTCGCTCATCGGCGGAGTTAGCACCCTTTCTCAACTGAGCGAACTTTCAGATTTAAGAGTCCAGATTCTGCCGGGCCTCGCCTGGGGCTCAGTTGTCGGAGCACTTGTTGCTATTTTCTGCGCCAGCTACTTTCCTATGACCTTAGTTGTTGCCGGTATCTATCGGGCTTTTGCCGCCAGTCTCAACCCGGTATTTCTTTTCCGCTCAATATCGCGTATTCCAAAAGAATATGCTCTTGCAGCGCTGTTTGTTTACATCGTTCTGGCATTACCTGCTATTATTAATCTTGGCCTTCTGTTAATTCCATTTGGAGGTTTCCTGGCACCAATGATAACCTTCTACTTCTGGGCAGCTGCCGCCTCACGTCTTGGCTTCATGGTTTATTACAACAAGCCAAGATTGGGATGGTGAATGATGAAAATACTTGTAATTGGCAGCGGCGGGCGTGAACACAGCCTTGTGTGGAAACTCGCCCAGAGCCGAGAGGTAACAAAAGTCTATGCGGCTCTGGGGAATGGAGGCATTTCTGAAACCGCTGAATGCTTCAACATCAACCCAGCTGATTTTAAAGCTCTTATAGATTTAGTTCGCAGGGAGAGAATTGACCTCACAGTTGTTGGCCCTGAGTTACCTCTTGTTGAGGGGATTGTGGATGAATTTGAGAAGAATGGTTTGAGGATTTTTGGTCCGCACAGGGAAGCGGCACAACTTGAGGGAAGCAAGGTTTTCTGTAAAGAACTTCTTCAAAAATACAAGATTCCTACTGCAGACGGAGAAGTGTTTAGCGATATGGAAGATGCCAAAAACTTTCTCGGGAAGTGTAAATTTCCAAGGGTGGTAAAAGCGGACGGGCTTGCGGCAGGGAAAGGCGTGATGATTTGTAAGACGGAGGAGGAAGGATGTGAGGCGGTTGAAAAGATTATGGGCAGGAAAATTTTCGGTGAAGCGGGAGAAAGAATTATAATTGAGGAATTCCTGAAAGGTGAAGAAGCATCTTTCCTGATTTTTACCGATGGCGAGGAGATTGTCCCTCTGCTCTCATCCCAGGACCATAAAGCTATCTATGACGGGGATAAAGGTCCAAATACAGGTGGAATGGGAGCCTATTCACCCGCGCCTGTGGTGGACGCTCAGGTTAGAGAGAGAATAATGAGGGAGATTATTCATCCCGTCGTCAGAGCGATGAGGAAGGAAGGAAAAAGATATTGCGGGGTCCTTTATGCGGGTTTGATGATTACAGAGGATGGCCTAAAGGTTCTTGAGTTTAATGTGCGTTTTGGTGACCCTGAAACACAGGCTATCCTTCCGCTCCTTAAAACAGATTTAATTATCCCGCTTAATGCGTGTATTGATGGGAAATTAGGGGAAGTGAGACTTGACTGGTCCGAAGGAGCTTCTTCAGTATGTGTTGTTCTCGCCTCTCAAGGCTATCCAGGGAAGTATGAAAAAGGAAAGGAAATAAGCGGTTTAGAGAAAGTTTCGCAAGATGAGGGAATTTACATCTTCCACGCGGGGACACTTAAGAAAGACGCCGCTTTCACCACAAATGGCGGGCGTGTCCTCGGAGTAACAGGCGTTGGAAATTCAATTCAAAAGGCAATTGATAATGCATATGAGGCTGTAAGAAAAATACATTTTGATGGAGTTTATTACAGGAAAGATATAGGCTTCCGCGCGCTGGATCGTGGGGACGGGTCCTGATGCCGACGAGTGTTATAAATATAAATCCGGATGCGCCTGAAAAAGAGAAAATAAGACAGGCGGGTTCTGTAATCAGGCAGGGAGGGCTTGTTGCTTTCCCAACGGACACTGTATATGGTCTTGGAGTTGATGCATTTAACGAAACTGCTATATCGCAGGTGTATAAGGTGAAAAAGAGGGACAGAAAAAAACCTTTAAGCATACTTATAAGTAAAGAAGAAGAATTGCATGACCTTGTAACAAAAATTCCTGAACCCGCAAAGGTATTGATGGAAAAATTCTGGCCGGGTCCCCTCACTCTAATTCTACCTGCTTCAAACAGGCTCAGCAAACTACTCACCGCAAATTCAGGAACCATTGGTGTTAGAATCCCCGATAACAAAATTGCTCTCGCTCTTATCAGGGAAAGCGGGGTTCCAATTACTTCCCCAAGTGCGAACATATCAGGACATCCTGACCCTAAGAGTCAAGAAGATGTATTGAGGGAACTTGGAGGGGAAATTGACCTGGTTATTGATAGCGGCCCATCAGATTCAGGATTGTCTTCAACTGTAGCGGATTTAACAGGAGAGAGTTTGAATATCCTCCGTGAGGGCAAAATTTCAAAAACAAATCTTGAGGAAATACTGAATGAAAAGAAGGTAGTCTTGTTTGTATGCACCGGGAATAGCTGCCGCAGCGTCATTGCAGAAGCGCTGTTTAAAAAGATGCTCGTGGAAGCTATGGAACAACATCCGTCAAAAAGAGAAATTTTAGCAAAGATAGAGGTTCTCTCCGCCGGTGT
This sequence comes from bacterium, assembly GCA_030606215.1. Taxonomy (GTDB): domain Bacteria; phylum NPL-UPA2; class JAUVJM01; order JAUVJM01; family JAUVJM01; genus JAUWGW01. The sequence goes on from JAUWGW010000004.1 coordinate 19,565, forward strand.
ATCTCCTTTCCCCGGGATGAGTTCACCTCCAGGGACATTGAAAGTGATGCAGGCAGAAGGGATAGATGTCTCAGGGCGCAGAGCAATTTCGCTGACACCCGAGCTCACAAGAAAATCCTCACTTATACTCGTAATGGAAGAAAGGCATAAAAGAGTAATTTTGAATATGGTTCCGGATTGTGGGGATAAAATAGCTCTTTTGAAAGAGTTCTCGGAAAATAGAGCTGAAAATCTTAATATACCTGACCCTATAGGGCGTTCACTTGAAGTGTATAAAAAGTGCACCTCCGAGATAAAAAGCGGGCTCGAAGGACTTATGAAAAAAATACTAAAAACAGGGATTTAGAATTTATGAATATAGCAATTGGAAGTGACCATGGAGGATGGGAACTGAAAAAGAAGGTTAAAAAATACCTTGAGAAAGAAGGAATAGAAGTGAAAGATTTCGGCACAGAAAACAGCAGCTCATGCGATTATCCCGATTTTGCGCTTCCTGTAGCTGAAACAGCAAAGGTAGAAAAGACGAGAGGAATTCTCATCTGCACAACAGGTATTGGTATGTCAATCACCGCTAATAAAGTGCCAGGTGTGAGAGCCGCTCTATGCAATAATGTGGAGACTGCGCGATTAAGTCGCGAACACAATGATGCGAATGTGCTTGTTCTTAGTGCAAAGACGGTGGAAGAAGAGAAATTAGAACATATTCTGCAAGTCTGGTTAAACACAAGTTTCACAGGTAATGAACGACACATACGCAGACTTAACAAAGTAAAACAAATTGAAGAAAAGTATTCATCGTCCAGACTGGGATAGTTATTTCCTTGAAATAGCCCGGACAGTAGCCAAGCGTTCAACCTGTCTCAGAAGGCAGGTTGGAGCTGTCATGGTGAGAGACAAACAAATTCTCTCAACAGGCTATAACGGTGCACCTGCAGGAATTGCACATTGTGATACAGCTGGTTGTCTCAGAGAAAAATTAAAAGTGCCGCCCGGGGAAAGACACGAACTCTGCCGCGGGCTCCATGCTGAGCAGAATGCAATTATTCAGGCCGCAGTTCATGGTGTGAGTATAGACCGCAGCACGATGTACTGCACACATGAACCATGTTCAGTCTGCTCCAAAATGATTATAAATGCAGGAATAAAGACCGTAGTGGTGGGAGGGAACTACCCCGATAAGCTGGCAAGGGAGATATTGAAAGAAGCCGGAGTCAAGGTAATAAATGCTCAGCATAGGAGATAATTCAAATGGCGCATCCTTTAGTTCAGTTAGCAATAGACGCAATACACTGCTTCGTGGAAGAAGGAAGAATAATCACGCAACCCGCCGCACTTGCAGATGAAATGCAGGAGAGGGCAGGGGTATTTGTCTCATTGAAAAAACACGGAGAACTTCGCGGCTGCATTGGCACTTTTGAACCAACCCAGCCAAACGTAGCGCTTGAAATCACTCATAATGCAATCAGTGCCGCAATTAGAGACCCGAGATTCCCGCCAGTCAGACCCGATGAACTACCTGAGCTCAGCTACTCAGTGGATGTACTCACAAAACCTGAACCCGTTGCCGATACGAAAGACCTTGAGCCAAAACGATATGGAGTGATTGTTGAATCCGGGGGGAGAAGAGGCTTACTACTACCTGACCTGGAAGGAGTGGATACAGTTGAACATCAACTCTCTATTGCCAGGCAGAAAGCAGGAATCGGAGAAGGGGAACCTGTTAAAACTTATCGGTTTGAGGTGAAGAGGTATAAGTAATACGGAAACTTGCCCTTTCTTTCAATAACCAGAACCAATCCCGGAATATTCTCTCCCTTTTGCCCTCAAGCAGAATTCTGTAGAGTTTGTCTTCCTCTTCACTGAATTTTTTCTCATCAATGTTTTTCCTCTCCCCAAACCTTAGAACACAGAATCCTAATGGGATTCCCACCATATCAAACGGGCTGTCTTCACTCAAACTGAATGCAACACGCCTGAACCCGGGTACAACTCCTAACTCCTTGATATAGCCATTTCGTGTGAAGAAATCTGTATCCGTTACCTTCATTGAATATTTCCTTGCGATAGCGGTAATATCCTTTTTCTCCCTCAATGTATGCAGACAGCGTTCCGCTTTAGACCGAGCGAGTTTCGAAGATTCAATCCTTCTCAATTTTTCCTCCACTCTCTCTGCGGCATCCTGCAAGTTCTCAGGGAGAGAACTTTCTTTCCTATCAACCAGCTTCACTACATAGAAACCCTCTCCCGCTCTTATCAAATCACTGACTTCTCCAACTTCCATAGAAAAGGCTGTGTCAATACATCCTGGGGGCACAGTTCCGGTACTGCCTTTCTCAAGGTAGTCTGTTTCTTCAGCCTTCAGCTCATCCCAACTTCTTTCCCCTTCCTCAAGTAGAGATAGAAGTTCCTCCCCTTCTTCCTCAGCTTTCTCCAACGCACCCTCCACTTTCACATCTCCAGGTTTAAAGAAAACATATTCTAATTTCACCTTCTCGGGCAGTCTGAACTCCTCACGATGTGATTCAAAATAATCCCTGATCTGTTTCTCAGTTATGCTTACCTCCTTCTCAAAATCACAGGATTTAAAAAGAACATATTTCACTTTTACCTCTTCATTCGCGAATCTATAGTACTGTCTCAATTCCTGTTGTGTGAGCTTTACGCAGTTAGTAATACTACGCCTTAGTTTGGATATAGAAACTTCCGTCCTCATCCCATCCTCGAAATATTCCGGCCCAACCCCGAAATGTTCTCGCAATACAGCGCGATAGATTTCATTATCAAACTTGCCATCTTTTTGAAATGCAGGGACTGAACTCACTACGGAAACAAGTTCACTATCGCTCGCTCTTATACCTTTAAGCTCTGCGTATTTTAGCAGGATAATGTTTTCCCACGCCTCCTTTTCCAGATTGAGGAATTTCGCAACCTCATCAAACTGCCTGCCATAGCGCATCACAGCCAGGCTTGTCACCCAGTATAAAGACCTGCGGTATTCATTAAATGAAATTTTTCTGCCATATACCTCTCCAACGGATGCTGGTGTTCGAGTCCCACGAATACGCCTGGAGCCATAGAATATTATGAAACTCGGGATTATAACTATTATAGTAGCCCAGAGTATCCCCTTCATTTGTTTTCTAAGTATTCTCAGCATATCTATTTATCCCTCACAGAATGCGATTATATCACATAGAGGAAACAAGTCAATACAGGAAGAATGAGATGAATTAAGATAGGGGGTAGAAAGAGGCTACTTGGTTTTCTCTTCAAGGGTGCGGAGTTTTCGCTCCAGTTCCCGAACAGTTTTTATAAGTTGCGGCACTCTCCGGAAATTTGCTTTCAGCCGTTTCTCTTCCTCATGAGGTTTTGCGGGGAAACCTGAAACACATGAATTTGGCGGGACACTCTTCGTAACTCCTGCTCTTGCGGCAACCGTAGCATTATCACCGACAGTTAAGTGCCCGGCAATTCCTGCTTGCCCTGCGACGGTTACTCCCTTCCCGAGAACTGCGGTACCGGAAATTCCAACCTGAGCAACAATAATGGAATTCTCACCTATAACTACATTATGAGCAATCTGGACGAGATTATCTATCTTCGTTCCTTTCCCGATGAGAGTTTTCCCAATGGTTGCTCTGTCTATTGTTACGTTCGCCCCGATTTCCACGTCATCTTCTATAATCACGGTCCCGATTTGTGGAACCTTGTGGTGAACCCCTTTCACGGGAGCAAATCCAAACCCATCGCTGCCTATTACAGTTCCGCTGTGTATAATACATCTTTTACCTATGGTTATCTTCTCCCTGATTGTTACGCGGGGGTAGACAAGTGTCTCATTTCCAATCCTGGATTTTCTGCCGACACATACCTGAGGGGAAATTATGACATCATCACCAATCTCAACTTGATCTTCCAGAACAACATATGCCTGGACTGATACTCGCTTACCAAACTTTACTCCCCTACCAATAACAACCGTTGGATGAACTCCAACTGGAGGACCTGGTTCTCCATTACCGTTTGCCCAGAGTTCCATCACCTTTGTAAAAGCTAAATACGGGTCATCAGCCCGCACAAGTGCTCTGCGGCCATTCTGCACATCCCTGGAGACAATAACAGCCGACGCATTGGTTAAATTCATCAGCGATGCGTATTTGGAATTGGCTACGAAGGTTAGCTCGCCCTCCTTAGCTTCCTTTATCCCGGCAACTCCGCTGATGACTATATCCTCATCCCCAACTATCTCGCCATCAACAAGCGAAGCTATTTCTTTCAATGAAACTAACATCTATCTAACTCCCTGGTTCAGCAGAGAGGGCAGAGTAAAGAAGGAACCGAGCAAACTCTGCCCTTTGAGGGCTTTTCTCTCCACTGAAGAAGCCAAATCTAATCTCGGGTAATCCATCACAACAAGACAGCAATTTCCGTGCCAGTTGCACACACCCCGGATGAAGCTCCTTCCTAAGCCCCCATTGTAGGACAACTTGCGTCTACCCATTTTCCTTTCCCTGCTCTATCTACCTACCCACCGTCAGGCAGATTATGTGGTATTTTTACTACATGCCTGATTTTGGTTCTATGTCTAACTTCTTCAACTTCTCATAAAAATTTTTTCTATCCATACCTGAAAGCTTAGCGGCTTCTGTTATATTCCCACCAGTAGCTCTGAGTATCCCTGTAAAAAATTCTCTCTCAAACGATTCAAGAACTTCTTTTTTCGCATCCTGATACGAATCTATCTTAATATTATCCCACTTCCTGAGTGAAAGGTCAAGAGGAAGATCTTTATTCTGGAGGATTTTTCCTCTCGCGAGGACAACAGCCCTCTCTATAACATTTTCCAGTTCCCTGACATTACCAGGCCAGTCATAACTGGATAGCAGCTTCATTGCAGACGGTGAAATCTCTTTTATCTCTTTCCTGAGCTCGCGACTGTATAGACTCAGGAAATACTTCGCAAGAAGGGGGATATCTTCCGGTCTCTCCCTTAAAGGCGCTAACTCAATCGGAACTACATTTAAACGATAATACAGGTCTTCACGAAAAGTCCCTTCCCCTATTGCCTTCTTTAAATCCATATTCGTTGCCGCAATAATCCGCACATCAACCCGAATAGTTCTTGTCCCGCCAACCCTCTCAAACTCCTTTGTCTCAATCACCCTCAGCAAACTACTCTGAAGAGCCTGACTCATAGCACCAACCTCATCCAGAAAAAGGCTCCCCCCATCAGCCAGTTCAAATCTCCCCCTATGGTCCGTATGAGCACCTGTGAAAGCTCCCTTAACATGTCCGAATAATTCTGATTCAAGAAGTGTTTCTGAAAGAGCCGCACAATTGACAACAATAAATGGCCTCTCAGCTCTTTTCCCGCCGAAATGTATAGCTCGGGCAACAAGTTCTTTCCCTGTGCCACTCTCACCACATATAAGAACCGTGCTTTTTATATCAGCTACTTTTCCGATAAGTTCAGAGACTTCCTGTATCTGCGGGCTTGCGCTGATTATATTGAATTTAGTTTTTAGCTCCTCCTGTTGAAATTCTTTCTCTTTGACGAGGCGCTCTACATTTAGAGCTCTTGACACTATAAGTTTCATTTCCTCTACATCAAAAGGCTTGAGAATATAATCGTATGCGCCCTGCTTCATAGCTTCCACTGCTGTCGCAACAGTCCCGTAGGCAGTCATTATAATGACAGGCAGTTTCTCATCAAGTTCTCTGATTCTCCTGAGCAGTTCCATTCCGTCCATCACGGGCATTTTCATGTCCGCAATAACAAGATGAAATGCAGCTTCGGAAATCTTTTTTATAGCTTCTTCCCCATTTTTTGCTTCTGCCACAGAATACCCTTCCTCCTCAAGAGCTATCTGCAAGACCCGGCGCATCTTCAGTTCATCATCAACCACAAGAATATTCACCGCTCCGCTCACAACTTTCTTTCCTCTGTCCCTATTTTTTTAGCCTTACTGTGAAAACACTTCCCTCATTAATCCTGCTTTTAACGGTAATTATCCCGTTGTGAGTTTCAATAATTTTATGGACAATCGAAAGTCCTAACCCCGACCCTTCATCCCTTGTAGAAAAAAACGGGTTGAAAATCTTCCCGAGTATTTCTCCTGGAATACCAATACCTGTATCAGCAAAACTTACCTCAACATAATTCCGATGAGAACCTATCTTAACTGCAAGCTTCCCTCCATCCGGCATTGATTCGACAGCATTTATTATCAGATTTAAAAATGCCTGCGAAAGCTGTTCCGAATCAACTTTTGCCGGAGGCATGTGAGCTTCAAAATCTTTTTCAATTTTGATATGCGCACCCGATAACCTTGGTTCTGCAAGATGAAGACTCCTCTCCACAATATCCTCTATTCTTCCTTCTTCCAGATTCAATTTTCTCGGTCTTGCAAAATCCAGGAAATTACTGACAACTCTGTCTAATCTATCAACCTCTTCCATTATGAAACTCGTCAGTTCCTTCGCTTTCTCATCCCCTCCGGCATTTTTCTTTAGAACCTGAGCTGAGCTTTTGATAATTCCAAGCGGATTTCTTATTTCATGAGCCACACCAGCAGATAGTTCCCCGAGCGCGGCGAGCCTATCCTTCCTCCGCAATTCTTCTTCAAGCTGTCTCAACTCTCTCAGCTTGCCTGTCATATGGTTGAATGCATTGCTTAATTCTGCAAGTTCCTCACTTGACCTGATATTCATTTCCTGATCCAAATCTCCTTCCGCTACTGCGTGCACACCCCTTGCAAATAGTCTGATAGGGTTGGATATATGTTTTGCCATTGCATAACCAAGACCCCCTGCCATAATAATGCAAAGTCCGAGCAAAACCGGGAAAAAATACCACGTGGTCGTAGTTTCCGAAAACCCGTAGCGTTTTGGAATACCGAAGAAAATCATACCGGCAATCCTGCCTTCTCCGGTTCTGAGAGGCTGATAATACGCCTCATATTTCACTCCCTGAAACAAAGCGTTCTTATCATAATAAGCTTCCCCCCGACGGAAAGCTTCCTCCATCAACTCTACCTGTGTGCCGGGAGTCCGGCGTGATTCACCTTTCCTATAAAGAACATTAACTTCAACATCAGTAAGAAGGGACATATCCTGCGCAAAACTTTTCCCGAGCTGATAACCGATTATTAAATCGCCGAGATAGTTCCCATCATAAGATACGGAGGTAACTGCACCCGCAATTAGAGCTTCCGGCTTCTCAAGCTGGATGATATCCTTCCCATATGAATTCTTCTTCCCCCCATCTACCACCCACAGGATAAGAGGGTGCCCTGTCTGAATTACCCGCGGTGTCTCTCCACTGCGCAGGGAAGCTATAAAACCTGGATTATCAATCAAGAATTTCGCAATCTGTTCAGCACGGTTTTCATAATCCTGGACTATTTTCATTGTCTTCTCAGACGCTTTCCTGATATCACTCTCCTTTTGCTTCTCAAGCCTTTTTGCATTCATACTGACTACGATGACTGTTGATAGAAGCATCGGGATAAGCCCTATGAACAAAAAAGCCGCTATGAGTTTATTCTGAAGTTTCGCTAACATACCCGAGTCTTTCCCTGAGACGGTTCTGCAAGTTTTGAGGGAACTCTCCCTCAAGAACTCGCTTCACAACGGAATCCCTCATTACCTTGAACGGGGGTAATCTATAATTCTCGTTATCACCATATTTCTCCATATACTTTTTCCATATAAGCTTCGCAAGATTCTCAAGCCCGGCTGATTTCTCATCATCACCAATTGCAAGCGACATAAGTGCCTGTCTCAATATCCCATGAATCAGCGCTGACATTTCAAGCGGAGAAGCTCCCTTGATATTTTCTCTTATACGGGCGAATATATAGTCTTCAAAGGGCAGACGATAGTGAACAGGGTTTAATTTCCGCAGTCTCCTGTAGCACTCAAGAGATTTCCTGTTCTGACCATAGGTATAAAGAAGCATCACAGATGATTGAAGAAAATTTTCATGTGCTGATGCTAACCCAGTTTCTCTTCCGTACTTCTCCATCATCTCACGGTAGAGGCGGTCTGCAGTATCTAAGAACCTGAAATCCGGTTCTGTTAGAATAAACCCCGCAGGTGTTCTGACAAACCTCCCTGTCTCACACAAGCTAATGACTGCGTGAAGGATGAGTCTGTCGTAGTTGAGAGCTTGTTCTTCCCCGGAAACCTCAACTCCCTTTGTAAGCCAGTATATAGCATGGGACTGTGCCAGCCTCCAGTCAAGCGGCCCATAAATTTCCGTCAGTTCCAACATACGCTCCGGTTCAAGTTTCAACTCCTCCATCTCTTCAGAAAGTTTCATCTTGTAATACCAGTGAAACCTATCATGAAACTTGCCAATCTTATGAAGATATATCCACGCAAGTTCGCGGTAAAGCAGAGTGCTTCTCGGATTATATTTTAACCCCTCATCTCTCAACAATTCAATCCCGCGTTTTATCCAGGTCCAGCGTTCCTCCGCAGACGGCAATTCCACTGATATATTATAAGCCATGTTCCATGCATTATGCCCCCAGACCATCTCCATTCTCGGCTCCATCTTCCCTATCCAATCATAAATCTGGACCAGTTCAAAGAATTTGCCTGAGCGTTGTAACTCCATCGCCCTGATCCAGAGATAGTCCACAATAATGCCGCGAAATCCTCCAAGAGCCGTTGTCGCAAGGACAAGTTCAGGTGGAGCGCTTTCAAAAGGCGATGACAAAAGTTGGAACTCATCTCTTCCCTCATTCAGCTTCCCCAAACACAGGTGTGTAAGGGAGAAAAACACTACTATGAGAAGAAGAATAACTACACGCTTCATATTGCCTCACAGGTATCCCATATTTGCCAGCTCACGACGGTTGAATATAAGATGCGCAATAACTCCAATCATCCCACAGCGTAATAAAACTATTGCCGCAAATCCCTTCAAAACCACAGCCCATCTAATTAAAATGCCGCTTACTACATATGGGACAGGGTCGTATGCTCTCAAATCCGGGAAAACCTTCAATCCGGCTGCCAAAAATTTTCTTACAAATGCAGTGGTCAATCCAGTGTGACCGGAGTCCAATCCCACCTCAGGAAATAAAAAACTCTGTTTTAGAAGCGCATCAATAAACGGAAAACTGAGACTCATCACAAGTACAAATATAGAAAGCAATGTCGCTACAGGGAATGTCAGAAATGTAGATGAAGCCAATCCAACAGCCGAAATAAAAGTAACTCTCAAAAGTATCAGAAGTATCCCGCGAAACAAGTTCCCGCCAAATCCACCCGCGCGGTAAAGAACAATTACATCGTCATGAGGGAATATTGCTGTAACACCGCTCGGGGAAATGTTCATAAACTTCACATTGAGTCTTCCCTCAGGAGAAACAACTGACGCAGGAACCTGAAATTCATGAAATGTCCCCCCAGGGAAGGCAGTTGTCTGCCGGTAAAAACCCCTCTCCATATTCCCAACTGTCCAGACGCCGGCTATTTCAACATTTGGAGCACCTGAGGAGAAATTTCTGAACTTTATATGAATGATGTCCTCAGACGGTTTTATCCCGTGAAATTCCCATTCCCGCTCATGGTGCGGCAGGACAACAAATGTAGACTTTTTACCCTCAATAGCTTTCGGTTTTGTCTCTACCCTCGCAGTCACAACCTGCGTTTTGATCTTAAATTGCTCCTGCTCCCCCCCTTCAACGGGTCTTGCAATATATTTCACAAGTCCATAAATTGCTCCTCCCGCGCATACAAGCAGTACCATATTAAGCGCCACCACACCAACCCATTTCCCTGCGAGAACTTCCCATCTCCTCACAGGTTTTGTGTCAATTGTGAATATAGTCTTATCGCGGATATCAGCACAGAACGTTGAAGTTGACAGGAATATCGTCAGAAGAGATAGAACAATGTTCAGAACGCTGAGCGAATAGGCAAGTGTTATCTGAACCTTCCCTTTCTGTGTATCACTTTCCAGGGTAAATGGGATTGAGACAACTACTGCTATGAGGAAAAACACAAATGCTATTACAAGTTTCATCCTCATCCCGTGACGAATTGTGTTAATTGCAATAGCCAGTAATTTCATTCGTTCTCTGTTAGTCTTTTGATGACAGACTTCCTGGGTGGTGGTGACTCAGCTTCTTCAGTCCGGGTTATCTGCTCTTTCCCTCCTGGAGACTCAAAACTGTGGACTGTTTCAAGGAAAAACTCTTCCAGAGATTCCATCGGCTTTGTTAGTTCTGCCTCAGCCCCTTTCTCCTCTTCATTTATAATGTTTAGAACCTTTTCGACTGTTTCTTTGGAAATGTTAGATGCTGAAATCTGAGTAACATCCTTCATTGTGAGGAGTTCATCTACTTTCCCCTCTGCAATTAACCTGCCTTCGTAGAGGATTGCGATTCTATCACACACGTCTTCAACATCAGCAAGGAGGTGACTTGAGAGAAAAACAGTTTTTCCTCTCTTTTTCAGCTTCAGAATGAGGTCTTTCACCTCCCGCCTCCCTACCGGGTCAAGTCCACTTGTTGCCTCATCAAGAATCAGGAGGTCAGGGTCATTAATCAGAGCCTGCGCAAAGCCGATTCTCCTCGCCATACCTTTTGAATACTCGCCCACGGGGCGGGTTCTTGATGGAGCTAACCCTAACATCTTCAGGAGTTTCTCCCCGCGCTTCTTTCGTTCACCTGAGGGCAGTTCAAAAAGCCGCCCATAAAAATCCAGGGTCTCGCCGGCATTGAGATAGTTGTAGAAATAGGACTCTTCAGGGAGGAAACCGACGCGTGTTTTTGACAGGCTATCCCTTGGAGATAATCCGAAAATCCTTACAATCCCCGAAGTGGGGAAAAGAAGTCCGAGCATGAGTTTTATCGCTGTGGTTTTACCAGAACCATTTGGACCAAGCAAACCAAATACTTCGCCGCCATGTACGGTAAGGTTTAAATTATCAACGGCTCGGACCTTGTCTCTGTGCCAGAAATCCTTGAATACTTTTGTCAGCCCTATAGTCTCAATAACAGGTTTCATATTCAGAAATTCAACTTCACTGGGTGTATCCAACAAGGCGTGCGCTGTTGAACACAACTACTAATGAAATAACCATGTAGAAAATAGCCGCTATAATCGGGGTAAGAATCCCCGCGCCAGAAAGTGTCAATCCACCAATTATGCATAAGACTGCAAAGGCAAGATTCTGATAGACAATTCGCATCGCCCTCCGTGAGAGTTTTATCAGAAAAGGCAGCCGCCCCAAATCAGAGCTCATAAGAGCAATTGTCGCACTGTTTATCGCTACATCACTCCCTGCAGCGCCCATTGCCACCCCGATATCTCCAGCCGCCAGCGCAGGCGCATCATTCACACCATCACCCACAACAGCTACTCTGTGCTCCCTTTTCTTCATCTCACCGACTAATTGAAGTTTTCTCTCGGGCAGACATTCAGCTTCAAACTGAGTGCACCCAAGCTCATCTGAAACCCTCCTCGCTACCGGTTCCTTATCACCGGTAAACATCATCACCTCTCTGAGCCCGAGTTTTTTGAGTTCATCAACTGCATCCCTCGCCCCAGACCTCGTCCTGTCCTCAAGCCCGACACAACCTATACACTTCCCACCCTTCGCTACGAAAAGAGCGCTCAGCCCTTCCATTCCGCTGCTCTGAATGAGATTCGTGTCAACACCCTGCTCGGCTAACCATCGCTCCCTGCCAATGTGGACTGCCTCCCCTTTGAGAACTGCCGTCACGCCTCTCCCTGCTACCTCCTTGAAATCCCTGCATTCATCAAATTCAAGTTCCGCTTCTTTCGCTACCTGAACAATCGCCTTAGCCATCGGGTGATTACTATGCCTTTCAACCGAACCGGCTATCCTGAGAAGTTCCTCAGCAGAAACATTTCCCGCAGGGAGAAGGCGTTTCACAGCAAGCTCCCCGGTTGTAAGTGTTCCTGTCTTATCAAATGCAATTGCAGTCAGCCCCCCTGCCAGTTCAATATCCCCGACATTTTTGATAAGGACACCCATCCTCGCCGCACACGCAAGAGCGGCCACCATTGCTGTTGGCATTGCGAGTATTACCGCAGTTGGGCAGCTGACAACAAGAGCCGTGATTGCTCTTGTTGTCTCGCGTGTGAAGAAAAATATTGTCCCTGCAACCATTACTACAACAGGCGTATACCAGCCCATGTAGCGGTCCATCATACGCATTATTGGGAGTCTCGTCTCTTGAGCCTGAATTATCAGCGTTCTGACTCTTCCAAGAATCGTTTCCGTTCCTGCCCTTATCACCCTGACCCTCAGAAGAGAAGTGAGATTAGTTGTGCCTGCAAATATATCATCCCCTTCAGTCTTATCAGCCGGCATAGACTCTCCTGTAATTGTCGCTTCATTTATTGCACTTGCTCCCTCAAGAATCACACCATCTGCAGGCACGTTTTCACCAGGACGTATTAATATGATTTGTCCCGGAGAAAGTTTCTCCGCAGGAATTTCCACTTCAGACCCATCTTCTCTCAAAAATCTTGCCTTTCTCGGACTTAAAACAACTAATTTCTCAAGTGCGGCGTGAGCTCCAATAGCCGCCCTCCTTTCCACAAGTTCTGCTATCAGCATAAAGAAAGCCACAATACCTGCTGTCTGATAATCTTGAAGTGCAAAACAGGCAATGAGAGCCAGCGCTACAAGTTCAGACATCCTCTGTTCACCGCGAATAAGGCCGCCTGCCGCATTCCAAATAATTGGAACACTCAAAATAACCGCTCCAATCATAGCGCTTATAGCGCTGATTTGAGCTTCACCGAAAAAAGCATCCGCAAGGAACGAGTTAATTACAAGAGCCGCCCCAAGAAAAGTTCCTGTCAGGCGGAGCATTACCCTCCGCTCTCTTGCCTCAACAGGTTCTTTATTTTTCCGGTCCAATGATATACCTGATTTCTCCTTCATCGCCCTTCCCGATAATAAATCTTTCCTCAGTTCCAGCTATAACCTCTCCAATCACTTCCTGGTAGAGCTGATTCAGAAAAACATTGAGTCTTTCCGGCTCCCCGGGATATTCTCGCAAAAGGTCCTGCAGATACTGCGCATCCGCCTTCGCAGATTCAACTACCCTTGTTTTGTATGTTGCTGCCTCTGATATCACTCTTGCGGCTTCGCCTTTGACTTCATTGACTATACGGCTTGCGTAGGCACGCGCAGAATTTATATTTTTACTACTCTCCTGCTCAGCACGGATCACAGAATTGAATGCGTCCCTCACCTGCTGTGGAGGCATCATTTCTCTCAGGTCAACACCTTCAATGAAAAGACCGATATTCCTGCGTTCAAGCTCCCCGAGGATACCAACCTGCACCTTTCTCCTCAACTCATCAACGTTTGTTCTGAGCGCCTCATCCACTCCAAAATTAGAAGTTTCACGAATAACAGAATTCTTCGCAATTATCGCAAGCACTTTTTCCGGCTCCTCCGCAGAAGTAATATAAGCTACGGGGTCAGCTATTGTGTATCTAATTGCCCATCCTGAATGGACTATATTCCCATCCCCTGTGAGACAGTATTCATCTAACCCCGGATATAACTTGTCAGCCACTTTCCTTTGCCCTCCCCGCGTCTTCTCCAGCTCTCCGGGCATAAAGGATACCTCTATACTGTGAACACGCGCCACAGGTATGATTATGTGCTCATCAATGGGGAAAGGCCATGCCCAGTGCAGACCAGGTTCAAGAACAGTCCCCGCCATCGCTCCAAACCTGAGTACAATCCCGGCTTCATGCTGCTCTACAACAAATATCCCGGATGTCAAATAAAGAATTAAAACTCCTGCCATAATCACTTTCAGAATGTTAAAGCTGAGTCTCAGAGCATCTGAGAGAGAACTCCTCGCAACCTCAACCGTCCCCCCGGGCGCTTGATTTTCCCCACCGTTCATTTCATCACTCATTTAATTCAGGCATTCCTTCCAGCAAATCATATGGAGGCATACCGGTATCCAGGACAATTGTTGTTTTCTCTTTAAGCGTATCTCTTAAAGCATCAAGTTTCCTGAGGAATATTGCAAGTTCTTCGTTTTCTGAAAAAACACCATAATACTTTGCCGCAAGCGCATCCCCTTCACCCATTATTCTCTTTGCTTCCGCCTCCGCCATTGCAAGAATTCTGTCTCTCTCACTTTCTGCCTCAGCTCTGATCTTATTCGCTTCACCCTCACCTTCAGCGCGGTAGCGTTCTGCAATCCGTTCTCTCTCCTTCCTCATCCGCTCAAAAACCTTCGCAGTTGTATCCTCAGGAAGCGCCATCTGTTTTATCCTGACAAACTCAACACCAATACCATACCGTTCCTCAGTCTCGGTTGAGACAAGTTTTAGCATCTCCTCTTCAATCTCATCAAACTGTAAGCTCCCGGAATCTGTAGATATAAAATGGTTCAGGGGATGTCTTCCTATAACTGCATTTTTATAATTCCTCAGAACGCTCTGCAAATTTTTCTCAGCTTCAAGTTCTGTCCCAACACTCTCTAAGAATTTAAGAGGGTTCTGAATCCTCCAGGCAAGAGATGCAGTAATAATGAGGTTTTTGCCATCCCTCGTATATGTTTCCTCAAATTTGCTGTCAAGAACCTTCAGGCGAGAATCAAATCTGTAGAGAGATTGTATTGGCCATGGCCATTTCCAGTAAAGCCCCGGTTCACTCAAAACAAGAACAGGTCTGCCAAATGTTGTAAGGACAACCTGCTCATTGAGCCTTACCTGGAAAGCAATAAGGTAAAGCGCGAGAATTACGAGAATTATTCCAGCAGTTATAATTGTAAAAATGTTCTTTTTCATCATTTACTCCTCCATTTCTGTCAAATCAATATCCAGAAGTTCAGGTCTGAGTTTCTCTTTCATATCTACAATTGTAACCTGATGAGCTTTAGCTTTCTCAGGCACAACATATTTCCTGAGGTTCTTCAGCTTTTCTTCAAGCGCATCCAGAAACTTTCTCATTCGATAAACCTTCTTGCAAGATTTGTCTGCGGAATATTGTTTCATGAACTGCTCTGCTCTCGCACCTGCCACCGTTTGCCGGCGGAACTTGTACGCAGAAGCTTCCGTTTTCAGCACCTTTTCCTGATACTCAGCTAATGGGATGATTTTGTTTCTGTAAGATTCCGCCGCAAGTACACTTGTATGTTTCTCCTCAATTGCCCCCACCACTTCCTCAAAGGCACCTGCAACCTCTACAGGAGGATGAACATTTTCAAAACCAACATATAATATTTCCAGCCCAAGTTCCGCGTGCTCACACGCATCTGCTATACGACGAGCCAGATGTTTTGAAGCCTGTAATCTACCCGGGCCCATTATGTCAAATAAGTCAACGCTCACCATGAAGCGCACAAGTTCCCTTGACGCGATACTCTCAAGAACTTTCACAGGGTCCTGTTTTTTATAGAGAAAAGTCCGTAAATCATTTATGCGATATTGAATATCAACAGAGGTGTTCAAAAAATTAACAGGGACAGCCTCTAAATCTTCCCTTTCCCCTGAAACTGTCTCACTGCTGGCAACAATGAGATTATTCACGCCGCAGCCATGTTCCACAGTCCACAAAATTACATCCCTGTGCGCTCCATGCGCTTCATGTCTTCCACGCTCTCCATGCACACCTATTGTCACCGTCTCAATTCGTCTCGTCGGATATTTGAAAACACTCTCAACAGGCCACGGTAATTTGAAATGAAGTCCCGGCTCAAGTATATCGTCAGCGGGACTCCCGAATCTTTCCACTATTGCAGTCTCTTCCGGATTGACAACAACTATACATGTGAGACCGTAAAATGCAATTATCTGGAAAAGGATGATTGGCGCTATCGCCCTTTCAAGGAATCTGTAGAACCACGTCTGGGAAATTTCAAGTCCGAACTGGTAGTCCAGAGCTTCAGCTACTGTTTTGAGCGCTCCGGAAGGTCTCGCCAGCATCCTGAGCATCCTGCTGGAATACGGCGGATGATATTCAAGAGACGGGACCCTTGGCCTGTAAATATGGAGGATAAAGTTCAAAACCAGCTCAATTCCCAGTATTCCTGCCACCAGCGGAATTGCGAAAGAAATAAATTTTTCAACCTTCGGCAATCCTAAATAAATCGTTACCAATCCACAGGAAACTGCTATGGAACATATTGCGCAGAGTATGGATATTGCTCCACCTGCCTCAATTAACCTCCACCGTGCAGCAGTCGCAAGCCCACTTGCATATCTCCCAAAAATAAACAGAACAAACGCAATTCCGGCAACTCCAGCTGCCGCGGCAGCAGTTCTTCCAATGCCGGCTTCTAACAAGGGGAAAATACCTGCAAATTTCAGAAGAGGCACAGCAGCCATGTAGAATGCTATCAGGAGAGAAACGCCGGGTAAGAACCACCGCTCCATTTGTCTGAGGCGCACCTTTGCACTGAAAGAGTCATAACTCTCATCTTCAAAAAGATGTGAACTTTTTGGCGCTTTCTCCTTCAGAGCTTTGACATTATCCTCTTCAACAGTTACAAGAAACTTCTGTCTCAGGTGGATGAATACAACTCCCCAGATAAGTCCGGACCCAAAGATAAGAAGAGACAGAAGAACCGGAGATTGGGTCCCGCTCCAGATACCGAGAAAAGCTGATAGACATGAGAATATTATATGTAATACAAAACCAAAAAAAGCTACCTTCATACGCTTTCCCTTCCCTCAAAAAGCACTATGGATATTAAAAGGATAGCTGCTGAATAGAAAAATCCGTATCCGCTGGCTCCCAAAACATACTTAGCGGGAATCGTCTCACCAGCCACTATCATATCTGCCATCCAGAATACCTGCATATTAGGTATCAGCACATATGCGGCTCTCGCAAAGATGTTATCAAACCTTCCAAATATATGGTCTGAAAGAAGCCCGAGCAGAAAGATAGATGCGCAGAACCCAACAGTCAGAACGACGCTGAATCTGGTTGATATAGCAACCGCCACCGCCGCAATACTCAAAAGAGCAACAAGTATCAGATAGCTTGCTGCCACTACCTGAATGTCAACATCGGCACAGAACCTCTGAAAATTCAAATCCTTATCAATGAAGCCGAGCAGCACAAACATAAAACTGAAACTCAGAATAGAATATCCAAAACAGGAACTGCAGAATGGACGGTCATGAAAATAGTTGGCAAGAGCTGCGAGAAGAATACCAACGGTAAAAGCAAAAATTTCTCCATAAATAACAGGACGATGAAGTTTTATATATGCCGCCTCCGGAACCCCTATTCTGACTGTCAGTATAAGGATTAAAGTTAGAAGATATGCGGATGCAATTAGAGCGAGTGCAATACCGGTGAATTTGCCGAGAATGAACTGCGCTTTTGATACGGGTTTTGTCAGAACCGTCAGGATGGTTTTGTTTTCCATCTCATTTGAAATGACATTTCCAGCAGAAAATGCCGCCTGAAGAAGACCTGTAAGCAATATTGTTGCAAGCCCCATATCCTTGAGCAGTTTCACATCGTCCATCAATGTGAACATTGCAAAAGACGGACTCAGCGCAATCATAAAGGCGCCAATCCCAAGAATAATTACAAAGACCGGCTGCCGCACCGTCTCAGTAAGCGCATTCTTTGCTATCGCAGCTATCTTACCCATTTACAACACTCACTTTTCAATCTACAAGAGTAATTATACCCACTCTAAACCAACAGTGCAAGGATAAATCCGTTGTGAATTGGGAAATTATTGCCGACTTCGTACGGAAGAAATGAGGTCTTGCTCAGAAGGACGAAGGTTGGGATTTTTTTCTTTACATCGCTCCCGCAATGTGACAAAATTAAAAATGAGCAGTTAATGAAACTATTTAGATAGATTTTCGCAGATAACAAAAGTTGTGTTATGATAACAATGAACACAGGGCAAGACAACCAGAGGAGGCAAATGAAATGAGGACGGAAATTTTGTCGAAAGTACTACAAATCTTTCTGATAGTGCTTATATTGGGGATTTTCGTTGTTGCCGGCAGAGCAGAGGACTATAAGATGCCTTCTTCATCTATGGAAGCGGCTCAAGCATTACCGAGGGGTGGTAACAGTTTTGAAACCGCGGTTAAGATAAAACCTGGAAGTTATCAAAGGGGCGTCTTAGAAGAGAACGAATACTTTTGTGTTGCTGGTATAAAACCGGGCCAGGAAATCAATATTAAGTATACCTTTGGTGCTGGGACTGGTAAGCATGGATGGGGTAACCTGAGTTTATACGATGAAGATAGAACAATATTATTTGGCCACTTTGATATGGTTGGCAAGGGAGGATCGAAATCAATTACAGTTTCTTGGCTGCCAAATACAGATAAAGATTCTTACAAATATTATATCCATACAGGATATAGCGATTACGATGTGGGTCCAGTCTCATTTGATATCTCGTTGACAAATTATTATGATGCCGGAAGCCAGACCGATGCCGGAGGTACGTTTGAGAAAGCAATGAGTATTACCGCTGGAAACTACAAAGCTTATCTTTCAGGAGAAGAAGCGGGCACAGATACTAAAGATTTCTACAAGATGGCCGTTAAAAAAGGAGAAATGTTAACTGTTAAAGTTGTTCCACCGAGCGAGGCAAGCCCGAGTTTGAAAATATACAATAGCGACAGAGTGATAATTAAACAAGTATTCGCTCCAAATCCAGGAGCAATTGTTCGAGCTTCTTTGACTGCAAAGAAAAGCGAAAAAATTTTCGTTGCCGTTCTTTGTGATGGATGTGGCAGCAAAAACGTGGCTGAGTATTCATTAGGTATTACAATTCAGCCACCGCCAGAAGAGGAAGTAGTGCTACCGGAAGAAGAGATAACGCTACCCGAAGAAGGAGTACCATCGGGAGAAGCACCGGAGCCGATAGCGCCAAAGGAAGCAAAAGAAGTAGCAAAAGCTGTTGGGAAAGGAATCGCTGTGAGAATAATTCTTTGGATTGTATTCTCGCTTGTTCTCCTTATAATAATCGGAGTAGTTGTTTATTCCCTTTTGAAAAAGAAAACATAACCATACCCTCTTTGTGAAGAACTGCAGTAAAAGTCTTCATCTCTTTCTCGCTTCCTTTTTCACTTAAATTTCGTAACTCTTAAGCCATCAGAAATGCAGGGTGTAGTTGCAAAGTTTACTTTGCATTAGCAGTGCTTAGATTCTCCAGAATTGCCTTATCAAAAACCTGTATAAATTGTATCATTGCCTAATGTGAAAATCTATAAAAATCACATTTGATTTTTGAGAAATTGTGATACAATTAGGGAAATGAGAAGGGGAGCAGCGAATTTTCTTGGGATTTATATTGGGATAAGAGAAGTGAGGGGGATTCTGAGTGATGAAACCGGAGCTGTGCTGGGCCGGTCCAGAATCCGGATTCAAGACAAACCCTGTGCAGAGCAGGAACCAGAGATGCTGTGGCAGAAAGTTATAAGCTGTCTGAAGGAACTGGTTCAATTTACATCAGAAATTGCTGCACTCGGGGTTAGCTCCACATCAGGAGCAGTAATCCCGGTTGATGCGGATGGGAAAGCCCTGCATCCGGCTATAGTGGGAGAGGATAGCCGCGCTGAAAAAGAAGCAAAGCTCATTAATGAAAAAGGCGAAAATTTCATAAAAAAATTAGGATACCGGTTTGAACCATCATCTGCACTGGCAAAGATTCTCTGGCTAAGAAGACAGAAAGCTGAAATTTACAGGAAAACCAGAAAGTTTATTAACGTTTCCGATTTCATTGCCGGGAAGCTCACAGGAGAATTTTTTGTTACTGACACTTCAAATGCTCTGAAGAGCGGCTATGATATCATTGATTTGAGGTGGCCTGTTTTCATCCGCGAGTTTGGGCTATTGCCGGAGAACCTGCCAAAAGTGGTCAAACCTGGAGAAGTCATTGGTTCGGTCCAGAAGTCTTTCGCAAAGCAGGCCGGTCTCCCCGGACATACTAAAGTAATAGCCGGCACAACAGATGAACTAACCCTTCTTATTTCCTCAGGAGCAACCTCGCCGGGACAGTGGAATTCCCACCTCGGGAGGAAACTCAGAGTTACAGGAGTATCTTCAAAACTCATCAAGGATAAACTTTTCAGGATTTATTCGCACCTTCATCCTGAAGATTCCTGGATTGTGGAAGGGGAAAGTTCTGTTGGAAAGGAAAGTCTGGAGGAAAGATTTGCCGGCGAAAATTTCCAGGAGATGCAGGAACATATAACAACAAGTAGTTTAATTGTATATCCTCTAACTCAGCAGGGCGAAAAATTTCCATTCCTCAATCCTGATGCGCAGGGATTTATAATCGGTAAACCGCATGATAAATATGACCTTTATTCAGGTTATCTTGAAGGAATCGGATTTGTTGAGAAATGGATATTCGAATTTCTAAGAGAGCTCGGATTTGAAATGAGTGAAGAGATTCGCATAACAGGTCCAGGTAACCCGCACTGGGTACAGATGAGAGCAAATGTTCTGGAAAAAGTCTTGATAAAACCAGAAACAGGGTCGCCAGAAATGGGGACTGCAATTCTATCAGCAGGAACGACTTTTTTCTCAAATCTACCAGAAGCTGTAAAGTCAATGGTCCGCATTGAAAAACATGTTGAACCCCAGCCGCATATTTGCGACACTTACCGTGGGAAATATAGAAAATTCAGACAGGTTTGCAGGGCAATCGGATATGAGTAAACCAGTTTCTACAATAAGCTGGGATAATGGACGTGTAAAACTTATTGACCAGACAAAACTTCCGCTTGAGCTCAGCTATATCTACTGTTCGGATGTAAAATGCATCCGGGATGCTATAAAGACACTCAAAGTGCGCGGGGCACCTGCTATTGGTATTGCAGGAGCTTTTGGCGTGGTAATCGGCATTCAGAATTCCGGCGCCCAAAATTTTGATGAGTTTGAAAAAGAACTCAACGAGATTATAGATTATATATCAACATCCAGACCGACTGCGGTTAATCTTTTCTGGGCACTCAACAGAATGAGAGAAACAGCGCTCTCAAACCGTGATAAGAGTATGTCTGAGATAAAAAAGATACTGCTCAGGACCGCATTGAGTATCCTTGAAGAAGATAGGAAGGTATGCAGACAAATAGGTCTTCATGGAGCAGATTTGCTTGAAGACGGTGATACAGTTCTGACTCACTGCAACGCAGGAGCACTTGCCACAGCCGATTATGGAACAGCGCTGGGTATCATATATAAAGCAGTTGAGCTCGGTAAAAAAATAAGTGTCTACGCCGATGAGACAAGACCACTGCTTCAGGGAGCGAGACTTACAACATGGGAATTGAAGCAGGCAAAAATTGATGTAACACTTATATGTGATAATACAGCCGCAGTTGTGATGAAACAGGGCAAAATCAAAAAAGTTTTAATCGGGGCAGATAGAATTGCATCCAATGGGGATACAGCGAATAAAATCGGCAGTTACAACCTTGCAATACTTGCAAAAGCTCATGACATTCCTCTTTACGTAGCGGCTCCAACATCAACTCTTGATTTAAGTCTTTCAACAGGAAAAGAAATCCCCATTGAGGAAAGAGATGCTGAAGAAGTAACACATTGGTTCGGGAAACGCATTACAGCAGAAGGGATAAAGGTTTATTCCCCTGCTTTTGATATCACTCCTTCTCACCTTATAACAGCAATAATAACCGAGAAGGGCATTGCTTATCCCCCGTATGAAAAGAGCTTCAAGGAGATGATGAAGTGAATCTAAATGAAATAGGTGAAGTGGGGCTTATTGAACGAATCAAGAAGAAAATTGACACAAAAGACCCACATATTATAGCAGGCATCGGAGATGATGCAGCGGTTATAAAATCCGATGGGAGGAACTACACACTCATCACAACAGATATGCTGATAGAGAATGTGCATTTTACTCTCCAGGCAATGAGTTTCTCACAGATAGGACATAAAGCACTGGCGGTAAATCTGAGTGATATTGCGGCAATGGGGGGAGTGCCAAAGTTCTGCCTTGTCAATCTCGGGCTGAATAAGAAAATAAGAGTTGAAGATGTTGACGAGATTTATAAAGGGCTGCAGGCGCTTGCGGAAGAATATAATGTAAAAGTTCTTGGAGGTGATACAAACTTCTCCCCCTCTGGCGTCATAATTGATATGTGCGTAATAGGCGAAGTAGAGCCGGAATTCCTGTGTCTGAGATCAGGGGCTCAGGCAGGAGATTCAATCTTTGTAACAGGTGCGCTTGGGGCCGCGGCGGTTTATCTTGCAAAAGGAAAATACTTCCCACCAACTCCCAGGATAAAAACTGCGCGGGCAATTACTAAAACAGTTAAGGTCCACGCCATGATAGATATTAGTGATGGGCTCGCCAATGACCTGCATCATATTGCTAAAAGCAGCAATGTTGGAGCTCTCATCAACATTGAAGATATTCCCGTATTCCCTGAAGCTGACACTGAACTTGCCTTAAGCGGTGGTGAAGATTTCGAACTTCTTTTCACAGCGCCGGATGCAGAGAAGGATAAACTACTCAGGGAAATCCCCGGGAAAACAGGCACAGCTCTTACGTGCATCGGGAAGATTACCGGGGAAGGCATAAAAATAAAGCGTGGAGACGGGAAAATTTCCCTGCTTTCTCTTAGAGGATATGACCACTTCAAGTAATCTCTCTACGGAAGTCAGGATAACAAAAAGTCCTGAGGAGACACAATCTCTCGGCGAAGAGATAGGGAGGGAATTAGTCCGTGGTGATATAGTTGCTATTACCGGAGAACTCGGTGCAGGCAAGACCTGTCTTGCGCAAGGGCTCGGGTGGGGGATAGGGATTGACCGTAAGGTATATATGACAAGCCCCTCCTTTACACTTATCAAAGAATACAGAGGAAGAATGCCCGTATGTCATATTGACCTTTTCAGGCTGAAGAATATAAAAGAGGCATATGACCTGCCAATTGAAGATTATTTCTTCGGAAGATGCGTAACAATCATTGAATGGGCAGATAAGATTGAATCTCTTCTCCCCCCAGAACATTTAAGGATAGATATTGAAATTGTCTCAGAAAATGAACGACGAATCAAGATACATCCTCGGGATTGAAACAGCTGCCAGAACCTGCAGCGTTGCTGTTGTCTCACAGAACAAGTTACGCCCCCACCTACCTCCTCCCCCCTTGAGGGGGAGGATAAAGGAGGGGGGCAAGGGGAATTCCTATAGTGTTAAGGTGCTGGCTGAATATAATTCCGATACAGGAAATAACCACGGACCACATCTTATGCCTTTAATAGAGAAAGCTTTATCCGACTGCAATCTCAAACTCGCTGATGTTAGCGGTATAGCGGTTTCAACAGGGCCCGGCTCTTTCACGGGATTGCGCATCGGGATAGCTACCGCCAAGGGACTTGCTCTCGCATCAGAGAAACCTGTGGTAGGCATCCCAACACTTGACGGATTGAGTTGCAATGTAATTCTTTCATCCAATGCAAATATTCACTCAACTATTATATGTCCTATGCTTGATGCGCATAGAGGAGAAGTCTATAGTGCCCTCTATAAATATTCTGGGGAATTTGTGTTTCAAAAAATGACTCCCTATATGGTCCTGCCTCTTGAAGAACTCCTTGAGAAAATTACCGAAAAGACAATATTTGTTGGAGATATCAATCGCAAAATAATAGAAAAAAAACTTGGTGATAAAGCAATTTTTGCACTTGCCCAACTAAACCAGCCAAAAGCAACAAGTGTCGCATATCTCGGAATGCTCCGTGGGAACAAAGCTTACCCAGAGTTAAAGCCGATGTATCTGAGGAAAGCGAGAGCAGAAGAAGAGCAGGCGATAACGCTGGATGAGATGAAGGAAGAAGATATTGCCCAGATCATGGAAATTGAAAGGGAATCCTTTCCAAGTCCCTGGTCAGAAACCATGTTCAAAAATAGGGACAGGTCCGTTTTTCTTGTCGCACGGCTCAGAGAAAAAATTTTGGGTTATGCTGTGGGATTATTGATGACTGATAAGCTGCATCTCGGCAATATGGCAGTTCACAAAGATTTTCGCGGTCGTGGTATTGCGAAAAAGCTCCTTCAACAAATCATTGATATCGCTCGCTCAAAGGAAATGGGGTTTGTAACACTCGAAGTGCGTGCAGGGAATATTCGCGCCCAGAATCTCTATAGAAAACTTGGTTTCAAACCCACTGGGAGGAAGAAAGAATACTACCAGGATACAAAAGAAGACGCAGTAATTATGACACTCAAAATCAGGATTCAGGACAGGACACCCAAAATATGACACATAGGCAGATGACAACATATGCTGAGATAAATCTTGAAACTGCAAGGCGGAATCTGGCTCTTGTAAAAGAAAGAGTGGGAGAAAATGTAGCCATAATGGCTGTTGTGAAAGCAGATGCATACTCGCATGGAGCGGTTGAACTGGCACGCGCATTCCTGAAAAGCGGAGCAAAATTTTTAGCTGCGGCTAATGTTGAGGAAGGAATAAAACTTCGCTCAGCCGGGGTAAATTCACCTATCATTGTTCTAAATCCAATCCTTCCGGAAGAAGTGGAGAAAATCCTGAAATATGACTTAACTCCGACAGTAGATAATCTCAGAATCTGCGAGCTGCTCAACGAAAAGAGCGAGAAAAGGGGTGGGGGGAAAGTGCACATCCATGTTGAGGTTAATACCGGGATGGGGAGAGGGGGATTTTTCCCGGGCGAGGTGGTTTCTGAACTTAGCAGGATAAAACAACTAAAAAATATAATTATTGAAGGTATATTCACACATTTCCCCTCCGGCGAGGATAAAGATTTTACAATGGGACAGATTGCTGAGTTCAAAGAAATACTCCTGAAACTTGAAGAGGCTCAAATTAATATCCCGTATAAACATTCAGCAAACAGCGCAGGGCTGCTTAACTATTCTGAGAGTTTTTTCAATATGGTCCGTCCCGGGCTCTGTCTTTATGGTATATTCCCATTTCCTTCTGTAAATAGAAGTATTGCCGTAAGACCGGTCCTCGCACTAAAATCAAAGATAACTCAAAAGAGGGAAGTCCCTGCGGGGTTAACCCTGAGTTACGGTAGAACTTATACCACAACCCGTAAAGCTTTTATCGGGACAATACCAGTTGGATACTCACACGGATACGACAGGAGGCTCTCAAATAAGGCAGACGTCCTTGTGAGAGGAAAAAGGTGTCCTGTTGTGGGGACAGTATGTATGGATAGATGCCTTGTTGACCTCACTAATATCCCTGAAGTAGAAGAAGGGGAAGAAGTTGTTCTCATAGGAAAACAGGCTTGTCCCCGCGAAAGCGGGGGGCAGGAATCAATCTCCGTTGAAGAACTCGCTGAGAAAGCGGGAACCATCCCACATGAAATCATATCGCGTCTCAAAGTCCCAAGAATCTACACCACCACTCCTGCCCGCTAATCACTGTCTCTGCCGCTGAGGATGAGTGTGAACTCTCCTCTTGGATTTTCCTCTTCAAAAACTTCAATCAATTCCGAGACCCTGCCCCGCAATATCTCTTCAAATTTCTTTGTAAGTTCCCTGCCAATAAACAGGAATCTATCCCCGATTATCTCTTTAATATCTCTCAGTGTGGAAAGCAAGCGATGGGGAGCTTCATAGAAAATTATTGTTCTGGGTTCATTCCGCAATTCCCGAAGTTCTCTCTTCCTCCGGCCGCTTTTTGAAGAAAGCCACCCATAAAAAATGAAATTCACGCCTGGCATACCTGATACAGAAAGAGCTGTGGTCAATGCAGCCGGTCCCGGAATGGGAACAATCGGGATATCTTTGCCCAGAGCCAGTCTAATAAGGTAGGAACCCGGATCAGAAATCCCCGGAGTTCCTGCATTTGACACGAGCGCAATTTTCCTGCCCTCACTTAGAAGCCGCAGGAGTCCCTCAGCTTGTCTGGCCCTGTTATACCGGTAGTAACTTTTAAGAGGTGTTTTTATTCCGTAGTGACTGGTGAGTTTTCTCGTGAGGCGCGTATCTTCAGCCGCAATAAAATCTACTTCTTTTAAGACTCGTATAGCTCTTAAGGTTATATCTTCAAGGTTGCCTATAGGAGTGCTTACCACATAAAGACAACCACCGGGCATCATACCTATTCATTTGCTCCGCGGAGCTGCGCAAAAATCATCTTCCCCGCAGAAGTTTGCAGGACACTTGTAATCACAACGTCCACAGTCAAGCCTGTGCTCTTTCTCGCATTCTCAACCACCACCATTGTCCCATCATCAAGATAACCAACTCCCTGATTATGCTCCTTACCCTCTTTCACTATCTTTACAGCCATTATTTCACCGGGCAGGACTACAGGTTTCATAGCGTTGGCAAGCTCATTTATATTCAGAACACGGACACCTTCCAGTTCAGCAATTCTGTTCAAATTGTAATCATTGGTAATAAGCTCAGCATCCATAACTTTCCCAAGTTTGACAAGTTTACTGTCCACACCGTCAACCTCCGGAAAATCCATATCCTGGATTGTAACATTCATTTTCGGGTCTTTTTGCATTTTGTTAAGAATTTCAAGGCCTCTTCGTCCACGCTTCCGCTTGAGGGAATCAGGGCAGTCTGCTATAGTATGCAGTTCGTGGAGGACAAACCGTGGAATAACAAGGCTGCCTCCAAGAAATCCTGTCCTGCTGATATCAGCAACACGCCCATCAATTATGACGCTCGTATCAAGTATTCTTAATCCTGTATTCTCTCCCACGCTGCCCTTCAAAAATGCAGGAAGAGTAAAATCGGCTTTTCTCTCAAGACTCATGATTACTCCCAGATATCCAAGTGCAATATTAAGCCCGAGCGGCACTATAAACCTGTTCATTCCTCCAATAGGGATCAGATAAAAAGGAATTGACAGAAGGTTCGCTGCCGCAAGCCCCATTATCAAACCTGAAGTAGCGACGCCAAGCTCTTTAAGAGAAGCTCCCCTCAATACCCCCCTTTCAAAACCAACGATTAAAATAGCCATAACCCCGCCTGCAATTGCTCCATGCATACCGAGTTCCAGACCAAACCGAGGTCCAATATAATAACCAACTGCAACACATACAACAATAAGAAGTAATCTAATCAAATTTATAAGCATTTTTCTCGCTCCTTATTCACCTCTCATGGAAAGAGGCTCAAACCTTGTATACTCACTTATAAAAGCAAGCCTCACGGTCCCAACAGGACCATTACGCTGTTTTGCAATAATCACCTCAGCCTCCCCCTGCTTTTTCTTCGGGTCATAATATTCTTCACGCAGGAGAAGTATAACCACGTCAGCGTCCTGCTCAATTGCACCTGATTCACGCAAATCAGATAACTGAGGACGATGGTCCGCTCTCGCCTCTACGGCGCGGCTCAACTGAGAAATAGCCACCACAGGAATCCTCAACTCTCTCGCCAGGGATTTTAGAGAGCGGGATATCTCGGAGATTTCCTGCTGTTTGTTATCTGCTCTCCCGGACCACTGCATTAATTGCAGATAATCTATAATAATCAACCCTATATTTTCTCTTGCGTTCAAGCGTCTTGCTTTTGCTCTCAACTCAAGCACAGGAATAGCAGGAGTATCGTCAATAAATATTGGCGCTTCCGAAAGCCTGCCTGCGGCTATAGTCAGTCTCGGGAAAGCTTCCTCGCTAAGGAAACCCGTGCGCAGTTTATACGCACTTACCCTTGCCTCAGCGCAAAGCATCCTTTGAACCAGTTGTTCTCTGGACGTTTCCAGGCTGAAGAATGCAACCGGGACTTTCTCTCTGATAGCGGCTGTTTGAGCAATATTAATCGCAAGACTTGATTTTCCCATTGAAGGCCGCCCGGCAATTATTATCAAATCAGAAAGCTGCAATCCGGAAGTTATTTCGTCAAGATCATCAAATCCTGTTGAAATACCTGTAACAAGCTGTTTGTTCCTGTAAAGTGCTTCAACCGTCTCCAGACTGTCATGGATAATATCTTTCAGGCGGATGAAATCCTGCCCCGGTTTATCTCTGGAGAGGTTATATATTGACTGCTCAACCCTGTCAACAAAAAGACCAACATCATCAGGACTTCCATAACACTCATCTGCAACCTTATTCAAGAGGTTTATCATATCCCGCAGGACCGCTTTCTCCTTCACAATCTTCGCATAATACTCAACATTTTCCGAAGTAGGAACGCCATCCACCAGCCCTGTCAGATAACTTGCTCCACCAACTGCCTCCAGATTTCCATCCCTGCGCAATTGCTCTGTAATTGTAACAAGGTCAATCGCCTCATCTTTTCCAAACAATTCAACCATGGCAGAAAATATCTTTCTATGAGCTTCTCTGTAAAAACCTTCTTTATTGAGAAGCTCAATGCACCTGTACACAGCATTTGAAGTCATCAGCATTGAACCGAGGACAGACATTTCTGCCTCAACGTTCTGTGGTGGGATTCTCTCCTGTTCCATTATTTTTTCACAACCCACACCTTTACAGTTGTGGTGATTTCAGGATGGACTCTAACCTGGATTTCATAAACTCCAAGTTTCCTGATGTGTTCAGCAAGCAGAATATTCCGCCTGTCTATCTCAACTCCTTCCTCGTTAAGTGCTCTTGCAATATCCATAGATGTAACAGAACCAAACAACTTCTCATCTTCGCCAACTTCAACCGGAATTGTCAGCGATGCAGCAGTCAGCTTTTCAGCCAGAATTTCCGCAGACTTCTTCTCCTTTTCCTTCCTGATAATTTCCCCGCGTTTCTGCTCCTCTACTATTTTCATACTCGCAGGTGTAGCAGGTAGAGCCAAGCCGCGTGGAATCAGGAAGTTGCGCCCATAACCCGGTTTAACTTCAACCACATCTCCGGATGAGCCAAGATTCTCTACTTGTTTCCTGAGTATTACCTTCACTATTCTGCCTTAAAAGGTAGAAGTGCAACCTGTCTTGCTCTCTTTACCGCTGTTGAGAGCTGTCTTTGATGCTTACTGCAATTTCCAGAAATCCTGCCCGGCAATATTTTCCCTCTCTCAGTGATATAATTACGCAATCTATAGACATCCTTAAAATCAATCCTGTCAACTTTATCAGCACAGAACTTGCATACTTTTTTTCGCAGTGGACGCCGCCGCTTACGAGTTTGAGTTTTTCTCCTGACCAATTCCTCCACCCTCCTCAGAGATTTTTTCCTCAACTACAGGGTTGCTTTCTGCACCCTGCTCACCTTCCCTTACACCTGCACCTGCATTCGCGCGATCGCCTCTCCTCCCAAGAAACTGGATACGACCGGCAACAACCTCAAGTGCGCTACGCTTTTCACCATTACTTGTTTCCCAGTTGCGACTCTGCAGCCTTCCTTCAACGAAAACAGGGCTGCCTTTGCTCAGATACTCACCACAGATTTCAGCCTGTTTACGCCAGACAACAACAGTGACAAAGCACGTTTCTTCTTTCTTCTCTCCTTCTTTTGTGGTGTAGACCCTGTTGACCGCAATCCTCAAATTTGAGACAGCGTCTCCGCTCGGAACGTAACGCAGTTCCGGGTCTCTTACGAGATTGCCGATAAGAAAAACCCGATTCAAACTTGCCATTTCTCCATCCCCCAATTAGCTAACTCTTTTGCAAGAACATACACCTCAAGATATTCTCTGCTAACCCACAAGTTCTTCTCAACTCACCTGTTATTTTCTCACCCCCTTTGAAAGTGAGCAGAATATAAATTGCCTCTGCCTTACCTTTAATCTTGTAAGCCAGTCTTCTCCTCCCCCATCTTTCCCAGTTTTCAATTTCGCCGCCTCCACTTGTAATCACTCCTTCAACAAGCCCTTTTATCCCGGTGACACCCTCTTCATCAAGTTCCGGGTTTGCAAGTAAAACACCCTCATACTCTCTCATGACTCTACCCCTTTTTAGCTGGCAACTATTTGCAATGATATCACAGTTAATTTACTTCTGCCAACTATTTTTATCTAAAATGAAAATAGATAATGTCTCCGTCCTGTACAATGTAACCTCTCCCTTCAACCCTCAAAAACCCTTTTTCCTTAGCCTGCTTGATACCGGCACAGCGCTCAAAATCCGGGAAGGAGACCACCTCAGCCTTTATAAACCCCCGCTCCATATCAGAATGAATTTTCCCTGCCGCAGTTGGAGCCGACGTTCCCTGTTTCGCAGTCCACGCATTCACCTTCCCTCCAACAACAGTATAGAATGTAATCAACTGTAAGGCTTGAAAACTCGTAGTTATGAGTTTCTCCAGAGCTGTCGCAGTCAGTCCAAACTCCCGGCGAAATTCCTCCGCCTCTTCCCCGGTTAACTTTTGAAGTTCTGACTCAAGAAGTGCTGAAATGTAAAGGAGAGGGAATCCTTCAGCTTTCGCAAAATCCTCAAGCAGGGGCAAGCTTGCCTGCCCGCTTCCACTGCCACCTTCCTCAACATTTGCAACATATATTATGGGTTTTGCTGTTAGGAAATTTAGCATATCTGAACGGGGCACCTCAGCCCCTGCGCAAGCAGGGGCCTGTCCCCGCATGCTTAAAGCGGGGATTAGCCTGCGCCGCAGAGGAATACCTTTCTGAAGCGCATCCTTTGCTCTTAGAAGGATTTCTTTCTCTTCATTAGGAGATTTATCCTCCACTTTTTCAAGACGGCGTTCCACCATCTCCAAATCCGAAAGGGCAAGTTCCGTATGGACCACTTTAACATCCTCAACCGGGTTTAGCTCCCCTTTCCCAAAACAGCGAACAACATGCAGTATAGCATCAACTTGCCTGATTTCAGCAAGGAATCTATTCCCCAGTCCCTCCCCGCAACTCGCACCTTTAACAAGACCAGCAATGTCTATGAACTTAAGTGTTTCCGGCTGCAATTCATCGGGCTTAAGAAGTGTCCTGAGCTTATTGAGACGAACATCCGGAATTCTTACTACACCTATATTCGGATTGATTGTGCAGAAAGGATAATCAGAAACCTCGGCATTGTTAGAAGTCAGGCAATTAAAGATGGTGGATTTGCCTACATTTGGCAGTCCAACAATTCCACAACTAAAGCTCATGTCAGTTAAACATGCTCATCGCAGTGCTGAGCCCTTCCCGGATAATAATTTGAATTGCAGTCACGCCTCTCTCAATAGCCTCTTCAATCACCGGTTCTTCATGCGGAGAAAACTCCCCGAGGACAAACTCCGTATCTGAGCCCATATCTCCTCTTCCTATTCCAATCCGTATACGGGGGAATTTCTTCGAGCCAAGAGCTAATATTATGGATTCAACTCCCTTGTGTCCTCCTGCACTTCCTTCAGACCGTATGCGGATTTTCCCCAGGCTTAAATTCATATCATCGTAAATTACAAGTAAGTCCTGAAGGTCAAAAGAGTAGTAACGCATAAAAGAGTTGATTGCTTTCCCGCTCAGGTTGACATAGGTGAGAGGTTTTACAAGGAAAACCATCTCACTATCAACCTTGCCTTTCCCGAACACGGAAAAATGTTTCCTCTGACACAGTTCAATCCCGGAAACAGATGAAAATTTATCAATCACCATGAACCCAGCATTATGCCGTGTTTTCTCATATTTTCTCGCAGGATTTCCCAACCCAACGACCACTTTCATATCACTCCTTACCCTTGCCTCTTTCCTTCTCTTTCCCTTTCTCTTTCTCTTTCCCTTTCCCCTTGCCTCCTTCTTCCTCTTTTTCCTCTTCTTTTTCAGCCTCTTCCTCAGGCTTCTCCTCCTCGCCCACAAGCTCCGGTTCAGCCACTTCCTCTGCCACTTCCTCCTCAACCACTCTGGGCGCTATAACTGAGACAACTACCCTATCGTCTTCAGTTACAATTTCCACACCCTCCGGTGAGCTCACATCTCGCACATGGATTAAATTTCCAATCTTAAGGT
The DNA here is from genome assembly GCA_030606215.1 of bacterium. Classification (GTDB taxonomy): domain Bacteria; phylum NPL-UPA2; class JAUVJM01; order JAUVJM01; family JAUVJM01; genus JAUWGW01. The sequence goes on from JAUWGW010000004.1 coordinate 51,406, forward strand.
CTGTTACATCAACTTCAATATTCCCCGGTATTTTATCTGCGAGACATTCAACCTCAACCTCACGCAATACATGCTCCAGAACACCCCCTTCTTTCTCCCCGGCAGATTCACCAACTGTTACAACCGGAACTGAAACCTTCATCTTCTCAGTGAGCTTCACCCTGAAAAAATCAATATGCTGTAGTCTTCCCCATATAGGGTCAAACTGTTCCTCCCTGATAATAGCAGGAGTGGCAGCTTTGCCAACCCTTAACTCAATGACAGTATGTTCCCCTCCAGCACGCCTGACCTTCTCAAAATCCCTCTCTTTCACTTGAAGAGGCACAACCTTCTGTTTCGTCCCGTAGAGGATAGCTGGAACAAACCCTTCTCTACGAAGCTTCCTCGCAGCTCCTTTCCCTGCCTTTTCCCTTACTTCCCCTTCTAATGTTAACCGCTCCATCATATCTCCCTCAAGATACACCCCCACCTCTTTCCTCCCCCCTCGAGGGGGAGGACTAAGGAGGGGGGGGCATAAATGTCGCCCCTACGCCTGGCAACGGCATAAGTAACGGGCAGGAGAAAAACATTCCTGCCCGCCCCTTTTTGCCTTACTCCTCTATCAGAACATCGCTCTTATGCCGAACGAAAGCGAGAGGTCGCTATCTTCAGCAACTCCCTCGTTAATGAAAATATCTTCAGTTGCAAGCATGTACGTCAGAGCAATGTCAATTGCAACATTGTCTGCAATGAAGTGCTTCACACCAGCCCGCGGTCCGTATACAAAAGCGCTTTCGTCCCATGAACCAAGCTCGACCTTGACATATTCAACTCTTGCGCCAACATACGGCACAGTCATCGTCGCCATGTCAAAATGGTGTTCAACAAAACCACCAAGCTCCCAGCCCTTCGCATCAACCCCGGGACCGCCAGCATCTTCATAGGATAGATAACTCAGAAGACCTCCTACCTCAAGCGCATCTCTAATGAAGACACCATAGCCGAAAGACAACTCCAGCTCTGCCCCCGCCGCTCCGTCAGGGTCCCATCCGCCTTCAATTGAAAACTCCCTGGTCCCTTCCTGGATTGACGGCTGCGCACAAACAAATGTCGCAAGAGCCGCAACCATCGCCACAACAAAATACTTTCTCATTCTACTCCCCTCCTTTCCTCTATTAATTTAACTACTTTCACAAAAGGCGTAATCTGAATACGCACAAGTTTTCTTAGAATCGGGCGCCTCCCAATAAACTTAGCTGCAGGTGGACTTACCCGATAATAAAATTCAACAAATCTCCTTCCGAACTCATTCTTAATGAGATATCTATCCCTGAAATCTGATAGAACTTTCACTTCGCCTGCCAGCTTACTGCCATATACGGCAGTTGCAATGAAACATCCTCCACCCGCTCCACCGCCATCATCATCCCCAGCATACCCAGGCGGATAAAGAATAGAAATCCCCTGTATATCATCATCTTCAAGAGTGCGTAACAATACTATATCGGCTAAGGTATGCTCCGAAAGAAAATTCGGACCGCTCATCATTGTAGCCTCACAGCGATCCGGATACTTAGCCTTGAACTGAGCCCATGTCATAGTTGCTGGCGGTTCCGTTTCCCAATCCGTATGAGCCAAACCAAGCATATGCCCTACTTCATGCGTAACAACCCCCTGGATGTCAACTTTATTTGTCTCTCCGGTCGTTGTCCATTTCCAGTAAATATTGAGTGCTATATCAACTTCATCGAAATAGAGCGTTTCTGTATCATACCATCCGTAGTACGTCACCCCGTAAGTCCCAGGAACTTCAACTCCAGCAATAAAGCCCTCAGCAGTCCAGGCAATCATATTCACATCATCCTGTTCCAAATATCCAGTAGGAAAAGTTTCAGACGTTGTTCCATTATAATTGAAAGAACAAGATGCAGTCGCAACATCCTCCCATGTCTTGAAAGCCGCATAAATTGCTCCTACAGGCTCCGTAGCATCCGGGAGCCACCAGTTGCTGATTGTATAATCTATAGGCAGATCATCGGCACTCCAGCGAAGGTAGTTACCTTTACCTGATTTGAGAAACCCGTATGCATGAGCCGCACCGGCATTGACAATACAGGCTAAAACAAGCACTAAGAGAAATCTTATTCCGCGCATTCTAAAATTCCCTTTATCTCGCAAACAAATTCAGAAAGAGGTTTGGCCGGAAGTGTTTTCTCATTCAAGATTTTCATTTCCCCCGCATCCTGAACGCAAAGGTTAGAAAAATTGTTCCGAACCACTTTCTTGCCGCTTTCATCTACAAATATTTCATACTTCCCCTGCGCAAACCCGGAAACTTCATAAGTTCGACCTGTACTACCCTGCTGTAGTTGCAGAGCTTGCTCTGCTTCCCCTTCCCCAGCCTGTAGTCGCAAAGATTGCTTTGCCTCCCGCAGAAAAACCAGCACCTCCTCACCTTCGTGAAAATGCGGCATATTACCCACTATCAGTCCCTTTCTCCCAACTTCACCTCCGGGATGCCTCACGACAACCTGTTCGCCTCCACCACCCTTAATATACTCATCCACAACTACTGTAACATAAGTATAAATCCATTTTCCCTTTTCATCCCAACTGCATTCTTTCTCAACCACCTTCCCGGTAGCAATCATCTCAGCATTACTTACAAGTTCATCAAGCCCCAATCTGAGCATAAGTGCGGAAACAGGAGTTGTTAAAACAGCAACCAAAAATGCAGATATAATAACTCTTGTGACACCGAACCCTTGCAGTTTTGCAGTAGTCTTCATTTAACTTTCCTTAGAAGTTCAAAATATCGTTGGCGACTGGTTCTGAATCCATCTAATTCAAAAATCCTTATAAGTGTTTTGTAGTTAATGGGAACGATTTTGGGCATCAGGTAGCAACATGTTCTATTTTAAGTTCTTCGATAGCTAAAGGTTCAGGAGCTACCCACCGCGGAACAGGCTCTGCAAAATGGACAAAACCTGCCTCTTCCAAAATCTCACTCAATGTTTTCATTCTTTCACATTCTTCCAAAAATAAAGAGACCGCTTCAGATAAACTTGCTTTTGCCTCTTCAGGAGTGTTTCCAAAACTTGAAACATTTAGTTCTGGAGAAACAGCAACATATTGACCATTTTCCTTGAATATCTCTACTCTGATTATAATGCTTTCCATAATATCATCCTCGCATCAAAAAATCTGCAACTTTTATCCATGGTCTGAGCTGTATCCGCACCAGAAATCTTACTAAAGGTTTCTCAGAAATAAACTCGGCAACAGGAGGACTCACTCTATAGTACCCACTGACAAATGCTCTACCTAAACTATTTCCCAATAAACACCTATCCCTGAATATTGAAAGAACCCTCACCTCTTCGGAAAGCGCACTTCCGTAACACGCAGTCGCAATGAAACATCCCCCGCCTGGACCAAAACCCTCACCCGCCCCCGGAGCAGACCCCGGAGCAGTTCCTGTCCCACTACCATATCCCGCAGTGGGAGCTGCGCTTGCTTCATTTGAATCCGAACTCTCATTATTACTTGTATCAATAGCAGTCACCACATAGTAGTAAGTTATTCCATTGGTAAGACCCGTATTTAGATAGAATGTAATTGGTGCTGCTACCGAATCTACATAATAATAGTAATTTCCGGAAACAATGCTCCTGTAAACATGATAACTGCTCAAATCAGCGTCACCGGGCGCAGTCCAGGATAAACTTACCTCTCCATTTCCCGCAGCAGCGCTCAAGCCAGTCGGAGCAGAAGGTGCGGTAGTATCATCAGCGTTAGGAGTTGCGTGAGTGTCACTTGAATAACCGCTTTCATTTCCACCTGTATCAACAGCAGTAACAACATACCAGTAGCAGGTGCCATTGGTTACAGAAGTATCCGTATATTGCGATACAGAACTTGTTGCAGTTGCAGCGGCGCCCCAGGCACCACGAGTTATTGCGCGATAAATATTGTAATAACTGAAATCTGCTTCAGTATTGTCAGCCCAGTCAAGCGTAATTACGCCATCACCAGCAGCAGCAGATAAACTTGAGGGCGCAGATGGCGCACCGCTCCCAACCGGTGCCGCACCATACCTCGCACATTTTATACTGCTGCCTGTATCACGCCAGACGACATAGACCTCACCAGTTGAACTTGCAACTACTGTGGGGTCTTCCTCGCTCCCCGAGGCTGTGTCACTTACGCGAAGGTCAGCTCCTGCCTCTCCACTTTCAACAATCCCATTACCATTAGTATCAATACCCCATCTAAATCCCGTTGTCTCATCTACATATGTTGCTTCCTGAAAATAGATATGATTGTCTCTCGTATCCCGCCAAGCCGCATAAAGATGCGTTGTCCCCGGCTGAACTGCAATTGAAGCCTGGTCCTGGTCATATCCAGCATAACCATCGCTTGCAATTCTTTTATCATCAGCAGTGTAATGCCATGTCACCCCGCCATCACGAGAATAATCAAAATATACATTCTTGATACCGCTTGAAGCAGCGCACCAGACACAAAAGACCCAGTCACTTCCAACTTTTGACGCCGCTAAACCAGGACGCTGTTCCTGAACAGTCCCTGTGCCGCTTACTGTAGTATCAGCCTGCCATGTAACGCCCCCATCAGTACTATAGTCAAACTGAATAGAGTTGCCTATATATACCCATGCCACATATACATGAGATTCCCCTGATTTCTTAACTGCAATGGCAGGATAACGTGCATGAGGATTATCGCTGACTGCAGTTGGACCGGTCCAACTCGTCCCCTCATTGGATGACGAGAAGGAGTAAATGTGGAAATTACCTGGGCCACCCTCCTTATTATCCCCAGTCACTACACAAACATTATCAATGCCGCTTACGTTCTCAACGGCAATATCCTGTTGAATAACAACCGAGGCCCCGTCTATCCCCTTATCCGCCGCATCCAGCTTCTTACTAAAAGCATATGGGCCTCCAGGGTGTGTAGATTTGAAACCCAACGCATAGTAAGTACTACTTGTTAGCACTGTATGTATCACATATGCATCCTGGGCATTATTTCTTGCAATTCTCGGGTACCATCTGCTGGCGGATTCCACCTTGGCTCCACTACCAAAGCTCGCACCGTTATTTGTTGATTTCATGAAATAAATACAGTCTGCACTGTCTTTATAATCCTCATAAGTTACATAGATATAACTATTATCATCAATTGCGGCGTGCGGATGTAAAGCATAGGCTGAACTATCAACGGTGGTAGGTGTATTAAATGTTCTTGTGGTTTGTGCGGAAGCAATATTCGCATCGGGAAGGAATCTCACAGAAAAGCTTTGAAAAAATAAAAGAGTAAGCGCAGAACAAAAAAGAATCAGAAAAGAATACCGCTTTGTTTTCATGGACACGACTTAACCTCCCGTTTCAACCAGTGAACAATCATCCGTGTTGATAGTTGCCTCATTCATGAGACTCTCCTGCAAGGTAAATATTCAGCGAACTACATCCCAACCTGTCATTCTGAGGAGCAACGCGACGAAGAATCTCTCGTAGATTCTTCCCCTTCGCTTCACTCATGGTCAGAATGACACGGCGTTTACTCTACGAGATTGCTTCACTTCGTTCACAATGACAAGCGAGGAACCTAGCTCACAACCGCTCTTCGCAATGACATTTAGAATCTGAATCCAAGCACTGCGCTGGTTGCTTTCTCATCAGAGAAACGCATTTCAACGCCCATAATGTAGTTCTCATCAAATACAAAGTCAAATCCTACAAAGAAACCAAAGTTGTCATCGGCAGCAAGCTGCCCGCTCTGTGAACCATATGTCCAGTCAACCTTGACATCTGAGTATCTCACCCCTGCGTGGAAAGATGTGGAGCTGAGTTTAAATGGTTCAACGAGTGATGTAGCATCACTCACAACATTCTCAATACACATATATAGGGACCCATCCCATTCCTTCCACTCTGCTGTCCTGTTGCCTGTCGTCTCCTTCGGCTCAAATGTGAAATACTGCGCCCCTCCTCCAAGACTCAGTCCTAACTTCAAATCCTCATAAAAATTTACTCTGAACCCGCCCCCCCAGGCTAAATCCCCTGAATGCGAATAGTTTGTTGAGGCATTTGGATTCCAGAGTTTAAGGTCGGATGAACCAACTTTTGCTAAAAGACTGATTCTATCAGAAAGCCCGTAAATAATCTTCGCAAGAGACTGTTTGCTTTCTACATCAAGAGCCTGTGTGCCGAATTTACTGTCAGAAAGGTTTCGTCCTTTCACTGAACTGTATTCAAAACCCATAATGTAACGACCCCTCTCCGGAAGAAACCCGGGATTACCTTCTGAAGCACATTCGACAACCATCGCACACGCAAGAATCAGAATCCCTGCGCCAAGACAAATACTTATCTTTTTCATACGCTACCCCTTTCCACAAAAAATACAGTGACCAGTGATCAATATTCAATGATGATTTTCATAGTGAAGTCATTATAATCCTTAGCCGAAATTCCTGTCAAGGAGTTTATCATCAACAGCAAAGTATTTCAAGAAATTAAGGAGAAGAAATTAAGGAGAAGAGAAACGGTATTTTATCAGGGGCCGGAGCGCTGAGAAACCATCCCTCCAGGTAATTTTTTTCCCTTCTGTAGATTTCCTCCCTTTATAGTTAATCGGCACCTCAAAAATTTTAACTCCCTTACGCAGGAGTTTTACGGTAATCTCGGGTTCAAAGTCAAACCTGTTTGCATCAAAACTAATGCTTTTTAAGACATCTGTCTTAAACAATTTATAGCATGTCTCCATGTCGGAAAGATGACTTCCGTAGAGGACATTTGCTATAGTGGTGAGGATTTTATTTGCCCACCAGTGAAGTGATAGGAAATTCCTGTTCCCACCCATAAAACGACTGCCATATACGACATCTGCCTCACCTTTCAGAATTGGCTGCAGGAGAAGCAAATAATCTTTCGGGTCATATTCCAGATCAGCATCCTGAATGATTGTAAAGGTCCCTCTGACCTTCTTGAGAGCTGTTCTTATAGCAGCTCCCTTGCCTCTATTTCTTGCATGGAAAAGGATTTTAATGTGTGAGGAGTCATCCTTCCCCTGGATATATCCCTTCAGTATCTCGCGGGTCCCATCAGTTGAAAAGTCATCAACAATAATCAGTTCTTTCTCAACAGGCAAGTCCATCACCCGACGGATAATTTCGCGGATAGTCGCCCTTTCATTATATACAGGCATCATAACAGAAAGTTTAGGGTTCATAGACATGGTCTGTGCCGAAACTAATTACATGAGGTAAAGAGGATAACCTTTCTTTCATGCTCAGCCACCTTTCCCTTCCGAACCTCTTCGCATGTATTATGGCATATTTTACTCCAAAGCCCTCCAAAAGAGCAATTGATTTTTCTGAAGGAAATTCCTGCATTACTCTATTGATTTCCCAGTAATCCGATGGAAAAAAACCGCTATACCCATTAACAAGCTTCTTCCAGTGAAATGTTGACCAGTACATATACCTTGCCTCCATGTAAACTCTTGGCGGCGAGGATGGCATAGGAAGCTCTACCACTGCAAAATCTCCTTCCTGCCGTGAAAGCCATCTGTAAACTTCCGGGACTCCTCCTGGAAATAGATAAAATCGAAAAGGGAAGCAGGAATACTCTGCAATTAACAAAAGCAGAATCAAGGCGCATATTACTTTTCTCCAGCGCAGCAAACCGGCTTTAAGAAAATTCCTGATGCCAAAACCAGCCAGCACACTTATACTGAATGTTACCATCATTCCCCAGCGTGCAGCAACACGAAGGCTCTGGAAAGGCGGGAAAAGTTTATAAAACATTCGGTACAGAAAGAAAGCAGGACCGAGGGAGAGGATAAATGTAAATATAAGCAAGAAAAGATAGAACCTCTGGTTTTCTATAACCATGCGATTGCGAATAAACCGGCAGAGGAAAAACGGTTCCTTGCGGCGAAATAAGAAGTAACGAATAACAAAAAGAAGTGCAGTAATCATAACGGGGTTGGTCATCCGGTGTGCGCTAAAGTGTAGTCTGCCTATATCAAATGAAAATCCGCCGGTAATAAGAATAAATAAACCAAAAATCAAACTGATGATGATGAGAATGTCTATAAAATAAAATTTTAATTGAGCTCTTTCTCTTCTTTCCCGCCGTGATATAAACCCGTAGACACTCAGGAAAATCGCAAGAAGCCCCGGGAAGAGTCTTTTCTCATGGTCTCCGAAAATAATACTGAAGCGTTTATAGAGATGATTGGAAGGTGAAGCCGCCAGATAACTCTCCACATCTGCGGAGTAATGCTTCACTTCCGAAATAGAACGCACAAAATTCATTTCCTTCTGAACACGCGCGTAGGGTTTGTAAAAAGGATATAGTGAAATACCGGCAATGAGGATAAAAAGGAGAATTCCGGCGAAATTCTTCCTCGTGAGTTTTCTCCTGAATATAAACCACACAAACATACAGCCAATACTTACACTCAAGAAAACTGCATAGTAGCCGCATGAAAGACACTGAAGCACAAAAAATAATGTAAAAAGAAGCAAATCTTTATATCTTTTTTTGTCAAAAAATTTGTGTAAATATAAAAATGCAAACGGCATCCAGTGATTTGTTAGAAGCTGGAGATGGGCAACATGGTCAAACCTATACGGGCAGAAGGCAAAAATCATACCCGAGACAATCCCGGCGAATCGACTGCCTGTCAGATACGATACAAGACAGTACATCCCAAACCCCGCAAGAATAAATGAAAGCAAAAAAACTGTATTGTAAGCAAGCATTGGTTTTCCCGTGATTACTATGACAGGTAGAGCAATCAGGCTGCTTGCAAAGAGATGTTCAGAATAAGCGAGAGCGGACTTATGTGGATGGAAAATGTTTGCCTCGAACAGGGATAAAGGTTCATTTAAAATCTGATGCACATCCCAGGCAAGTATCCAGGTATTGAGAAGGGGGTCCCCAACATCACTTATCGCTCTATCCATATTGAGGATGAGGGGATATGTAAGGAGAACGGAAAGAATGCAGAAAAAGATAAATGCAAAAATCTTCATTGGAGGTACTTGAAGCGGGAAGGAGTTTTAATTAGCTCCTGGTAAAGTTCCATTGTTCTCTCGGCTATCAGTTTCCAGGATACAGCTTTTCTGACATATTCTCTCGCGTTTCTTGATAACTCATTCCTTAAAGCATCATCCGTTAGAATCTTTACGATATACTCTACAAACTCCTCATCACTCGCTGCGACAAGACCGCACTTTATCCCTGTAGCTGCTTCTCTCAGACTCCTCACGTCAGGCGAAACAACTACAGGAGCTCCGAAAGCAAGACAGTGCGCAAAAATTCCGCTCTGCGCTCCTTTCCGATACGGCAGCGGGACGACATCAGCGGCTGACATAATTGTATCAAAAGTCTCCTGCGAAATTTGTCCTCTCACAACAAGAATTTTTTTAGAGGCGGGCGAATTCTCTGCCAGGCCTAACAACTCATCCCTATAATCATGATATTCATCCTGCCGAAGCTTGCTCGCAATAACGAGAACTGCTTTTTCTACTCTTTCTGCTATCTGCGGGAATATTCTGATTATTCTATCCATCCCTTTTGTCCGACGGAAATATCCGCAGAGAAGAACCACTTTCGCATCTTCATCTAAACCAATTTTCTTCTTCGCCTCCGGCACCGGTTCAAGCTCCCTTGCACCATGGGGAATAACCCGGATATTGTCAAACTGCCCAACTTCCCTCAGGATAGCAGACTTCTGATATTTCTCGTGGACGATAACTCTCTCAGCTCCCATAAGAATGGCATCCAGCACAATTCTTCTCTCCTTCGGAATCTCCTCGTAGACGGTATGCAGGGTAATAACAACGGGAATACCCGCAAGTTTGAATCTATATACAAGAGGAATACAGCTTATGCCTTCAGGTTTTCCGAAGAGTAGAAATTCATGCTGGATATGAACAATATCAGGAGTAAATTTGATCATCATCCTGAAAACCTTTTTAGCCAAATCGGTGTCTTCTGAATCAAAAGCAGGATAGACTTTCTCGCCTCTTCCCCCGAACTGACTTACTATATAAAGTTCATGCCCGAGAGCGGTAAGCCTGTCTGTAAGATATTTAGTATAAGTAGCTATCCCGCATTCAATAGGCGGATATGTAGAAACAACACCTATACGCATTATTCACTCATCTGGCTTTTATTTTAAAATGAGCCCTTCTGTTCTCTGCCCACGCAGACTCAGAATGCCGCGGGTCAACTGGCTGCTCCTCACCATAGCTGATTGTGAAAACTTTCCCTGGATTTATCCCGAGAGCAACGAGATATTTTCTGACGCTGGCTGCTCTTCTCTGTCCAAGAGCCAGATTATACTCCACGGTTCCCCTCTCATCACAATGCCCTTCAATCTGCACTTTCACAGCCCGATGTTTTCTCAACCACTCAGCGTTCTCAGCCAGTATCCTCCTCGTGTCAGGTTTTATATCAGATCTATCAAAATCAAAATAGACATCCTGGAGTTTACTCGTATCCGCGAAAACCATTCCTCTCGCAGACAGTTCAGGGTTAATCCCGAGAGCTTCTAACTCCTCCTCCGTTATAGTTTCTCCGGGTGCTCTCTCAGCCAGACCTCTCAGCCCGCCCCTTCTCCCCCGCGCGCAACCACCCACCGCAACGAGGCAGACTACCAGCAAAACCGCAATCTCTCTAAACCTCTTTCCCATATCACACCCCCCTTTTTTATCGTGGTGACCAGCAAGGGTACTCATTGCCCCCTTTGATAAAAGTAAGCCGTCTCTGTCTTGAGCCATCAACATCCATTACATAAATATTTTTATTCCCATCTCTTGTGGAACTGAAGACAATATGTCTCCCATCCGGAGAAAAAGACGGATTCTCGTTATCGCCGCCGTTTCTGGTAAGGCGCCTTTTCTCGCTGCCATCAGTATTCATTATCCATATATCAAAACGACCTCCCCTTTGCGATGAAAATACAACTCTGTCGCCTTTCGGTGACCAGTCGGGAGAATCGTTATAGCCGGCATTCGTGAGTCTCTTCAATACTTTGCCCCTTGCATCCATCATATATATATGTGGACCACGCGCCCTTCCCGATGTGAAAACAATATATCTTCCATCAGGAGACCAGGACGGGGAACAATCAATCCTCGGGTGATGAGTCAATCTCGTCTCGCCCTTCCCGTTTGATTTGAAAAGATAAATTTCTGCATTTCCATCCTTTGTAAGTGTAAGAGCAAGCCATCTTCCGCATGGCGACCAGGCGGCACCATAGTTTAACCCCTGAAAAGTGCAAAGTTTCGTAACTTCACCACTTTCAATATTCTTGATGTAGAGATCAGGATTTTTCTCGCGGTATGTGGTATAAGCAATCCTTTTCCCATCAGGAAGCCATGATGGAATTGTCGCAAGAGAACGGTCACAAGTTTCCCGCACAGGATTATGTCCATCATAATCCATAACACATATTTCTTTATGTCCGGAACTGTTTGAGACAAAAGCAATTTTAGTCTGAGAAATCCCCGCCTCCCCTGTAACTCTGTGGACAACCTCATCAGAAAAACGATGCACCATCTTCCTCAACCATTTCTCCTCGCCCTTATAGACTTTTCCAAGAACCTGTCTCCCCCGTTTCACATCATAGAGACGGCACTTTAAGATAATCTCATCCCCCACAGTTATGTTTCCCCTCACAAGAAGTTCTGCCCCGAGATTCATCCATTCTCCAAAATTCCCCTCACCTCCGGATGCGGCTTCTTTGAGGAACAGGGGATTATCAATTGTTTTAAAATAACCGGAGAATTTAAGGTCATCCGTTATAATTTTAGCTGCTTCAGCTCCCGAGACCGCATGCCCTTCGAAATCGGGAATTGCAATCACAATTTTCCTGTACTTCCCTTTACTCACGTCAAGATAGAGGTCAACAGCCCACAGCGAACCTGTAAACATAACAATTAAACCTACTACGAATAAACTTGAATTAGCAAGCTTTTGCATTTTGTGAGTGACTTTCGTCCCTCTACTATTCTTCCTTGAAAGTAACATGGACACGGACACTATCTCCTTTGAATAATTGTGGAAGCGGAGGGAAGGGGCTCGCTTTCTTTACCGCCTCCTGACAGGACAAATCAAAAATAGAGTTTCCCGAACTTTTCTCCACCGATATACCACTTGCCTGCCCGCTGCGTGAGATCTCAAACCCTATCCTTGCCCGCGCTTTACTCGCCGCAGGCGGCACCTCCCACACAGAAAAAATCCGGTTATGAACCTCATCAATAAACCATGCAGGAAAAACAGCAGGAGAATCAACACTGAGTTCTTCCAGAGTTTTCCTCCCACCCAGCTCCTCACTCCATCGTTCCAGTTTCCTCAATTCCTCTTCTTTCTTCTCCCGTTCCCTTTTCAGTTCTTCCTCCCTCTTTCTTCTCAACTCATCCAGTTTTTTTCTCTTCTTCAGAAATTCCTCAAGTCTCCTGCTGTCCTCCTTAACAGGCTTTTCTGTCTTGACCGTAGCGGCTTCTACAGGTCGTGATACAGCACCTGTCTTCTTCTTCACTTCAACAATCCTGACCCTGTGAACGGAAGCAGGAGTATGCCTCTTTCGAAAACTTACTCCAAAGAGGAATACTCCGATAATTACCAGATGGACGCACGCTGAAATCAAAAACATAAATTTCAAATTCTTCATTTCGGTTCAGTAACCATCCCTATATTCTCAATTCCAGCAGACTTTATTTTCTCCATTATCTCCATTACAAATCCATATTGAATACGCTTATCCGCTTTCAGGAAAACATCCTTGTTAGATACCTCCTCCAGATAGTTCACAAGCGAAGCTGCCGAAATGCGCCGCTCCCCGAGGTAAATATGCTTCTCAGAATCAATTGTAATAACAATCTGGTTTCTTAAATCTACACCACCTGCAGAAACTCTGGGAAGCTGAACATCAATCCCGTGCTTCATCATCGGGGCAACAAGTATAAAGATAATCAGCAGAGTCAAAGATACGTCAACAAGAGATGTCACATTAATCTCAGATGTAAAATTGTGCCTTCTTCTCTCACGCATCATTTCTTCCCCAACTGGCCTACAAACTGATAGGCGAAACTCTCCATTTCAGTAGTCATCACTCTTATTCTATTTACAAAATAGTTGTAACCAACAACAGCCGGTATTGCGGCAGCAAGTCCTGCTATTGTTGTGATTAAAGCGTCAGAAATTCCCGGGGCTACAGCACTGATAGTGGCAGAGTGAAAAGTCTCCATGCCAAGAAAAGCATTCATAACTCCCCAGACTGTCCCGAGCAGGCCCAACAATGGGCATGCACTTCCGCCTATGGCAAGAAAAACCAGCATTTCCTCAAGATGCAATGCCTCTACTGAAATTGCTCTCTCCAGATTTTCCCTGATTTCTGCAGGAGACAGTCTCTGACGATAGTGTCCAGGATTTGCGCTCTCAAGATAACCCACTTTCAGAACTCTTGCCAGGTGACTGTGCCTGAAACGCCGGCACAGACTTAAAAGATATGAAGAGCCATCCTTATTTTTGAAGCTTTTTAGAAAATCTTCCGACTCTCTCCCCGCTGTGCGGAAGGAAATGAACTTAGTGACCATTATAGCCCATGAAGCAATAGAGAAAAGGAACAAAATAAGCAGAATCCCTTTCGCCATTCCTCCGGAGCGAAGCGCAGAACTTATCACACTGCTCTCCCTCGCAACTAACGGACCGGTTAGCAATATGAAGAATATCATTTTCTCTTCAAAATTAGAATCTCCACTCTTCTGTTCCTGGCTCGTCCTTCGGGCGTTGTGTTTGTTGCCCTCGGCATATATTCTCCATGCCCTGCAGCCGACATCCTCGCTGGCTCAATCCCCTGCTCCTCCAGATAATGCAGAATTGCAAGCGCTCGAGCTGCGGAGAGTTCCCAGTTATCTGGATAGGAAACTTTTATCGGGACATCATCAGTGTGCCCGGCAATCTCCAGTTCATGAGCCGGGAATTTTTTCAGAATCTCTGCAAACTCTTTTAAAAGCGGGAAAGCAGATTTTCTGATGCCGGCTTTCCCCGATTTTAAAGTAAGGGCATTTTCCAAAATAATTGCAATTGCATCCCCTCTTTCCCCAAAACTTACTCCGCTATATTCCTTTAAACCTGAAGAAAGCTCCCTCTTAATTTTATCCAGTTCAACGAACCTTTCTTTTCTTTCCCCAATCATTCCTGCGAGCCTTTTATCAGCCTCAACAAGTTCAGCCTCAAGTTTTTTCTGATGTTTCCGACAGCTTATGAGTTTCGCCTCAAGTTCTGCATTTTCGTCCTTCAGGCGTTGAATTTCCAAGTGCAGGACTGACTCATCTCCCTTGAGCCTTGCAACTTCAAGTCTTAGATTCTGGATTTCTGTTTGCAACTGCGCTTCTTTCAATTCAAGTCCCTGCACAGTTTCCTCCAGCCTCTGCCTCTCCTGCCGTTCTCTCTCAGCTTCAGTGGTAAATTCTGAAATAGCCGCGCAGCCCGAGAGTAGCAATATTAGGCACAGAGACACAGAGTTTATAAAATCCTTAATCACCATGGAACGACAGCCGTTTTTACTCCTTGATGAGAGATGATCTTATTAAGAGCCTCCTCCAATTTCTCAAGAGGCAACTCACCGGTTATAAGGCAGGAGGTATTTATCCTTCTTAGTTGCAACAATTTCAGAGCTTTCTCAACATAATATGGAGTGTGGTGGAAAATACCTTTAAGCGTCAGCTCGCCGTAATGAATAAATTCTGTATCAAGGGTAAACTTTGTTCCCGGCGCACAGCCTCCAAAGAGAACTACGGTCCCTCCCTTTCTGGCCATGGAAACCGTCTTTTCCCAGACAGCCGGATTCCCAACAGCTTCAATCCCAACATCAACTCCAAATCCACCGGTGAGTTTACGCACAGCAGATACCTCATCATCAACCTCTGAGACATTGATAACCTCATCCGCACCACTCTTTTCCGCCATATTCAATCTTTCCTTTACCATATCGCATGAGATTACATATGCCCCCTTCAGCTTTGCAAGCTGTGTGAACATAAGCCCTATGGGACCGGCTCCATTTATCACAACCGTATCGCCAGTTTCTATGTTAGCAGTCTCGATCCCATGCAGGGCACAGGCAAGCGGTTCGACGAGAGATGCTTCCCGGGAGGAGACGTTCTCAGGGACAAGATGCAAATTCTGTTCAACAATTCTGGAGGGTATATTTATGTATTGCGCATAGGCGCCATTTATAAAAAGCAAATCCTCACAGAGACTTTGCTTTCCCCTCCTGCAATAGAAACACCGATTACAGGGAGCAGAGTTAGCCGCAACTACCTTCATACCTTCCTGAAACTTTTCAACTCCATCACCTGCTTTTGCGACAATACCTGCAAACTCATGACCGAATACTGCAGGGGGAGTTATCATTCTCGGATGTCCTCCCCGTAAGAATACCTTGGCATCTGTCCCGCAGGTAAGAGCCGCTTCTATCTTTACAAGGATTTCACCAGAGGAAACCTTCGGAATATCAATCTCCTCCAGCCTGACATCCTTTGGTCCATACAGAATAGCCGCCTTCATACCTTCGCATTATACTTTCTCAATGTGCATAAAGTCAACCATTTGTTCCGGCTTATTCCGGAATTTTCTTGCATTCCTGCATACCGGGTCGTAATATGTAGCCATGAAAACTCTCATTACAGGTGGAGCGGGTTTCATCGGGGCAAATCTAACTCTGGAACTGGAGAAGAGGTTTTCCTCAGCGTCAATTACCGTTCTTGATAACTTCTCCCCTGGCACCGCAGAGAATCTAAAAGGATTCAAAGGAAGATTAATTAAAGGTAGTGTTGAAGATGAGAAATCGATTGATAGTTTAAAAGGCGAAAAATTTGATTTTATTTACCATCTTGCGGCAATTACCGATACAACTGTTACTGATGATAAAAGAATGATGAGGGTAAATGTTGACGGGTTCAAGAATATTTTGAAAATTGCTAACTATGGAAACGCACCTGTCGTCTACGCTTCCTCAGCCGGAGTTTATGGAAATGGACCTGCACCGATGAAAGAAACCCAGGCACTGCGCCCTCTCAATGCATACGCCTTATCAAAAGCAGAGACGGAAAAGATAGCTCTTTCTTCTACTGAGATAGCAGCAATCGGACTGCGGTATTTCAATGTTTATGGTCCCAAAGAGGCCAATAAAGGTAAATCCGCCAGTATGATATGGCAGCTTGCCTGCCGGATGAAAGGAGATAATCCCCCGAGAATATTTAAATACGGAGAACAGGTGCGAGATTTTATTTATGTAAAAGATGTCGTATCGGCAACAGTTCAGGCGATGGAAATCCTCAATAAAAGCAAATTAAATACTATACTGAATATTGGAACAGGAACTGCAGCAAGTTTTAACCGCGTAATAGAAATCCTGAATAATATCCTTGGCACAAATTTCAAACCGGATTATTTCGATAACCCATATAACTTCTTCCAGAACCACACACAGGCAGATACAACATTAGCCGCAGAGACTATTGGGTTTAAAGCAAAATACAGTATTGAGGATGGAATAAAGGATTACCTCACCAGTTAACAGGGATTTGTAACGTGCCTTTCCTGTTGTGTTCAAAAAGGATGTACCCTTTCTCCTTTCCGAATTGATGAAGTCTCCTCGTGAGCTCAACATCATGTTTGCAATATTTTGTGAGTTTTTCAATATTTCCTTCCCTGAACCACCGTATTGCCTGAAGTCCGTCTGCAATCTTCCCCTCTTTCAGAGTAACACGCGCTAAATGGTCAAGACTGAGTCTGTGTCCAAGGATCCGGGAAATTTCCTCAAGTAAATCAAGGGTCTTAATTCTTGAAAAATCAATGTTTGAATACGCCTTTAATACCCACCAATCAAATTGCTTTACATTGAACCCCACGGTGAGGTCTGCGGATAATAATTCCTGGATTAACTCATCTATTCTATCTTCAGCATATACTTTGTATTCCCCCTTCAGAGAATCATATATGACCGCTACTGAAACCTTCATCAATTGTTTATTCCCCCATCCCCCAACTTCTTCAGCGCTCTTCTGGGTCTCAAGATCAAAATAGAGAATCCGTTCCCCTCCCTTTTCCCTCCGCACTTGTGGGGGAGGGTAGGAGTTGGGGAGCTTTGCCATGCGAGTCTCCACACCGATCTGTGGACTCACCTGCCCAGTAATGTCCTGCATATTTACCTTCAGCACATCTTTCAGAATAGCAATTGCTGTCCGTTTATTCAACGGCTCATTTCTGCTGCCACATTTTGGCGACTGAATACAGGAAGGACATCCCTCTTCACACGGACAGTTCTCAATCAATTCAAGTGTAGCTTCCAACAGCTCATCAATCACCTTGTAAGCCCGTTCGGCAAGTCCAACACCTCCGGGATAACCATCATAGATAAAAATTACCGGCCCCTTAGTCTCAGGATGGAACATTGCTGAAGTCCCGCCAATATCCCAGCGGTCACACATTGTAAATAGAGGGAAAAGAGCTATACTGGCATGTTCAATTGCATGCAGGCCCCCTTCAAGAGTCGTCCTCCTAAAAGCAAGCTTTGGAAGCTCCATCCATACTGAAGTTGTGGTAAACTTCTGAGCCGGCAAGTTGAGTTTATGCTCGCTGATAAGCCCTCTTCCAAAAGCTTTTCTTTTCTCGTAGCTTACCACCTGTCTCTTCACCTCAACTTCGCCCCAGCTTATAAGAAACCTGCCTAGTTTTTTCGTGGAGTTTATCTTGAGAATATTTGTAGTTTCCAAAGAAGAAACCTGTGTATAATAGCTGACGGAAGCTTTCCTCACATAAACATCTCTCAATTCATTATCCAACCCGACAACTTCGCATTCTTCACCTCTGTGAAGGTAAATAGCTCCTGGATGGCATTCATAGAAAACCCTGTTTGAGCTAATATCACCTATTACTTCTTTTCTCTCCTGGTCAATTATCGTATATGATTCTTCTATCGACCTGATACCAATTTTCCGCTGCGGATATTTCTCAGGGCAGAACCATTCTTTTCCATCTTCGCCCAGTAGAAGTTTTCCGTCTGCACGAAGTTCCGGCAAGATTTTTTCAATTTCCCCGTAAAATTCGCTATCTTCTTTAGAAAGTGGAATTTCAGAAGCCGCACAGGGAAGTTCTTCACGGGATATTTCAAAATTATGTTCGTCAATGCTAACAGATTCAAAACCGCGACTGAAAAAATCTTGAGGATGTGTCATGAAAAATCTATCCAGAGCATCGGGCAGGGAAACAAGTATGATAAGAGAAGATTTCTCTCCGCGTCCAGCTCGCCCTCCTCTCTGCCAGGTGCTTATAATTGAGCCTGGATACCCAACCAGTATGCAGCAATCCAAACCACCAACATCTATTCCGAGTTCAAGAGCGCTTGTAGCAATAACTCCATCCAGTTCATCAGAAAAAAGTTTCTTCTCAATTTCTCTCCTCTCCTCAGGAAGGTAACCTGCCCTGTAGGAACTCAGCCTTCCGCTAAGCGCGGGATTATTGTCCAGCACCCATTTGCTAATAAGCTCTGTAGTTCTTCTTGCCTGCGTAAAAACTATAGTTTTAAGACCGGATTGTATGCATTCAGTCAGAAGGGAAGCGGCGTCTCCATAGGGGCTTCGGTCTCCGGGATCCCAGAAGAGGAAATATCTTGGGCCCTGCGGTGCTCCATTTTCCTCAATGACTTTGAAATCTAACCCGGTTAGTTTCTTAGTAAATTCCTCACCATTACTGATAGTGGCAGAAGAAGCAATGAATTGGGGATTGCTTCCGTAAAACTTACAGATTCTCCTGAGCCTCCTCAGTATGTGAGAAACATGACAACCAAAAATCCCGCGATAAGTATGCAGTTCATCCAGAACAACAAACTTGAGATTTGAGAGGAAATTTTCCCAGGAAGAATGATATGCTAAAATCCCAAGATGAAGCATATCGGGATTTGTGAGAAGAATATTTGGAAGATCCCGTTTTATTTGGGTCCGGCGATAAGCAGAGGTATCCCCATCATAAATTTCAGCTTTTGGGAAACCAACTGAGATGCCAGTCCCGAATTCCCGAACTGTTTTCAGCTGGTCCTGCGTCAATGCTTTTGTCGGAAAAATGTAAAGAGCCCTGGCTAATGGGTCTTTAAGAATAGCAGTAAACACGCAAATGTTGTAAATAAGTGTTTTTCCACTTGCAGTTGGAGTCTCAATAAGAACATTCTCTCCCTTCTTTATCAGGCTGATTGCCTCAGCCTGATGTGAATAAAGCTTCTCAATACCTATACTGCGCAATGCAGATGTCAAAGGATTACTCAGGAGAGACTTGAAATCTCTGTAACCGGCTTCCTTTGGAGGAATATATTCAAGGTGAGCAATCTTCCCTTCAGCCCCTCTTATTCCCTGCAAATACTTTACGAAACTTTCAACATCAGTAGACAATTCAAACCCCAGCAAAGAGCTATCAGCTATCGGCAATCAGCTATCAGCAACAATCCATTAACTGAAAGCTGAATTCAATAGGCATGCTTGTGGAAGATAAACTCAAAAATAGTCTTTACAAGTATTTTTAAATCAAAGAATAGCGACCAGTTATCAATGTAATACAAATCACATCCTGTCCTCTCATCAATTGCGGTGTTTCCACGGAAACCGTTCACCTGAGCCCAGCCTGTGAGCCCTGGTCTGACTTTATGTCTTTCCACATACCGGGGTATGGATTGCCTGAACTGTTCCACAAATACCAGACGCTCCGGTCGAGGCCCTATCAAACTCATATCTCCTTTCAGAACACACCACAACTGCGGCAGTTCATCGAGACTGAATCGCCTTAACCAGTGACCAACCTTGGTTCTCCTGACATCGTTCCCCTTCGCCCATACAGGCCCTGTTTCCGATTCAGCATCAACCCGCATCGAGCGGAACTTGCAAATTCTGAAAACTCCCCCCCCCTGCCCAACCCTTTCCTGAGTGAAGAAGACAGGTCCGGGGGAAGTAAGTCGGACAAGAACCGCTATTACAATAAATAGAGGAAAAGTGATTATCAAGCCTATGAGAGAAACTGATACGTCAATGGCCCTTTTCAGAAACTTATTCCCTCCTTGAAGCGGTCCTTCCTTCAAACCAAAGACGGGAACTCCATCAATTTCTTCTACACTCAGGGGACCGGTAACAATATCAAATAAGTTTGATACCACTCTGAAAGGAACCTTCCCACTTAGACAGCGATTCACAACGTCCATAAGTTTATCGTGTGTTGGCGATGAAAGAGCAATGATTGCCATTTCCGCACCTTTTTCACGGCATACAAGTGCTAAGTCTTCAATCTTTCCAAGCACCTTCTCCCCCTGGATTTTTCCCGAACCATCATCAAGAAAACCAACTACCTGGTAACCCAATCCCGGGTGGTTATGAATCCTCTCTTCAATCATCTTCGCAATAGCGCCTGTGCCCACAACAAGAACAGGTATTGCTCCAATCCCCCTAACTTTCATCTTTTCTTCAAGCCTGTCAAGTGAGACCCGGGAACTGCCCAGGAATACTGTGCTGATACCCCATGCAAGCATCAGAACCAGGCGGGAATATTCAAAGCCCCGATAGAAAAAAGTAATTGCCATGAGAATCATAATTGCTAAAGAAGAGGCAATCATTGTAGAGTAGAACTCATCCGTTATACCTGAACGGCCCCGTCGGGGACGGTATAATCCCAGATTGCGAAAGACAAGGAGAAAAACTGCCGAGGCAAAAATCAACCCATGCAGATAGGGTCTAATAGACGGAACACCTCTGGGCGCCGGGAAACTGAACCTGAGCCAATAAGCAAGCAAAAAGGAAAGATTGACCAGCAGCAGATCAGCCGCAGCCAGAACTAAAGTGAAAAGACGCCTTTCCGTTTTTGAATCCATTCCCTGCACCTCTCCTCAACATAATCCTGAAATTTCTTCCTGAAATTCTCTACACCAAATTGAA
Organism: bacterium; assembly: GCA_030606215.1. Taxonomy (GTDB): domain Bacteria; phylum NPL-UPA2; class JAUVJM01; order JAUVJM01; family JAUVJM01; genus JAUWGW01. The sequence continues at coordinate 72,407 of JAUWGW010000004.1, forward strand.
TCGCATGCTCACGAATAGTCTCTTGCTCAAAACTCATTTCCCGAAACTTCTTAACCGCATCTATAACAGCTTCCGGAGTCTGTTCATTGAAAAATATTCCTGTCCTCCCGTCAACTACAGTCTCAAGAAGTCCGCCCTTCCCATAAGCAATAACGGGACGTCCCGCTGATTGAACTTCAAGCGGAGCAAGTCCAAAATCTTCAATTCCAGCAAAAATCAGTGCACGACAGCGCTGATAGAGTCTGCGAAGTTCTGAATCTGAAACTTCTCTTAGGAATTCTATATTACTTTTCGCCTCTCTTTGAATTCTTTTCTTTAAAGGTCCCTCGCCAACTATTTTGAGAGGAAGTCCAAGTTCATTGAACGCATGCACCACTATATCAACTCTTTTATACGGCACAAAAGCAGAGACAACCAGGAAAAACTCATCCTGCTCGCTGCCAGGGATGAAGAAAGAAGTATCCGCCGGAGGATGAATAACGGCAGCTTCTCTCCTGTAATACTTTTCTATTCTACTTCTAACATTATTGGAAATTGCAATGAAGTAGTCAACGCGATTACTACTCAGACAATCCCAGACCCGCAGATAATTCATCACCGGGAAAACAATTACTTTCCCGGCACAACTCAACTTCCCCCTGCCAAAATATTCCTGATACATATCCCATCCATACCGGAAAGGAGTATAGCAATAGCATATGTGGAGAGTGTCAGGAGTTGTCAGAACACCTTTTGCGGCACAATGACTGCTGCTTATGACAAGGTCATACCCTCTTAAATCAAATTGCTCTACCGCCAGAGGAAATAGTGCAAGATATTTACGATACCATCTCAGGGAGAAGGGAAAATTCTGAAGGAATGAAGTCCTGACTCCCATATTATTTATTACTTTACTTATCTTCCCGGGATTATAGAAAAGAGTATAAATATCAGCGTCAGGATACAACTTACAGAAGATTTCAAGAACTCTTTCCCCACCCCTCATACCTGTCAACCAGTCATGGACAATCGCAACTTTCATCAGCTCTCCTTCAACCTTCAGTCAGACATTATACAACTTTCCGACTACCAATATCAAAGACATTATACAAATAGTCTTACTATTTGTCAGCCTATTTTGCAAATAGTGCCACTTCTTTGTACACGGCAACTGTTTCCTTCGCTGTTTTAGCCCACGCAAACAACTCTGCCCGTTTTCTACCTTCAGCGGCAAGTTTGCTTCTTAGAGAATCATCTGTTAATAGACGATACATTCCGTCTGCAAAAGCCTCTAAGTCTCCCGGGTTACACATAATAGCCGCTTCACCAACAACTTCCGGGAGGGAAGCCGCATTTGAGCAGACTACCGGCACTCCACTCGCCATTGCCTCAAGAGGCGGCAGACCAAAACCTTCATAGAGAGATGGGAAGACAAAAAGTTTCGCGCAGTTATAAAGAAGCGGCAATTCCTCATCCGGAATAAGCGGAAGAAATTTCACCCATTGCTCTATACCTTTATCACAGGCTTCCCTGATGAGCCCATCCGCAGGTTTACCCCCGGTTGTCAGGACCAAATTTTCCTGAAACTTTTCCCTCTCCTTGAGAAGCTTGAATGCCTTCAGGAGAATACCGAGATTCTTGTGGAGTTTCAAATTTCCAACATACAAAATAAAATTTTCCGGAAGTTCATATTTCTTTCTGAATGAGGAAAGTAAGTCTTCATTTTCAACAGGGTGAAATTTCTCATCAACTCCAAAAGGGATCACTTTTATTTTCTCGGGAGGAACATTTAAACGTTCAACAAGGTCAGATTTAGTATGTTCAGATGCGGTTATAATTCTGACCGCCTTTTCTGTTACACGTCTATACATATACTTAGCATAACGATAAGCTTTTCTGGATGGAAGATACTCTGAAAACTTGATATGGATAATATCCTGCACTGTAACTATAAGTTTCCCTCTGTAGAATAGAGGCGCATTATAATGCGGTGCGTGAAAAATGGGAAGTGCCTTGATTTTTAATGGTAATAATATCTGTTCACTGATACTATAAATTGGCGCAGTTAATTTTTTCACTTTGAAATGTTTGTATTCCCCAAGTTCCTTCAGGTCTCCAAATATAAGAAATTCACCGGCAGTTGGCACCTTTAAGTATTCATTGAGTAGAGAGCGGATATATCTCCCTATCCCCGAATAATTTATCATCCTCGCATCAATTCCAACCTGCATCACTCACCCCGCTACTTCCCGATAGACATTTAGAGTTTCTTCAGCACATTTCTTCCAAGAAAATTTCTTAGCTTGTTCAACCCCCATATTTTTCATATCCCCTCGCATTTTCTCATCAACCAGGATACTGTAAATGCATTCTGTCCATTCTTCAACACTCCATCCCTTAATAATTCTTCCGGCACTTCCAACAACTTCCGGAATGGAAGAAGTTGAGCCTGCAACCACAGGAACGCCGCTTGCCATTGCTTCAACGACAGGCAGTCCGAACCCTTCATAAATAGAGGGGAAAACAAAGACTTCAGCCGCATTGTAGAGATGAGGCAATTCATCCGGAGGGACATATCCCGTAAAGAAAACTTTATTCTCAATCCCGAGTTCTGAAACCTTCCTGAAAAGATGCCCGTAATTCCATCCCTTACCACCGGCAAGCACTAAATGTAATGGTTCTGTAAATTTCTTTATCAGGGTATTATACACATCAATGAGGAAACTCAGATTCTTCCTCGGCTCAAGTGTTCCTACATGGAGTATAAACTTGCATCCCTCAGCATATTTCTTGCGAACTTCGTCCTGCTCCTCCGAATCTCTCGGGCGGAAACAGGAAGCAGCCCCGGGATAAATTACAACAATTTTATCCTCACTCACATTAAGATTCTCCACAATATCCCGACATGTGCTTTCAGAGATTGCAATTATTTTTCTTGCCCGCTTAGCTGATAATTCCATTGTATAGCGAAGGCTGAGACGCACTTTCCAGTGATGCAGCTGCGGGAAGAGAATCGGAGTCAAATCAAAAATCGTAATCATTGCAGGACATGGCAAATATAGAGGGAGCGTAAAAAGCGGCGAATGCAAAAGGTCAACTCTTTCCTTCACTAAAGTATGCGGCAGCCCAACCTGCTGCCACAATGTTCCAAGAGGGAATCTGTTTATCCTGACCTCAACATTATCGCAGCTCAGCTCAAACATCAACGGTTTATGAGCGCAAATCAGATACTGATTATCTGACTCTTTAAGCTTTTCAAGAAGATGGTATGTATAATAACCTCCCCCCGTTTTCACTGTAGTTAAAGCCCTGCCATCAATTGCAATTTTCAACTGCCTGTCCCTACTTTCTTATAAAGCCTTAGAGTCTCCTCAGCACATTTTCTCCAGGAAAATTGTTTCGCTCGTTTAAGCCCTTTTCTTACCATCTTCCGCTTCAGTGAACCATCGTCAAGGACACTGATAATTGCTTCTCTTATTTCTCCTGCATCCTCCGGATTAACAAGTATCCCGGCATCACCCACAATCTCGGGAAGCGAAGATTTATCGGAAGTGATAACAGGCACGCCGCACGCCATTGCTTCAAGAGGCGGGAAACCAAAACCTTCATAAAGAGATGGATATACGAAAACCGACGCGGCATTGTAGAGGAAAGGCAAGTCCGTTTCCGGAACATAATCCAGGAAAATTATCCTTTCCCCAAGATTTAACCTTTTAACTTCTTTGAAAATTTCCTCAAAAAGCCATCCTTTTCCACCTGCTATAACAAGGCTTATGTCTCTATCCAGTTTATGAAAAGCATGCACAAGGTTTAAAATATTCTTTCTCGGCTCAATTGTTCCCACGAATAGAATAAATCTTTCAGGTAGATGATACTTCTCCCGTACAGGAATAAGCTCCTCATCATCTACAGGACGAAAGATTTCCTCCACGCCAAACCGGGTTACTTCAATTTTCTCCTCTGCCACATTGAGAAAACTCACAATATCAGCTTTTGCAGATTCAGAACCTGTGATTATCTTATCAGCCCTTTTTGTAGAGCGTGCCACCTTATATCTAATATCGTGAAGCCTCTCCCTTGTGAAACAGTGCGAGAAAAGTATGTAGGATAAATCATATATATTCACTATTGAAGGAAATGATAAATTTGGCGTATAGTAGTTCAGTCCGTGAAATACATCATAATCCTTGAGAAAGGCGCCAATGGGAAGTATATCAAGTTTTTCTGTCAGAAGTCTGAATACCTTACCTGAGAACTTTATAAGCCTATTGTGAAAATTTGGATTGTCAAAATGCGGAAGATTTGCTCTGCTCTGCCTGAGCGAAGCTCCGTAATATAGGAAATAGTCATTCTCAGAATCTATCTCTCCAAGAGCTTTTAGAAGACTCCTGGTATATCGTCCAATTCCAGCTAATGGTTCAAGGAGAGGCTGAGCGTCTATAATAATGCGCATCAATCACTCCTTAATAGGCTGGGACCAGTGTCGAAACTTCAAAACTAACTTTCAAAAAACCATCTTTCCCGGGAATTAGATGGAGATTCCCGATACGAAGCGGCTCAGGGGAATTCTCCACATTATACAGATAATTTAGCAGATGACCCATATCTATTCCATTCAGCTCAACAGTGACCTGGCTTTCCACATGCTCATCATTAAGTTTTCGTGGTTCCTGGTATGTAAGCTCATACTTTACACCCAGCTCCCTGGACAACTTCTCCAGGAACGCAAGTGGAGTAAAATCCTTTGTATGACCGGAGAGTTCCACAGCTGCTCCACCGGGCTTAAATCGGAAATGCTCACTCTGAAGTCCCTTCATCTCTCTAAGAGCTTCTTCCTTCCTCGCAATTCTCTTATCAAGCTCCACGAGCTTCTTCTCAACCGGCACAACACCAAACTGCCATATGAGGATAGCAAGGAAAATACCGCCAACCCAGTATAACTTAGTTTTCTCAACTTTCATTTATATGAATATCCAGGCGAAACCTTACCTTCCCATGCAAACTATCCGCCTTATTTACCCTGACCTCCCTGAAATAGTTTGAGGAGGAAAGTTCCCTTTTCAATTTCTCAACCGTCTCAAAAGAGTCTGTTTCTCCTTCAAGCTGGAGCAAATTCTCATTCAACCTCATATCAGTAATCTCAACTCCAATGGAAGATGGAATGCTTAAGCTCAGAGCTCTTAAAATTTCAAGCGGAGAAAATGTGCCTGAGCCAGAGTATCGCTTCTTACTTTCCTCTACCCTCCTGCGAAAGATAGAAATCATCTCAAGACTGCTTCTCTTCCCAAGCGGCTTACCGGGAAAAGCCGCTTCAACTATTTTTTCAATTTGTCTTTCCAGATTTGAAAGATAAATCCGCCTCCTATAGAAGCGAATGAATACCAGAGAAAAAGAGAGAAGGACTATTACAGAAATAAGAGAAACCTGCCGGAGAAGAGTTTTTTTTCTAACGGAAGTTTCAACCATCGCTTTTTTAAAATTCACACTAACTTCTGTTTTTCTGCATTTCAAACCTCTCAATGCAAGACCAATAGCCACATCGCCGCAACCCCGAATATTTTCTTCGTCAAGGTTACAGCGTATATCACGCAGTGGATTAATCTGCACTATATCCAGCCCGAGTTTTTCTTTAAGAACATCAGGCACGTTCTTTAACTTAGCCCCGCCACCGCTCAATACAATCTTCTCAATCTGAGAATCCGCTTTCTGAAGTGAAAAGGCACTTATTGTGTAACTCAATTCATCTACTTCCCCAACACTATCCGCGCCTTTGGGTATACTTCGCAGAAGAAGAGGCACCCCTCCTGATACAATACTAATTGAAGTCGTATCGCTCCCCATATCCACAAGAGCAACTGTCCCCTTTCCCTCATCCAGAAAATTCAGAAGAGCCATTGAATCTAAATCAATAATCTCCGGTTCAGCTCCAAGTCCCTCCAAAAGAGACAGGTGTTTCTCAATAAACTCCCTTCGCACAGAAATAAGCATTATACGCTTGCCTTCTCCTTCAGGTTCAACTACATAGAAATCCACCACCACTTCCTCAGCAGGAAAGGGAAGATAACGTTCTGCCTCAAACCTGACAATCTGATTTATTTTCCTATCATCTCTGAAAGGGACCACAGCACTTCGCAGAATTGCGAATTTAGCTGGAATCGCAGAGATAACTTTTGCCCCTTGAGCTATCTTCCCCCGAAGGACATTAACAAGTTCTTCAGGAAACTGTCCATCCTCCAATTTCTCATTGAAGAATGAAACAAGCTCCACCCCTTTTCTAAGATAGGCAAGCTCAGCTACCTTTACAGATGTCCCGCTAACATCAATCCCTATTACTTTCTTCATATCATCTCAACTCTTGATTACCAAATCACAAACTCCTCCCTATGCCTGATTCTACCATACCAAGCTCAGCATTTCACCTAATATCCCGCTCTTGTCAGAGCATCCAAGCCGCGTTTCAACCTATTTGCTTTTTTTCCAATAATGGATTGTTGGTCTAACCGCCAACGCTGCAGTTACTACGATGAAAAGCCATAAATAATCCTTAACGATATGGCTAATATACGCACCGATTATGAGCCCAAAAAAGATGGAAGACCATTTCAACAACCCCAAGTCGGCATTCGTCCACACTTTTGGTGGCTTTAAGAAACCCATAATTTCACCCCCTTTCTACGTAATTGTAAGTCCTAAAGTCCGCTCCTCCAGTAGACTATATCCACCCCTTTCTTTGTTCTTTCTATGACTGCGATTACTTCTTTCCGGGATTCGCCTACTGAGGCGATGGATTTCACAGTGAAAAATCTACTTTTCACCGTTCCAATTTTATTCACATCCTTAACTAAATCATCTGACACACCGGGCACTCCATTGAGTTGACCTACATTACGAAATGGTGTATCACTGCGATAATCAATTATTGACTGCGCGAGTTCCTCAGTTATTTTATCTGAGAGACACTGAATAACAGGGAGGGGAGCAGTATTTATATTTATCCTACCTGAAGAATAGATAGTTAAAAAATCAATGAGCTCACTCAACCCGGGGAATTCCGAGAGTTCACCTTTCGTATCAAAAGGCTCATGGGCAATTGAATCTTCACCCAGATAGTCCAGAAGAGGAGGAAACACCCTCGGTTCAATATCAAAGATTTGGAATAGCCTCGTGGTTACTTCCCCAAGCCGCGAACTCAATTTACCTTTCTCAATCAGTCTATTCACATTTATTTTCCCATCCTCATCACTGATTTCAAGCTGTATACTCCCACCATCTACGGGCAATGGAGGGATTGCTTTTGCCCAGTCCTCAATTAGACTATCATTTCTCGGGTCATCCATTTTCAATAAATAGATCCCCAAATTAACCCCGCCTTTCGCCAGGAAATAAGCGCGGCGCTCGTTTTCCCAGTTCCCGACAATACTTGATTCTACCCTTGAAATGTAATTGAACTCTATGATGAGAACTGACAGTAATGCGATAACTATAAGAACAAGAATTAGCGCTACTCCCCTTTGATTCAACATATTTTCTGACTTCAACATTTGACTCCACAATCTATCAGGTTTAGATTCCTGTCCCCTCATCGGTAGGTACTTTCGGTCCTGCGTCTTACATACATAATCCGGATTATCTTTTTCCCAAAGTAGAGTTTGTATCCAATACGGAAAGGCCATCGTCTTATCCTGTAATGGGCATCCTTGCCTTTTTTGATTTTTTTTACTCCTGGTGGCAATGGGTCAGATTTCAGGCTTTGGATGTCCTCATCAATTGCGCCCCAATCCGGTTTAGATATTTTCTTTATGTCCTTGGATTCAACGCTGGGTTTGAAGGATAGTGCCCACATTAGAGCCCTCGCTTTTTAAGACGGGCATAAAATTCTTTCTCGGACATGTCAGGCTCTTTTTCTCTGGCCGCAACTGTGGCAACATCTTCCTCATCTTCTTTTAACTCTATCAATTTGTCTCTAAGTGCTTCAGTTACAAGATGATTCATGACCATGCCACGCTTTTTGCAGAAGGCCCTCAGTTCTTCTGCTAATGATTTGGGGACCCTCGGACCTATTTGAACTTCTGCCATTGTTCTCACCTCCGTAACAAATGTTAACATTGCGATAAATGTTTGTCAATCACAAAGTGCAAGGAGAAAAGGTAGAGCCTGCCCCTGCGAAAGCAGGGGTCATATTATATTAACAGGGTTGAGAAGATTGATTGTAGGGCAGATTTGAATGGGTTTTTATCGTCGGTCAGAGTGAAAAACCTCCAATTTTACTAAGAAGCCCAAAATGGGCGTCTTAGAAAGCTTGTTTCTGCTCTAAAGGACGAATTGGATTTCTTAGAGCTGTTCTTCAAGGGTAAGTATAGGTTATTTGAAGATGTCCCGCAAGGAAATTATTCGAGGGAGGGTTACTGCACTACCTTTCATCTCTCAAATGTTACTGAACCTGTTAATTTATTAACAAATTCTTCTAATACACTTGAAACCGATTTGCTCCCAAAATCGCCTTGGGAAAAATCTGCTGATACTACAACCTTGCCTGTATTTAGATTAACAACAGAGGCGGTAAAATTTCTGAAAACATTACCATGGGGAATGTCGGCACGATAACTGTATCTAAACCGCAATATGTACGTTGAACGAACTTCTTGCACTCTCTCCAAATATGCTTCTGCCTCACTTTGCCCAAGGGCATCACTTTTAATCTTATCTTGATATCTAACTTTATCACTTGCTACAGCCTCTGACACTACCTCAAAACCACGGGATAGCAATAGATGCTCAATCTTCCCCTGCACTCCCAAAGGATCATAACCACTGCTAACTACTGTTATGGTACTCTTTGGTGTGAAAGATGTATCGGGTTTGACTAGAACATTGATTGTCCCTGCACATCCAAACATAAGAAGGGTGAATAAAGTCATGGCAAGAATAGAAACGATTCTAACTTTCATGTTGTCCTCCAATCTTCATTGAGTGCATATCTACACAATGGCAGATAACTTAAAATAACCGAAATACTTCGTTCAACCGCCTCAGTCATCATAACAGTTGATTTCTGCCTTATCAACATTACCCCATCCTGCTCAAATAATTCCCCATCAATTTGCTTGACTAACTGTTTTTGCGCCTTCTTACTCAAAGCATCAAAAGAAGTAAGGACTGATTGCTGAATATTTCTAACTCCGACCTTAACCAAAGCACTGCCTTTCCCGGTGAGCATAACTCCAATCCTGCCTTGTTTATCTTTAACTAACCTTGCCTGACCAGGAACACGAGTGAACTTCTTATTAGAGAAATCCCAGACAGTTGAAACTCTGTATCTGTGATGATCTCCAACTTCACCACGCATTTTAAGACTTCTGACTGGAATGGGTTTACCTCCTATTGACAATTGAGAATTGAGATATTTCCAATCCATTTCAACGCAAAGCAAAAGCTCAAGTAACCTCAGCCATTCCTCTTTTTTGAGGTATTTTATTTCTCTACTATTTCTCTTTCGCATACTTGGCCTTCTTTTGGAATTCTCTACTTCCCCTCCGGATTGTCTTCCCCCTTATCTCTGGGGAATCTTCCCCAAAACAAACAATGCAGAGCCTCTAAAGCCTTTCTTTCATCTAATAAAATTTCTTTAAGCTCATCATAAACTTCTTGGAGTTTCTTCTTAAAACCTTCAAGAGCCTCTTCTGGAATTTCATCAAGAATGGACATCTTACCCTCCTCTGTTTCTGTCTTAACGTTCCGTTAGCCCGGACAAACAATTTTAGAATCCAATACGCGGGATAATGTAACCATCCCGGTTGTTTGCTATAATAGTAACTCACTCGCGGGCGATAACCTCTAAATATTGTGGGTGTAGAATCCCAAGCGTGTTTTTCACTGTGCTTTACTTCTAAGCACTTACTATTCTAAGTTTCGGTAGGGTCTCCATAAACATCGTCGCAAACCGTATAAGTTCAATGTTGATTATGATGCTCTGATACGACATTGTTTCTTTGTCTCCTGTTGTATGTCTGTAAAGCTCTCGTGCCATATTAGTCAGTGGCCCCATACTCCCTACAGTATGCTCATAGGTAATAAATGGTTTGTAACTATGCTTATAATCAGTCATCCTTCTCTCAAAAATTGCATCTGCAATAGCAAGGAAACTGGTCTCTAAAACGTCAGAAACCTCTAAGTTCCTATGTGTTGTACTAGAAACCATTGCATAAAACTCTTCTAACTCTTCGTCACATCTAACAATTTCTTTTAGGGGACACATCCGGTTATAGGGTCTTTGCTTCAAAGAAGCAAAGAATTCATCACCCATAGTATCTCTTGTTATTTGCAACTGATCCTTGGTACAGAATACCGAGGGAGATACAATTGTCGCAGCGCGAAACTCAGTAAGTAATATGTCAATAAGAAAGAATCTAGCTATGCTCCAATCAAACTGCAGTTTAAGTTTAATATTTATAGATGTTCCTATCTTTTCTTTTATACTGCTATCAGCCAAAAACTTTTTTACGGTCGCGTTAAGACTTTTAGAATGAGAACTCAAGAAGTGTTTAAAAAGCGTAGCCCCGAGTTCTTCTGGGGTAACAGGTATTCCGCTTGTTGGGGATCTTTGATCCATTGGGCTAATTTCGCTTTTGCGTATTTTGCTTATTTGCCATGCTTAGGTCCTGCCTTTTTAGGGCCTACTTGGGGCTAAAATTTCGCTTTTGCAGCCCAAAGACGAAACCAACCTTAAGTATTTTCTACCATAGCTTAATCTTTTCTGCAACTATAAATTTTTAGAGATAGGTTTTAAATACGTTACTTTTGTAACAGGCACTGCGACACTAACAGAAAACAGTTCTCCTTTCAGCCAGAGATTTATTTCTATCATTTTCGGGAGCTTGCCTCTTAGACTTGAATCCCAGCTTTCTGTCCAGTTCAGCCTATCAAAGTAAGACAGATTAAAATCATCCACATCTTTAACAATCGGGAAAACTCTGCCATCAAGCGATTTGAAAAGGGTTTTTCCGTCTAAATAATACTCAATCCTGCTGATACCCTTCTGATTCGGTCCTGAGCCTTTTGCAGTTGAGCTGAAAGATATACTGTCACCATCATAGTCATTGGATTTCGCATCACAACCTGTAAGATTATTCCTCTCATTTATAAAAGCATTGCTTATTTCCCCACTCATTTTCCAGAGAATACATCTCGCAGTCTGACACAACTCCATTTTCTCCCTTGTATCCCTCACTGTACGCATTACCCCCCACAGAGGACTATAAACCACAGCGGCAATAATCCCTATAATTGCAACTGCCATAATTACTTCTACTAAAGTAAATCCGAACTCCACTCTCTGCCTTTCGTCGGGCTCAGAGACGAGCCCGACTACTGGCTTGACTGAGTTATCGAACGAGGTATGTAACAAGCCTGACATCCTCTTCTCGCGACCCTTCTTCCCAGGAGACAACAACTTCTACTCTTGAAAGCCCGCTCAACACTTTATTACCTATTCTGACAGGAGTTATGAGTTCCTTCCAGAGAAAACCGGGATGTCCCTCTCCAAAATCACCCTTTCTCTCACCGGGAATCCTCATTTTCTTCGCTTCAAGTTCAGCAATTCTTTTCTCAGCAAGAAGCATTGCCCTCGTGCTGAGTTGAGAATGAGTTATCATCTTCAAATTCATTACATGTGCCTGAAGGAGAACTACAAGCCCTATTGCAAGTATACCTACTGCAATCATCACTTCAAGCAAAGTGAATCCGTTAGTTCGCTTATTTTTCCTCAATATACCCATTACGAATTTCTGCCCTCCCTGTGAAACAGTTAATTGTTATGGAGAGTTTCTCTCCTTCGGAATTAACAAGGTGGATAATAGCCGGCTCAACCAATCCATACGGTGAAAAATCAATATGCGCAGTCCCTTCTTCTATTTTCTTGGCTCCTGTGACTACATCCTGGAAACTTATTCCCGGCAGAAGTCCTTTCACGCCTGCGAGATTCCCATCCAGTTTTTCCATCTCCCCCTGCAATGTTTCCCTTACACTCCAGTATTCATCCTCATCCAGGTCAAAATTAAGTCTGCATTTCCTACCGCTGAATCCAGCTTCATGATAGAGCCAGCTAATTTCGCCTGCAATCCTGCGCGCAGAACTCGAAAGATGAGTTTCAGGAAAGATGTTCTTGAAATTCGGGAGAACGAAAAGAAATGCGAAACTCAATATAAAAAGTATAATAACAAGCTCAACAAAAGTAAACCCAGCCCGTCGGTCAGGGGCGAGGGTAAACCCAGCCCGCCTAATCCAGCTTCCAGGTCCCAATATCGCCGTTTCTTCCCTCCCCACCTTCTTCCCCGTCCTGACCAAATGATATAATGTCATAATCTCTATCATCCATCCCGGGGCATATATACACATAATCATTTCCCCAAGGGTCTTTCGGCATTCTGGAGAGATACTGCTTCCAGTTTGAGGGGATTCTTCCTGTAGTTGGTTTTTCCACAAGAGCCTCAAGCCCCTGTTCAGTTGTCGGGTAGAAACCATTGTCAAGTTTGAACATGGCGAGCGCGCTCTCAAAATTCTTTATCTGAACCTCTGCCGCAGTTCTCCTTGCCTCCTCCTCACGCCCGAGAAAGCGAGGGACAACAATTGTTGCAAGTATTCCCAGAATCACAACAACAATCATCAACTCTATGAGCGTAAATCCCTTTTTCATCTTATAATCTGATTCATCTCAAATATTGGCAGGAGAATTGCAAGGACAAGAAACCCTACAACCACCCCCATAATAATAATCATTACCGGTTCAAGAAGTGAGCTCAAAGTAGTAACCGTTGTAGACACCTCATCATCATATGTGTCAGATATTTTGAATAACATCTCCTCAAGACGCCCGCTTTCCTCACCAGAGGAGATAAGCCGAAGAACAAATGGCGGAAAGATGCCTTCTTTTCTGAGTGGATTGGTAATACTTTCCCCTTCCTTAACATCCTGCCTCGCGCGGTCAATTGCCTCAGACAGGATTTCATTCCCCATTACATTTCGCGCTATACCAAGTGATGAAAGTATCGGAACGCCGCTGGCAATCAAAGTCCCAAGCGTCCTGCAGAATCTGGAAATAGCTGATTTAATTACAAGTTTCCCGACAACCGGCAACCTCAACTTCATGCGGTCATAAACCTTTCTCCCGGAATCTGTCTTACCTATCTGGGAAAAACCCCAAAAAATAGCAATGATGCTTATAAAGAGCAGCCACCAGAATTTATTAAAAAAATCACCTGCAGAAATGAGAATTCTGGTCGGTAACGGGAGAACCTCCGACATCTCCACAAAAATCCGTGTTAACGCGGGGAGTACCACCGCCAGCAGAAAAGATACAATGCCTGTCCCAATAATAGCCACCAGAATAGGATATGCCAGGACTGCGCGAAGCCTGTCTCTGGAAGCAATTTCTTTCTCAGTAAATTCAGAAAGTTCCCGGAGAACACTCTCAAGAGTCCCGCTTGATTCCCCAGCCTTTACCATATTAATAAATACGGGAGAAAAAATTCCCGGATATGAAGAAAGCGCTTCGGACAGAAACTTCCCCTCGCTGACTTTTTCCTTTATATCTGCAACTACATCTGTTAAAGCTTTATTTTCTTCCGCCTGCTCAGTGAGGGCAGAAAGTGCCTCAACAAGCGGGAAACCCGCTTCAAGAAGTGTTGTGAGTTGTCTTGAAAAAGTTGCTACGTCCCTCTTCCTCACACGGTTCCATAAGTCCACTCTGAAACCAGTGGAACTTTTTGCCTCTAACCTTACCGGATATATTCCATCATTACGTAGGTTGAAACGGGCATCACTCGCAGTAGGAGCAGAAACAGTTCCATGCAGTCTCTTCCCGATTTTATCAAGAGCTACATACTCAAAAATTGCCACCTCTCTAGTTCTCCTGAGTAACTCGCAGAACTTCCTCAATAGTCGTAATCCCCTTCAAGACTTTTGCCGCACCATCATTCTGCAGACTCTCCATCCCTTTCTCAAAAGCCTTCTTCCTTATAGTATTTGAATCAGCTCTATCCAGAATCAACTTTCTAAGTTCTTCATCAATCACAACGAGCTCATATATCCCGGTTCTCCCGCGATAACCTGTACTAAGACAGTGCTGACATCCCTTCCCCCGGGAAAGAGCCTCAACACCCTCCTTCTTTAAACCAATTTCAGCCAGAGCTTCCTCATCAGGATTGTAAGACTCTCTGCACTTCTCACATATGAGACGCACAAGCCTCTGAGCAACAACAGCAATAACGGACGATGAGATGAGATAGGGTTCAATACCCATATCAAGCAGCCTTGTTATAGCGCCCGAGGCGTCATTTGTGTGAAGAGTGCTGAAAACGAGATGCCCTGTGAGAGATGCATGAATTGCAATCTCAGCTGTTTCTATATCCCTAATTTCCCCAATCATAATTATATCAGGGTCCTGCCTGACAATATGGCGAAGACCACTGGCAAATGTCAACCCTATCTTTGGCTTTACCTGAATCTGACTTATCCCGGGCAGCTGATATTCAATAGGGTCTTCAACAGTAATGATGTTTTTATCAGGCGAGTTGATTTTGCTGAGAGCCGCATACAGAGTTGTTGTTTTCCCCGAGCCTGTAGGTCCTGTAACAAGAATTATTCCATGAGAACTGTAGATAAGGTGATTGACAGCTGCTAATTTGTCCGATGAAAGCCCTAATTCCTCAAGACCGAAGAAGAGATTCTCCTTATCAAGCAGACGCATCACCACCCGCTCTCCAAAAGCCGTAGGGATAATGGAAACGCGGATGTCTATCTGCCGGTCATCGATTTTTATTGTCGCCCGCCCATCCTGCGGAAGTCTCCTCTCTGCAATGTTCAGCTTTGCCATTACCTTTATACGGGAGATAATAGCTGCCTGATGCCGCTTTGGAGGTGTAAGAACATCATGCAGAATGCCGTCAACCCGGTATCGCACCCTGAGTTCCTTTTCATAAGGCTGAATATGAATATCACTTGCTCTTTCCTTAACTGCCTGGAAAAGAATCAGGTTCACAAATTTTATGATTGGAGCTTTATTCGCTAAATCAAGAAGGTCTTCTGACTCTTCACCCACCTCAGAAGCAACTTCAACTTCTTCCATATCCTGGAGCATCTTCTCAGCAGTATTCTCGCGAGAACCATAAAACTTCTCAATCGCACGCCCCAGCTCTTCTTCAAGAACCACCACAACTTTAACTCCGGAACCGAGAATAACACCAATCTCATTTAAGATTTCTGCATTCAGCGGGTCTGATGTGGCAACTGTCACAAAACCATTCTCGCACTTTAAAGGGAAGCATCTATTCTGTCTCAGGAAAGGTTCGGAGAAAGTTCCTATAATGGAAGACTCAACTGATTCACCATCTATCTCACTCAAGTATGGCACCCCAAGCAGCATGGACAAGCTCTTGAGCATCTCCTCTTCAGGTACATATCCATTCTCAACAAGTATTCTGTCAACCCGCATGCCGGATTCTCTCTGTATTGAGAGACTTTCCTCCCATTGCTCTTCAGTGAGAAATCCCTTTTCTATTAAATCTTTCTTTAGCGTTTCTATCGTCATAACTTGCCGGGCAGGATAGCCTCTCCTTCTTTCTTCTTCTCCTCTGTTATCTTCTCCATATCCTCAGGTGTGGCTATTACATGAGGTGTTATAAGAATTAAAAGACTTGTTTTCTGGATAACATCCCTGCTGCTTCTGAAAAGCAAACCAAGTATTGGTATATCTCCAAGGATTGGAACCTTATGGACCACTCTCTGTTTATCATCCCGGATAAGACCACCGATGACAACCGTGCTTCCATTTCTAACCTCCACTGTGTTTTTAATCTCCCTTTTGATAGTAGCTGGAGTATCAGGGTTTGGACCTTCTGTTAACTTTTCAATCAGTTCGTATATTTCAAGGCGAACAAATCCCTTCGGACTGATATGAGGGGTTATCCTTAATTTGATACCAACATCTTTGTATTCATAGGTCTTGATGACAGTCGGAGTTGCGGCATCGGTTTCTGTTATCCGTGATTGGGTTACATACGGGACATTTTTCCCGATGAGAATCTCAGCTTCCTCATTATCCCGGGTAAAAAGATAAGGAGCTGATAATATATTAAAATCAGAATCTTTCCTGTAGTAATTGATAATCGCCCCGATTTGAGAGCCTTTCATTACTCCAAGAACAGCTCCTGAAAGTTCCCCCGTTTTAAAAGCATCGCGCAGATCATAAGAAGTGCCGCCAAATACTCTCTCACTTCCTTCTACCGGCTCATCCCATGTAGCAAGCTCAGTCCCGAATTCAGAGAGTTTATCAAGACTCACCTCGGCAATGAGAGCTTCTATAAGAACCTGGGCCCTTTTTATATCAAGTTTCCTGATAACTTTTTCAAGAACTGTATAATCCCGCGGAAGCGCCGTTATCACGAGAGAATTTGTAAGTTTATCAGCCACTATTACCGGTTTTGCCTCAAGAGCTATCCCCCCTGCTTTTATAGGAACTCTACGCTGTCTTTTCTGAGCTGTTTCTTCTACTCTGATCCCGCTCAACACCTTTGCAAGTTCTTCAGGACCAGCATTCTCCAGATAATATACATATATCTTCTTCTCGCCAGCGGGACTTTCCTTATCCACTTCCTGTATTATCTTCAGCAAACGATGTATGTTAGAAGAAGTGTCAGTAATAACAATAGTATTTGTCTGAGATGAAACAACAACACTCCCATCCTTCGGCACAAGTGGTCCAATCAGCCTCCAGACATCCTGAACATCAGCATGTTCAAGACGAACTATCTGAGTAAAAATCCTGTCATCTCCTGGTATAGCTTCAATCTCTTTCCCGATTCTCGTTTCCACACTCTTCAGTTTCGCATCAGCTCTGGGCACAATTTTTACAAGTTCCCCTGACGGAACCATTGCCAGCCCTTTAACCTCAAGAATAGATTGAAGAGCTTTGTATGTATCATCAATAGAAATCTTCCTTGGACAGCTAACAGTTACAGAACCCCTAACCTGTGTTTCATCAAATACAAAATTTGTTTTGGTCAATTCGCCAACCAGTTTAATGATAAGTTTGACATCAGCATTGTCAAAGTTGAATGAGACGAGTTCCTCTTCTGCTTCTGCCAGACTTGCCCCGTTTAGAAATTCACTTCCAACGGGGCTTGAAGAAAGCAGAAACATCCCCAGAATAGGAATAAGCCAGAAATTTACTACAGAAATTCTCACTTTTATTCTCCCTTTTTTCCCACCCAATACAATATATTATACATCTGCACTTACATCAAGGACTTTTTTCTGCTTGCATCTCTTTATATAAACCATCAGAATTGAGATAGCCGCCGGTGTTATTCCGGGAATTCTGCCTGCCTGTCCAAGAGAAACAGGGCGGATCTTAGAAAGTTTCTCTCTTACTTCCAGTGAAAGAGATTCAACTTCATCATAATTAAAATCAGATGGTATCTCAATTTTTTCTATCCTCCTGAATTTCTCTATCTCCTTCTCCTGCATCTCAATATAACCCTGATATTTGACCTGAATCTCTACTTGTCTTGCAACTCTTAGAGAAATACTTTTCACACTTTCATCAAATTGTGACAGGTCAGAGTAGTGAATTTCGGGGCGTGACAGTAAATTCTGCAAAGTTACAACTTTTTTGATAGGCTGCGTTCCAAATTCTTGCAATTTTTCATTAATAGCTTTACACGGAGTCAGTTTAACTTCTTTTAACCTTGCCAGCTCTGAGTTTACAGCTTCACGTAAAGCAAAAACTTTCCTATGAGTTTTCTTCTTCAGGAGACCTATCTTATATCCTGTTTCACTGAGTCTTAAGTCTGCATTATCCTCACGCAATAACAACCTGTATTCAGCGCGGGATGTGAACATCCTGTAAGGTTCATCCGTTCCCTTTGTAACAAGGTCATCAATCAGAACACCGATGTAGGCAGTTGAGCGTCCAAGAATAAGTGGTTTCTTTCCCTGCACGAATAACGATGCGTTAATACCGGCTACTAACCCCTGAGCGCCTGCTTCCTCATAACCTGTTGTCCCGTTAATCTGCCCGGCAAGATATAAGTTCGCAACAAGCTTTGTCTCAAGAGTTGGTTTTAGCTGCGTTGGGTCAACATAGTCATGTTCAATACCATAACCCGGTCTCATTACCTTAACCCTCTCAAGCCCTCTGATACTGTGAAGCATCTCAAGCTGGACATCTACAGGAAGACTTGTAGCTAAACCGTTTGGATAAAATTCTTTTGTTTTTAATCCCTCAGGTTCAATAAAAATGTGATGACTCTCCCTATCTGAAAATTTCATCACTTTATCTTCTATTGAGGGACAATATCTCACACCCTTTCCCTTTATGATGCCGCTGTAAAGAGGCGAGCGGTCAAGATTATCAGTTATTATTTTGTGGGTCCTGGGATTTGTAAATGCTATGAAACATGGAATTTGTTTCCGTCTCCATTTATGATGCGAGAATGAAAATGGAACAGGATTTTCATCTCCTTCCTGAAGCTTCAATTTACTGAAATCAATTGTTTTTCCATCAAGACGTGGACAGGTCCCTGTTTTGAACCTGCCGAGTTTAAATCCAATTTTGTTTAAGTTTAATGGAAGTTTGCGAGATGCTATTTCCCCAATTCTTCCTCCAGGGAAATGTGTCAAACCTATATGAATAAGACCGTTTAAGAAAGTCCCGGGGCAGATTATGACCGTCTTCCCCGCAAATACCTCACCAATACTTGTCCTGACACCTTCAACACTATCTCCTTCGATAGTTACATCCTCAACAAGAGCCTGTTTCAGGTCAAGCCTCTCCTGTTTTTCCAGAACTTCCTTCATATAAACCCGGTATGCCTGTCTATCCGCCTGCGCTCTTGATGAATGAACAGCAGGTCCCATACTTGTATTGAGCATGCGAAACTGTATAGCTGCTGCGTCAATTGCTTTTCCCATCTCCCCGCCAAGAGCATCTATCTCCTTTACAAGCTGTCCTTTCGCAAGACCGCCAATTGCAGGATTACACGACATAAAACCGATTGTATCAAGGTTC
The DNA here is from genome assembly GCA_030606215.1 of bacterium. Lineage (GTDB taxonomy): Bacteria > NPL-UPA2 > JAUVJM01 > JAUVJM01 > JAUVJM01 > JAUWGW01. Next base: position 91,449 of record JAUWGW010000004.1, read on the forward strand.
ATTGTGAGAAGAAGGGTTTTCATTCCCAGACGGGCAGAAGCAAGAGATGCTTCACAACCAGCATGCCCCCCACCAACAACAATAACATCATATTCTTGAGGATATGCAGGCATCTTCTTTATTAATATCTTCCAAGCTCTCTTGCCACCTCATACATAGTGACTATATTCTCCAGCGGGATATCCGGTTGAAGATTATGACTTAGAGAAAAAAACTCTTTCCTTAGAATTCATCTCTTCAAAAAGAAGGGATTGCTCCAGGCTATTCTTCCTCTTCTATCAATACATTCAACTCTGACATATTCTTCTTCATTCAGAGAAAATTCTGCTTTAGTAAGAAATTTATCTCCTTCTGCCTGAAAGCTCCTTCCTTTAGAACTATTACAAATGAAATTGATTCTTATTGCCTGAGAACAAGAAACTTCAATTTTGTTCCCCTCTAATTTAATGTCTTCAATTATTGGCCCACAACTGGAATAGAAGTTTCCTTTTCCGATTGCTCCTAAGACCTCATTCTGGGTAGGGCTTTTAGCCTTTACCATAATCCAGCCACTCCCAGCATAAAAAGGCAAGGTAAAACGGTGAGTATCATCTACAGCAAATCCGAAAAGTCTCTTTCCCCGGACAAGCAAACCATCCCAGTGGACAGATGAAATCCCTTTGCCGATTGCTAAATCACAATGAGTATTAAAAACCTCTATCCCTAATATCCCCTCTAAAGGAACAAAATCACCAATTGTAAGAGAAGACCAGTAAGGATGGCCAAGAATTACTTCCCCTCCTTTCGCCTTCACAACATCTATAATTTCCCGAGCTGTAGTTTCTTCCTCCAGTTCAGGAGGTTCCGAAATATTAAGACAAAGGAGATGATAATCCTGTCCTAATTCAGCCTCGCCCACTCCAATCTCCACCCCCTTGATGAGAAGGAAATTGGGAAAGGCTCCCTCCACCTCCGTCACCTTGTTATGGTCGGTTATGGCTAAAAAATCATAGCCTCTATCTCTATACCAGGCTGCTACCTCCTCTGGTGACAATTCTCCGTCGGAATTGGTAGTATGCGTATGCAAGTTTCCTTTATACCAACTCCCTTCCGTTCTAAAAGGATTCTTTTCTCCCATTATTTATCCCCCTTGACACTACCTGTGTCTATCCGTGTTTACATATTATCACAACTTCCCCACAAAACAAGAAAAATGGACTAACAATCTCCCACAAAACACTTGACAAATAAGAAAACTACCATAATCATAGGAGTAGGTCACAGTTTCAGGAGGGATGAGTATGCACGATGATTATTTAAGCGCCAAGGACAAAGTTGTAGGGGAGTTAAAGGAGGCTCTGGGACGAGTTCCAACAGAAGCAGTAAATCAACTCTTAGATTGTGTAACGAAGCATAGAAAAGTATTTGTGATTGGTGCCGGTCGGGTTATGTTAATTATGCAAGCGCTGGCAAAAAGATTAATGCATCTGGGTATCGACTCCTACGTAGTTGGAGAAACGACTGTCCCCCAGTTAAATGAAGGAGACCTGCTGATTGCCGGTTCTGCTTCCGGAGAGACAATGACCACCGTTAATATGGCAAAATCGGGGAAGAAGCTTGGCGCTGTTGTTGCCGTTATTACTGCCAGCCCGGAATCTGCACTGGCAAGGATTGCGGATATTCGCATAGTGATTCCAGCCCGTGCCGAGCTGAAAAGAAAAGGAGAATTCAAGTCTATTCAACCAATGGACAATCTTTTCGAACAGAGCCTTCTGCTATTTTCTGATATTCTCTGTATGCTGGCGCAGAAAAAACTCGGCATTTCACAAGAAGAGATGTGGAAAAGACATACAAATCTGGAGTAGCGCAGGAGACCCACAATATTCTACCAAGATTTACCAAAAGTCCTCATTTGTTTTTCTTTTTTAACTTCTTCTCAATATTCTCAAAGACTTCATCTTTTTATATATCTTTCTCCTTGAGAAATCAATTTTAGCAATCTTATTGTATTTCGCATATTTTCGTAACTTTGCGGATCTTCCAAAATTTGATATGCGATATCTTTAAAGGAATTCATAATTTAAGAAAGGATTTTATTTTCTAAAGCTTCCTCGAAATCTCTTTTTAATTTTTCGTTGTAAAAAGGCAAACCCATTAGCTTAAAGTGTTTATTTTCTAATTTTTGATTGAGATTTTGGACTATTTCATTACCAACCCGCGAAGTAAAATAATCCTGCCCGTGCGCTTCTTTTAGTGAATTAAAAATCTCGTAGAGCATAATTAAACACTTATAAGGTTTGTAATTATCTTAATCAAAACATCTTTTTCCCTGGGGTCACTCTCAGCAATTAAAAGCGCCAGGGCAATCAAGGCATTATCGTTTATCTTCTTTTCTCCGTTTTCACGGTAGAGATAATCGCTTTTATCCAAAAAATACACAAATAAAAACGAACCTATTCGCTTATTGCCATCAATAAAGGGATGATCTTTAATTGTAAAGTAAAGTAGATGAGCCGCTTTTTCTTCAATAGTTTTGTAAAGTTCTTTGCCTCCAAATGTTTGATACAAATTTTTGACTATGCTTTCAAATTTTTTCTCAACCTCACTGCCAAAAAGATTACTGGCTTCTTTTTTGGCAATTAATTCTTTTTTAATTTCTTTGACAATCCGCTGACACTCTTCATACTGCAAAACAAATCTTGCTCTTCTGCCTTTTGCGGTTTTTAATTTTCCTTTGTCATATTCTTCAAGTAATGTGAGGGTTTTGGCATAACTGGAGAGCAAGTTTAAAATCTCTCCTTCTTGGCCGGTCAATAATTCCTTTTTTGATTTTTTCTGCAAAAAACTAATAGCAATTTGTAATTCTTTAAATTTTTCCCGCGTTTCCAAAAGCCGTTTCTCATTGACAGCATAACCGTGTAAAAGATACTTCTTTAAAACATTTGTTGCCCATTTTCTAAAATGAATAGCCCGTGCTGAATTTGTACGATATCCAATTGCCAAAATCACATCCAGATTGTAAAACGCCACTGGTTTATCAGATCCGGCAATGTGCAAAAAATGCACATTGCTTTTTTTATCAACCTCTTTATCCGCAAAAATTTTATTTACATGCTTGGTAATTACCGAACGCTCTTTGCTGTAAAGTTTAGCTATCTCATCTTGTTTGAGCCAGACAGTTTCTCCTTCAAAACGCACTCTTAGGTCCACCTCTTTTTTGGCGGTCTGATAAATTACTATTTCGTCTTTATTAATTTTGTTTTTCTTCATAACTTTTATCCTGCCCATGCGCTTCTTTTAACGAGTGGAAAATTTTATCAGGTTTACCTTTTGAAGCGTCAATAAGTTTTCCATAATTTATATCCTTTATCTTATTAGTTCATCTACCGCCGTATTTAAAGCTTTTGCAATTTTCCGCAGAGTTTCAATGGTAGGATTCGAATTTTCTCCTGATTCAATTTTTACAACGGTGTTATAGGCTACATCAGCACGCTTAGACAACTTATCTTGAGAGAGACCTAATTCCTTTCTTTTTTTCTTGATATTTTGAGCTATAGAAGATATTTTATTACTTGACATATCACCATTAAAATAGTATTATTATAAGGGTGCTTATTTTTAATTTCCATTAATAAAATAACTAATGTAATACTACTAAAATAATTTAGTAATGTAAAGAAAAAAAGTGAGTTATGAAATCAAAAACTTCCTTTAAAAACAAAAATAAAAAAATTTCGGCGAGGATGAGGAAGCAGAGGGTTTGACGCATTTTGCCACAATCTCAAAGGTAAGTAAACTTATGCTCTGGATCTACAACCTCATCTATCCAAAGGAAAGATACATATGGGGTCGAGAAGTAAACCGGGATTAAGTATTTCAATGCGGTCACTGAACTATAAGATGTCTATGCCGTTCCTGATAAAAGGATGATACTCCCTGTGAGTCACGGCATTGGCAATTGCTTCGCCCTCACGGACTCGCAATGACTAAGATTGCGTTTTTTAAAAAGCTGAAAAAGTATTTGACATAGAGTATGAACAAATGTTACATTCTATTTGCAAGGTGAGAGATCGCTTTTGCAAATATCTAATGCTTGGGGGCTCAGATCATTGAGTCCCTTTTGCTTTTATACCCTTTATCTCTTCCTGATTTCCCTTTTCCAACAAATAAAATCCCTCATGTCAGCAATATATACCTTCTTGGGAATAAAAGTAAGAATTTTTGGTATCACTGGCGGACGCGGTTGCAACCAATTCGAACCGCTTCTGAAATAACAGCCCGCATCAAAATATTACCCGTTCAGCAGCTTTCTTTATATCAAAAAGTATCCCAGAAAGCAACCGAATTGCACTTGCTCGGCATGTCCTACAACCAAATAGCCAAGAAATTGCACATCCATAGACAAACCGCCATCAGAGCCTGCAGATTTGGCTCATCATTGCGAGAAGAGAAGCGACAAAGCAATCCGAATGGTTTGTCATTGTGAGGAGAGAAACGACGAAGCAATCTCAAAAAGAGGTAACTTTATGTTCTGGCTTTACGACCTGATATATCCAAAGGAAAGATACATCTGGGCACAAATCCGCATCCTGCACGAAACCGATAAAGCCGTATTGGTTGAACACGGCATGAAAATCTGGGTTCCAAAATCGCGGATATATGGAATAAGGCTGAGAAAAAATACCTTCGAAGTATACGTCAAAGAAAGCACTGTTGGATAATTTGAATTCACAACACAATTCATATGATATAATGAGAGGACAAGGAAAATAGGGAATGCTTTCCTGTCTTGAGGATAAAAGGAGATAAAATTTAAATGATAAAGAAAGTTAAACCCTCACAGGGAATAGAAAAAAGAAAATGGTTGGATAAGTCAGGCAAATCACCAGTAATAACTGCCATTTCTACAGCAGCAATAGCTGTTTTTACAATTGTGCTGATTATTATATCAGTGAAGCAACTTCAGTTTTATGTGAGTGAACGAAAGGCTGCATTAGAAGGGAATATAATATGTCGTTTTATCAATTGGTGGAACTATTTTGATATAGAGGATTTTTCTTGGGATGGCATCGGTAAAGGAGAAAAGAAAGACTTCACATTTCGTCCCAAAAAGACGGTTCAATGCTTTGTTGCAAAATTGGGGAGTGCAAGGCATGATTTGCTTTTTAAAGGATTTTCTTCGGACAACGAAGAAAGTCAAGGACAATTGCTAAAAAGAGAGGCAGAGATTCGAGCAGAATTTATTGAAAAAATGGGAGTGGAATCCGATAAATATAGGATAAGAAAAGAAGATGGGCATCTACATCTCTCAATGACAGTCGTTATTCACAACCCACGAGAGGTTCCTGTAACAATTACAGATATAAGGTGTGACCTGAGTCTTGTGAGAGAGAAATATGGTGAGCGTTTTATTCTTAGTATTCCCTCCTTACATGTGGAACCTGAACTATATGAAATTAAATCAGATAGAAGCCTTACTCCCTTAGTTCCTCCTTTTACCATAGATAGAAAAGGAAGGATTGTCCTTCTAGTTTCTTTTAAAACTTATGACAATGTTTTAGACTTATCCTTGCACTACGATGAACTAAAAGATAAAGCCACATTAAATAAAGAACTAAATATTCTGTTGAAGACATTTTATTATATGGGAATAGAAATAAACGGGGAACCGTTTCCAAACCGCGAAACAGAATGTTGGCCAGAATTCACGATAAAACATGAAGCGTACCCTTGGTATTTTGGCAGATAGAATTCCCTTAATCTATCTTGACGTTAAATTAAATGAGAAGTGTTGTCAAATTAGCAATCAGTTTTTATTATATTTTTCATAAAGCACCCTTAAGAATTCAATCTCTCTTCTGCCATAAATCTCACATATTTCATCTGCCTCGGTTTTATTTCCAAATCGGTAGATCTTTTCAACAATTGCTTTTATGTGCTCTTTATCATGAGTTGGCGTTGCGGCCGATAACATTTCAAGGAATATCTTTCCAATAAACTGTATGCTTTCCCTATCTTCAAATTTATTGAGATATTCTATGAAGAATGAAGAATCAGACCCCATTCCTACATGAGGTGCTGAAAGTAAAAGCCATTTTGAATTTTCTGAATCAATCTTACCAAGTAGTATCGTCAAGCTTGACAAATCCGAGAGCATTTTCCCATAATCATCCTTGAGTTTTTTCTTAATCGTATCTCTATCCTTATATGTCCACTGCCAGAAGTCTATAATTCTTTCCCTCACCCCGCTAAACCCAGATCCTTCCTTTTTCTCACCTTCTTCAACTAAATGTCTGCTTTGAGACCAGAAAAAATCTACAATCCTACTTAATTTGGAGTAGTCCCATTTGTCCATGATTTTTCTGAATAAACTATCGGCTCCCTTTAAGGATTCATAACCTCTGAGATAGCCTATAGTTATATGGTCGATTAGATGTTCCTCTGTATTCTCTTGCTCAAAACCAACTTCAATCGCTCGCAGATAGTGTTTTCTCATCAATTTGTACAAATCCCGGTATACCCTTGGTCCAAAAAGATAGCCCTCCATAAACGAGCGCCAACGGATATCTTCTCTGTCAAGAGACTCAAATTCCTTTACCTTATCCTCAACCCAACTTTTGTTTAGATAGAAAAAATTTGGCATGTATTGACCGAACAGCGTAAATGCTTCAATAACCCCTTTTCCCAAAAGAGCTTCATATTTTGATGGGTTCCACCTCACATCCTTTTCAACACCCTTTTTATCTTCAACTCGTGCCTTGCGAAGTGATAGTAATATCATAGCAGTAATGGCCTGACCATAGGATGTGTTCAGGGCACGAGATACAGCGTTTCTATCTCCTTCATCTTTTTCAACTGGCAACTTATCTATTATGATATCAAGAAGCTCTTCTGCCAGTTCAAAATAGTCTTCCGGAAAAGCCCAAGAATCATCCCGGGTACCTCCCTGTATCAAATCAGCTATGATGTTGATAATCCAGATGTGTGTTACTTTCCAATCGTGTCCCTGTGCTTCTTTCCCTTCTTTCCAAAAACCGGATTTGTTGATATATTCCCTGGCAAATTCAAAAAGCTTTCCCCAGTTAAAACTTTTCTTCTCCTTCCATGCTTCCTCGAGTCCACGAAGAATGTTGTGCACATACAAATAATCAACATTAAAAAATGGTTTAAGGTCATCAACAAACCTTTCAGGTTTTTCCTTAACTCCTGCCTTTAAAACTTCAGCTAAACCACGCTCCGTTGGTTCTCCCCAGACATCCTTCTTAAGTTTGAATTTCCTGAGATACTCTGCCATTTCTTCATTAGTGCCAAATGATAGAATATCCTCTTTAGTTAACGGTGAGGGACCCCAGCCAACATGCTCAACAATCTCTTTTCCCGGAGGTTCTATCTCCTTTATCTTGGTAATCGCTTTTTGTTCTTTAAAAAGCTTGGCAAAATGGTCGTCCTTTTTCATTGCAGAATACCATTTTTGTTTCCAGTATGCAATGTAGTGCTCTTGTTTCTCATCTGGCACATGCCTTGGACCTTTCCTTATTAAAGTTTTTATCTTCTTCTTTTCATTATCAGTAAATGTGCTGACATTATTCTGTAATAGCTTATAAATTTCTGCTTCGTAGTCAGACTCGTTGAGAGCTTCTGGATTATCTTTAAGAAATCCCCAGAAGAATTCTCCGTACTCAGTCCAATCATTGCCCATAACAAATAGAACTAAACGCCTGAAAAGAGGGAATTGATATTCTTTCCCTAAAAATTTATCCATAATAGTTTTGCCTGCTTTGGCATCCGATTCACACTTAGCTGCTAAAATATCCCTTAAGAAAATAGACAATAGCAGATCCGCTTCTTGAAAACCAACACTTGGCATGCGCGCAAGGGATCCGAACCATATGTAGGAATAGTCGCTATAAAGCCCATCATATAAGTTTCTAAGTTTTTTATCTATATTCTCACTTTGTGCCAGGTTAACTACTCTGTCTTTCTTAGATAACTCATATTTCACGTATTTTATGAAACCCTCTTTACTATCGCATTTCTCTAAATCAAAAATAAACAAAGGTTCGGGTTTGAGAGCAACCTTCCCGTAAATATCATCTTTTACAGCTTCTAAATCTGACTTCTTAAGTTTACCTACGGAACAATGGAAATCAAAATCCTTGACACCATATTTTCCATCTCTCACTCTTGCCGCTCCTATCCGATAGGTATTCTGATTGAATTCAATATCTGCTTGATGAGCCTTATGCTCATACTTAAGTATTCCCTTAAGTTTATCAGCCACGCCATAAATCACGTTTTCACCACACAGTTCTCCAATCTTTTGGGCGCTTTTCTTAAAGCATTCTACTAACCAAAATGGATTAACAACAGTTCTAGCCTCAGCATCCTTTGTCTCCAAATACGACTTTTTCCGTTCTTCCGACAGGGATTCCCACCTTATTTCCGTAATCGCTCTAACAATCCCCTCAGCAATTTCTATATCAGGACTCTTCTTAGTAAGAAATTTGGGTAACAACTTATTGCCAATATCTGAGGCGGAGAGCGTATTATCCTTAGAATCAATCCATCCCTTAATCCAGTCTTGTCCCATATCAATTTCGTTGTCTTTGAGATATTTAACTATCTTATCATTTGGAACGTTGAGTAAAATTTTCACAAAATGCCACCAGATATAGTCATTATCCAATTCTCTATTGTGTTCTATGTGATATTTGGTAACATTATTAATTATCTCCAATAGTTCTTCTGCATACTTTTCATTTTCCGGTTTTTGGACTTGCTCAGATACTCTTTCCAAATAAGGAAGAATATTCCATCCTCGGGTTGAAGCTTCGCCAGGAGAGAAATGACCTTTTTGCTTTAAAGGAAAAAACCATTCTACAGATTTCACTTCCTTGAAGAAGTAGTCCATTTGCCCTTTATTCAACTCGTCAATGATGGAAAATAATCTTTTAACTAATTGTGGGTTGGGACCGAGCTCCAAAATGTGATCTATCTCATTGTAAATTTCATAAATACTTGACTCTCGCATTATATTGTGCTCCAACTACCCAAGCTCTCAAATAATTTTTCGAGGAAAATGTGTTGCCCGCCTTTGTACACAACTGGGTAGATATTAAATTCCTTAAATTTGTCAAAAATCTTGTGCTTGTTTTCTTCCCAGACTCTCGTATTTGTGTCTATTATTAAAAAATGGCTAATTTGCTTTCTCGGATATACCTGACCGCTTTGTCTATACAAAGACTGATGAACACGGTTCTCCTTTTCGATGTCTTTCGCAAGTCTAAACACATACTTCCTTAAATAGGCATCCTCAAAACTGAATCCAACGAACACAATGTGCCGATTACCGTAGAAATGCCTGATGCAATCTTCTATGCACGAGGAACTTTCTATATTATTGCTTATGCTTGGGTAGTACTTATCATAATCGGTACTTTTAAATATGTATACCTTTCGCTCAATGTGCCCGTGCAGATAGTAAACTATTCCACCATTGATGCTTGAACTTAAGTCACCGAAATCAGGCAAGACACATCTCTTGAATTGCCTTTTCAATTTTTCATATCCAAAACGTTTGGACAGATACTCAAGAAATTCATAGGCGTTTTCTAAGGACTTGTCAAAGTTTGTTGTCAGATGGATATCTAATGCGAGAATCATTTTAACCAGCGTCAGTGTTGTTGTGTTGTGAGAAGGTTGCATTTGCTCCTCAATTATCTCGCAATATTTGCTTTCATCTCCTTCTGAGTCCAACAATGAGTATATTTCTTCCGCTAAACTCGGCCAATTTTCAGAGTCCCCCAGATCTTTTTCAAACGAATACTTGTCTTTCGCATATTCCATCAGAACCCTCATAACTTCTTCCCAATCAGCTATTCCACATGATTTAGAAGTGCCTGCTCCTAGAAATGTCACTGTATTGTTGCTGTTGCACAACTTACAAAGTTCATATAGATTCGCAAAATTCTGTTCAATCGGCTCAAGAAAGCTCGCACACTCTGGTTCAGCTCCATCCTGTACTGAGTTGAAAAAATTCTCATTCTCTATATTATCATTATTTTCTATCACCTGTGCGCTCCTTGTCTCATAGATGTATCATGTTGAAACGCTACTTGTGCCATTTGAAATCCCCCACTTCTCTGTAATATTCTGAAGCTACCTTCGTTACAGCACCGTCCCGCTCACAAATATCGTATATTGCTTTTAAAAGCTCTTGGTTATATCTTTTCATTTTGTTGCCCGAAATTTTCTACTATCTTAATTTCCTCCGGCGTGAGGCCGTATAATTTATAAACCATCTGGTCAATTTGTTTTTCGTAGTCGCAGACTTTGGCTTGCTTGGCTGGGTTTTGTAGATAGTCGTCGTCTTTTGTGATGCCGAGGATGTTGTTGACGAGTTCAACAATCGGCTTCTGCTTCTCCGGCGGTACATCTGGGATGGGGATGTTGTCAAAATATTTTCCAAACCATTTGATTCCATCTTTCCCCCAGATTACAGAGCCAAGTTTGAAATAGAATAGAACAACTTTTGAATTTAATACCGCTGACAAATACTCAATATTATCTCCAACTGCAAAAGAAGAACTGTCTACCGTAAATTCGCCATTTACACTTATTGAGAAAGCATTTTGATTTGACAATCGTGTCCAAACCAATTTTTTCATTGAAAACTTGTCATAGTAATTACAGTTTCTCAATTCATACCATTTTTTTTGTCCGTATTTTGCTTCATAAACTTCTTCCAATTCAGCTCTGTGCTTAGTTAAATACTTATATATGGCTGGATAGTTTTGAATTTTAATATCAGTAGAAGTGAAAACCAAATATTGGTTAGGCTTACTTATTGAATAACGTTTAATATTAGCTCCTCTTAAAACAGGAACAAGTATTTCCTTGCTTTTAGAATCTTCTTTTATTAGCTCTTTTCTTTTAAATTCATCAATGATAAAAATATTGTTTGCCCCCGTTGTAATTCCACGGTTAATTGTTATTCCCTTCCACTTATTAAAAGGCACTCCTTTACTTTCAATTTTTTGCTTCAAACTTTGAGATCCAGTTTCATCAAAGCTCCATTGACTTTCCTGATAAAAACTTCGTGCAACTTTTTTGCCACCTGACGCAATTACGTCGAGATTTAATTCGCCCTTCACTTCGTTTACAAAAAGTTTCTTGTCAGAGGGTTTGTTGTTTTGAATAAATGTAACAATGCTTCCTACATTTGCGCTTTCAAAAACATTTATCTCATTAAAATTGATAAGTTCAAGAATGTTCTTTTGAGAAAGGTATTTCCTCAATCCAACACCATAGTTTGTAAAACAAAATCTGTTTGATGATATATAAGAGAGAATTCCATTCGCATGTGAAAGATTCATTCCTTTTTCGTAGAACAAGCAATAGATGTCAGCACCTTTTGAAAATGTCTTATAATTCTGTTTGCTCAAAACAGCGTTTGTTTCTTTTGGAAGATTAGCAATAGAAACATACGGCGGGTTGGCAATCACTACATCAAAACCTTTCTTTTCGTGAAACACTTCCGAAAAATACACTTCAAAATCAAAGTCCTTATGTCCATTGGTGATTTGGCCGATTAGCTCTTCAATTTGATTTTTGTATTCCTGTTTTTTGCCAACGTTTGTTTCGTCAAAAAATAGCGGTTTTAATTCTTCAAGCTCGTTAAACTGTTGCCAGTTAGAAAGATTTTTCTCAACTCCCAAAAGCGAATTGCCACAAACGATTTTATAATCCAAGTTTGGCAATGGCTTTATCTGTTTAATATCTTCCTCGTCAACAATAAGCGATAACCACAATCGGAGTTTGGCTATTTCCACAGCTCCGGAGTCTATGTCTACACCATAGAGACAGTTTTGAATGCAGTGGCGTTTGAAATCATAGATAGTTCGAGATTGCTTCGCTCCGCTCGCAACGATAGAAGAGGAAAATGACAAATGAGGAGTTAATGCATTGCGAGTGTGGACAATCTCATTCATCATCCCAACAGGAAAAGCTCCGGAGCCGACTGCAGGGTCGCAGACACGGATACTTTTTAACGCATTATCAATTGGCAGAGCATTATCAATAACTGCCTGCGGTAGTTTAGACTTAGTACTTGTTCTTTTTTGTTTGCTTTCTAAAATATTCTTCTGTTTTTCAATAGCAGCATATTCATTTTCAACTGCTGTCTCACCATATTTCACAAGTATTTCTATATCTTCCTTAGGGATTGTAATATGCCTATATTCCTGCTCAAGTTTTAATTGAGCTTTTCTTGCTTTGTTCCCAAATATGTCCGTTTGATTTGTCTCTATCGCCTGGCAGGCATGAGCGCTGTTATTAAGAGCTGTATCAAGATAATTGATTAAGCTTTGCTGACACATATAGTGAACAATCTCGCGCGGGGTATAATACGTTCCTTTGGATTTACGGTCTTTAACTTCCAGAAGATTCTCAAATACTTTTCCCAGCATTTCCGGATCAATTGCCACTTCTTTTTCAAGCGGTTCATCTTCTTTTACAGTGAAATTATAGCGGTCAAAAACATCTAAAATGCCCGTGCCAGTATCACCTTCTTTTGTTCTAATGTCATTTGAAAAAAGGGCATCCGTCAATAGAATGTCGGTATTAACCCAGTCATAATTGTTGATAGGGTCAAAAAGACCGCCGTTCAAGAAAGGTATTCTGCATTTAAATTGACTGAAATAATCGTCATTATAAGAACGATCCTCTCGTAGTGCTTCGTAGAAAAGCGGCTCTAAAATATCATTAAAGAAGTTTTTATAATTGCTGTGCTTTTTCTCAAAAAGTTCTCTTAAAAAATGTTTTGAGCCTGAGCCCCATTCTTCCCCTCTCTTAACACCAAACCAACCTTTCTTTTGCAAGAAATAGAGAAATACAATCTGTCCTAAAAGTTTCTTGGAAAAATTAACCGTATCAACGCCTTTGGCTTTAAAATCCTGTTTTATTTTACTGTCTTTCTTGACAATTTTATCAAGAGTATCTTTAACATCATTAAATAAATCGCGATATTTCTCAAAGAACTCTTTCGTGACCTTTTCAATGCTAAAGGCGTCCTCTAAATCTTTGAAAGTCGGATCGCGGGCGTCATCCTGTAAGATTGGAGCTAAACGGCTCCGGGCAGTATGACTGCTTTCATTTTTGCCGACCAAAAAAGAAAATCGTCTTGCTGGCGTTAGTTCTTGCTTAACTTTTATCTTTTCGCCAGAAGCATCCGTCCTGTAATCCATTCTAACCAGAGAAAACCGCCAGTCTTCCATATTGTCCGCGTAGTATGCCACTACTGCTGCATCCTTCTCGCCACGGTTCTTCAGATACCATGCGACAAAATTCCGCTGCATCGTGCGGGCTCTCTCCAACGCTGTTTCCCTCTTCAAGTGGACAATTAACACGTCGAGTTCATTGCCCTCAGGGTCAACATATTTACCAACTCGTTTATATTGCTTGATATGCTTTTTGAATGAATCGGGAATATAAGGCCCGTGATATTCAAAGGCTTTAGATTCATCAATATCGTTAAATAAATTCCTGACAAAATTTGAAAACCTGTGCTCATTAAAGGTATCGTTGAATGTGTCCGTGATCAGACTAACAGCGGATTGTCTGTCCATAATTAATCCTTTTTTTCGCCAATTAGGAATTCAGATAAGATGATTTCCCTTTTAGTGGAAATGACCGGCTGGTCTGATGTGGTGAAATCCAGAATGTTATATGGAATGTTTTTCTTGAGTATCGCCAGAACCTTGAGTGGATTGGCCTCTTTTTCAATTTCTTTCTTGATTCGTTTGGTAGTGTTTTGTGGAATCACGCCATCTTCATATCCTTTCAGCACCAGGCGAATGTATTCCTCATCATCATCTGTAAATCCTTGATACCGTTGGAACTCCTTCACTTTCAATCGACCAACTACATAACTCTCATTGGAGCGGCCACCCCGTGCACCTGCTCCTTTAGCTTCCAATATTTCTCCTGATGTGATGAGAGCAAATTGGACCTTGTTCTTGTCCAGCATTGGGTAATATTGTTTTGGCGTTTTCTGGCGCGACGTATCCGGCTCACATTCAAACAGATCCACAGCCTCAAAAAACAAGAGTTCCTTGGAGCTTTTACCATCGGAGCTAAAAAACTTCCTCAGTTTACCCTTCCGGAAGAAAGTAACTAACCGGTCGGTTTTAGTATCACTCCGTCTGGCAGAGCGGGCTTTCTTAGGTAAACGCTTTATTCTTTCAAAGAGTTCGGGCTGATTATCTCTTACATCCTGAATAAACTTTAGATATTCCAGTTCGGACCGTTCACCTTCATCGCCTTCACCCTCGTATGTCTTCTTGCTAACTAATCGTTTATATAAAGTATCACCGAAAATTTCATGGGATGATATGATCTCTTCTTCAGTGAGGTATCTGGCATCCTCCCCAAGCGTATCGTGAAATGCCTGGATTTTGGATTTGATATTGTCCTCCAACCCAATATGTACATCTGATTGGTCTGTTGGGAAAAAGTTAAAGATATAGATATTCTTGTATTCAGTACCTATACGGTTTACGCGTCCTACTCGCTGTAGCACTTTGGTTGGGTTCCACGGTAAGTCATAGTTAATAACAATGTTAGAACGGTGCAGGTTGATACCTTCCGCAAGCACATCCGTGCTGAGAAGAATGCTCAATTCATCCTTTTTGACTTTGTGGGTTGGGTCGAAATTCTCTTTTACCATATCGCGGGCAGCCGTAACGGTTTTTCTGCCGTCAGAAAATAACCCTCCGTTACTGGAACAGAACAAAACCTCACTGGGAAAATGCCTATTCAAATTTTTGTGCAAATAGTCGCCGGTTTCTTTGGATTCGGTAAAAATGATAATCTTCTTGTCTCTCAGCTCTCCGTTGGTCTTCAGTTCGTTGATAAACGTTTCCAGTTTAGGATCTGAGTCTACATCCATCCACAAATCGCGGATTTCTTTGAGCAGTTTCCTGTCAGCATCTAAATCCTTCATGAATTCCGGCTTGAATTCCTCTTTATCGTATTTTTGGACCTTTTGCTGTTCCACCAGCTGCAGAATCTTTTCCTCATTATCTTCATCCAGCAAGTCATAAACATTTACCTTTTTACTGATGAGCACTGTTCCCCTGTTGAACATATCAATGAAGTCTTCGTAGGATGCCACAAAACGACCTAACGTTTTACGAAAAGCGTAGAAGCTACTTTCAAGTCGTTTGACCAGCATGCTTTTCATAAATCCACCTACGTTGCGCTGGCTTTGTTTCTCAAATTCCGTGACTTCTTTTTTCAGGTAGAGTAAGGGTGTATAGCGAGAGTATTTGAATCTCTTAAGTAATTCCATCGTCCGGTTGAATATAGCACCGATCTTTTCATCAAATTGGTAAATTATTCGTCTTGGATCTTCCACATCCGGGAAAAATAAACCTCGCTTTTCAATATCGACGTTGAAGTAGTTAGTAATTTCTCTCCGTGTCCTTCTGACCATAACATATTTCAGAACCTTTTCGCGGATTTCACGAGACCCTTCCTTTAGCACTTCAAGATATTCCGGGTCAGATTTATTGTAGCCTTTGAGATTATGCATTAGGTGTTTGAAAAACTTTTCAAGGTTCGGGACACCTGGAATAGTGGACTTTTTCGGAATTTGGAATAGTTTTAACTGGCTATAAATATCCTGGAAGGTGTTGTTAAGCGGAGTAGCTGAAACAAGTATAATCTTTTTGCCAAAGCAGATCTGGTGAAGTTTTTCGAAGCCTTGCGTATATTCATTCCTGAAATGATGGGCTTCATCAATAAAGACGTAGTCATACTTCTCAATCCCTTCTTTCAATATGTGGTCAAGTTTTCCAACAGATTCAACTGTGAATTTGCTAATTCCAAAATCAAAAAATGTATCTTTCCAGTAATCTCTTAGAACGGGTGGGCAAATTATCAGTTTGCCCCCAGGCAACTGTTGGGCCAGCAATGCAGATATAAAGGTTTTCCCTAAACCTACAACATCAGCCAGGAACACACCATTGTATGCATCCAGGATTTTCTTAGCAGAGGCTACTGCCTGTTTCTGATAGTCCAGTTCCAAAAAACCTTCTGGAAAGTTCAGTGCAATTTCCTGATCCAGATTGATGTCTTCTTTCAGGTATTCGTATAACATCTTCAGATATAGCTCGTAGGGTGTTATATCTTCACTGAGCCATGTTTTCATCTGGATGGTCTCAATATAACCTTGTGAGATATCTACACTGTTTTTCCATAGTTCCTCAAATTGTTTCAAGGCAAACTCAACGTCAGCCTTGTTTTTCAACTCAACATTGAATTCTCTGTTTGCAATAAGTCCGCCTTCAGAGAAATTACTGGAACCAGTAACAACCCTGCCAAAATCCCGGTCCTCTTTGTGAAATCGGCTGATATAGACCTTAGCGTGAAGATTTTCGCTGGGGTAGGCACGGAATTCTAACTTCTTTCCATTGCTGCCATTAGCAATGTCTTGTTCCTTGTTGGGGCAGTCAGTTGTCAGGAATTCCAGGAATTTCTTGATTCCCATCTCCATTTTGTAGGAATCTTCGGAATATTCCATTTCAGTTGTGGTACGTTCAATAAACAGGCACTTGGTTTTGCTGTGTGATTCAAAATCAAGCTGGCTTTGGGATTTTGCTGTATCAATAATCTCATAGGTTTTCCTGTCCACATTCAAACCAACCAGGATTCTGATTTTATCGATTGACTCGAAGGACTCGTATAATTGATGGAACCCGCTTGTGCGGAAATACCCAACTAATACATCAAAGTATTGGACATCCTTCAGGGTTTTTTTGAAGCGATCTATCAGTGTAGAGCCAGGCTCGTTTGTGAAAAAGGTTTGGTCTGTATTCATCTCTTCACTCCAAAAGAATTGCTTTCACTACTCATCCAAGAAATACCCAATAGGTTTTTTGAGAGCTTTGGCAAGCCTTTTTCGCCACTTTTTTTACGCATAGGATATCTTATTGACGCTGTAGGAATATAAAGAAGTGGATTTTTAGCACTAATGGTTGTTTTCGACCTTCGGGAGCAAAGTTGGGAGCAAACTTTAGACTTTCCTAAATA
>JAUWGW010000006.1 GCA_030606215.1 bacterium
TATTTAGGAAAGTCTAAAGTTTGCTCCCAACTTTGCTCCCGAAGGTCGAAAACAACCATTAGTGCTAAAAATCCACTTCTTTATATTCCTACAGCGTCAATAAGATATCCTATGCGTAAAAAAAGTGGCGAAAAAGGCTTGACAATAATTTTTTCTGACAGGGATAGAAGTGGATGATAGCATTAATACTGAACGGGTGTATTGTTAAAAACTTGATTTACTCAGTGAGTAAGCTATGTTTGCATTTTTTACTTGACAAAGATAAGGGTATGTGTTAATATTTTAGTTGGTAATAAGCAAGTGTCAGGTTTTGTAGAAAATTTGGGAAAGGGAGCGTGGAAAAAACTTAGAAAATAAAGAGAGGTGAGGAGAATGAAGAGATTGATTTTGTTTACTAATTTGGTGGTTATAGCAGTTGCATTAACCGGAGGGGGAATTTCTAAAGCTTATGCTATTACTTTCCCTGATATGGTTTTAATTTCTGGGGCTGACCCAGAAAGTGTACCCGATTTCTATATCGGAAAATATGAGGTAACCTACAAGCAGTATACTGAGGTTAGGGCAAACCCTAATCAGGGTCATGTGGGAGATAATTATCCGGTGGAGAAGGTCAGTTGGTGTGATGCTGCTGATTATTGCAACGCTTTGAGTGTTGAGGCAGGTCTTGCTCCTTATTACGACTCGGATAATGGCTATGCTGAGTTGGGTACTTTAGGCTATCGTCTTCCTACAGAAGACGAGTTCTATAAGGCGGCCGCCTGGGATCCTGGTTGTGGCGGTGCTAATCCTCCCTATTGGAAATATAGCTTTGGAAGAGATGCCATAGATGGCCCTGATGCGAACTGGAAGAGTGGTGACGTGCATGCGTTTGGTGAGACAACAACGGTTGGTTACTACAACGGAATTAACAAGACGAAAGATGGAGTGACGCTGACCAATCCCGATACCAACAAGTATGGTCTCTATGACATGAGCGGCAATGTCTGGGAATGGAATAATGATTGGTATGATGAGGAGAATCGGATTATCCGTGGTGGCTCCTTCAACGACTCCTGGGTGGGCAACTTAGCATCCAATGGCCGATTCTGGAACACCCCGGACACAGAGTACGGCACATTCGGTTTTCGTATCGCCCGTTCCGGTTCCATCATCCCAGAACCCTCTACTCTTTTACTTTTTTCACCTTCTCTGCTTGCATTATTCTTGTATGCAAGGCATGAGAAGAGAAGAAGGAGGTAGGGAGAAGGTTTAAGGCTCATCAGTGCTGTCCCCCTGCCATGACCTGGCGATATATCATTCCTTCTGCAATGTAATTGAGCCCCCCTTTGAGCCGAGTTCTATTTTAGAGCTGTCCCATATTTTCTTGACAGGGATGGATGGAGGTGATAGTATAACAATGGACGTGTTGTTAAAACTTAATTCACTCAATGAGTAAATTATGTTTACATTGAACAACAGCAAAACTGCAAATAGAGAGTTGATGCGGGAGATGAACACAAAACTGGTTCTAAACCTTCTTAAAGAGCAGGGTTTAATCTCCCAGGTAAATATCAGAAACAAGACGGGCTTAAGCTCTGGCACAGTTGTTAGTATAGTCAGGGAGTTAAAAGAGCAGGGTTTTATTAAGGAAGTTGGTTCTGGCGAATCCAGTGGAGGGAGAAAACCTACTGTACTTAGCTTCAATTCAGAAGCTTTCTATATAGCTTCTGTAACATTCTTTGCTGATGAGACAACTGTGGCTGTGCTGGACCTATCAGGGAACATTAAGAAAAAGGTAAAATTTTCCACTGAGATTGAGAAAGGGAAAGAAGCATTATTTAAGAAGTTTGCCAGGCGTTTTGATTCTTTACTGAGCAAACTTCACATTGATAGAAGCAAAGTTTTAGGAGTAGGTGTCAGTTTTGAAGGTATAGTTGACTACAATAAAGGTGCGCTGATTTTATCTTCTCGATTTGGTTGGCGGGATGTTCCGGTTAATGAAATGATAGAAGATGAATGTGGGCTCAAGGCTTTCGTTGAGGGTGATGGTCGGGCAATGGCATTAGGGGAGTACTGGTATGGTGTGGGGAAAGGTACACATGAGATGATATGTATAGACATTGATTCCGGGATTGGCGCCGCTATGATTTCTGGAGGAAATCTTTGTCATGGAATACATAGTATGGAGGGTGAGATTGGCCATAATTTGATGGTGGTAGATGGACCAAGGTGCAGATGCGGCAGGAGAGGATGTCTTGAGGCAATTGCTTCAGGCTGGGCTATTCTTTCCCGTGTTAGGGAGGAGTTAAGGCAAGGTAGAGAATCTAAGATTTCAAAATTAGTCAACTCCCCACCAGAACATAAGGCAATCAGGTATGTCTTTCAAGCAGCAAGAGAAGGGGACAAATTTGCTCTTCAGGTTATTAATGAAGCAGGTCATTTCTTAGGGCTGGCAATAGCTAATGCGATAAATTATGCTGATCCGGGATTAGTTGTTCTTGCAGGTTATGTAACATATAAGAGTAGAGGAATGCTTCTACCCATCATCAGGGAAACTGTTAAGGAACATACGGTTAATGGCAGGTTAAGGACAATCAGGATAGAAGAAGGAAGCCTGGGGGAAAACAGCGCACTTATTGGGGCGGCAACGCTTGTTTATCAAGGTGTATTTGGTATAACTTCATCGTCCTGCATTTCACCTTAGCTCTAGCTGCAGGGGATACACTCATGTTATCCGTAGAAGACAGAGAGATACTCAGAGAAAAAGTTTATGCACTTCTTGAGGATGTTGGTATGAAAGTTGAGAATGAGGAAGTTTGCTCTTTCTTGCTTAAGAACGGTTGTTTTGAGACTCCCTCTAAAAGAATAAGAATACCCAAGAAGTTAATAGATGGAATGGCAATTTCACAGAAAAAAACTCAAAGTGAGGATGATAAAGACCAGGAGCTAATCTTTCCCTGTGGAGTGGATTGGGCGCATTCCATAATCTGGAATAAGAAACAAGATGATATGAGAGATGTATTAAAAAAGAGATTTTTAATGTCTGCTTTTGATTGCGGTCCCACTAAATACTATGATTACAAAAAGAAGGAAAGTATTCCGGTGGATACGGAAATATTTATTGAAATGAAGAAGTTTGCTCAGGCTACTCCTGAGATAGGTTATATCAGCACGTGGTACAGGCAGGGTGTCCCTGCGAAAATAGAAAGATTGGATTCTTTGATTCTTGGGCTTAAGCATACAGACAAGTTAGATGGTATTGAAGCTATATATCCAGAGGTAATAAAGTATTTAAAGGAGGCAAGTGAAATAATAACTGGTAGAGATGGTGATTCAAGTTATTTAGCCGGTTCGGAATGTATTACTTCTCCTCTTGTATTGGAGAGAAGGTCTGCTGAGGACATATTAGAAAGGAAGAAGAGAGGAATAAACAGGTACCATGTTGCTTCCATGCCTACCATAGGAGTATCCACTCCGGTTACCGTAGCGGGAGCTATTGTAATGTCAGCAGCAGAAATCTTAGGTGGTATGGCTATCTGTTTCCTTCTTGACCCCAAATCAGACCTCTCCGGCAGGATGATTTCAATGGTTACTGATATGAAGACGGGGAATTCTCTCAGTAGTGGACCGGAGGTAAGTCTGGTTAATATAGGGGTGAAAGAACTGTTTGATGCTTTCTGGGGAGGGCATCTCTGGGTTGAGGTATTTTTCAGTCCTTCAGCAAAAGAGCCAGGTTTAATGACAGTATATGAAAACCTTTATGGAGCTTATCGCTATTCTAAGCTAACCAGGAACCCGGATATTCCCTACCCGGGAATGGGAACTTTAGGCGATGGAGGAATAGGTTCTCCAACTCAATTTATTCTGGATATGGAGATAAGGAAATCTGAGTTTGCTCTCAAAGACAGTATAGATGTTGATGAAGAAACCCTCCCTTTCGTCGATATTTGTAAAATGACTGAGGAAAGAAAAGAATTCTTAAGCAGTGAACATACCTTGAAACATTTCCGGGAACTCTGGTCATCAGACATACTTAATTTTAAAGGAGATGGAAAAAATATTCTAAATAGATGTGATGAGGTGTGGAGAGAGAATGTCAAAAAATGGGAACCTCCTGAATGGCCGGAGGATAAAATCAAAGCCCTGAACAATTTATTGGAAAGGGCAAAAGAGGAGCTTTTAAATGCCTGAGAAGATTCGGCTTGGTTTAGTTCGGTGTGACACACACAGCTATTATTTTGGCGCAATGCTTAACAAATGCGACCCTCTGCTCTTACAGAAAAATAATTATGTTGTTCATCACTATCTCACCAATATATATAACCCGAAGCGCTTAACTATGCCAAAGGTCACAGGGTTCAGATTGGTCAAGGTGTACGACTATAATCCAGAGGAGGCAAAAAAGTTTTCTGAAACCTTCCTGAGTAAGCCTCAAATATGCGAGACCTTAGAGAAAATGACAGAGGGTATTGATGCAGTCTTCATCGCTGACTGTGATGGAGGAGGTGGAGACCATTTAAAGTTGGCGACCCCTTTCTTGAAGAAAGGCATCCCCGCTTTTGTTGATAAACCATTCGCATCAACTTTAAGAGATGCAAAAGCAGTTGTTGCATTGGGGAAGAAATATAATGCTCCAATTTTCAATTCTTCAATTCTAAGTGTTGTTCCTGCTGCAGACCAATTCAAAAATAGGATTAATGAAATTGTCAGAGCATATTGGCCCGTTCCCTCTTCACTCCCTCCTGCAGGGAGTATTTTGGGTGTGGTGAAGGGTGTTGGAGGTGCCTTTTCCCAGGAACTTAAAGGTAAAGCGATTACTGGCGGGTTAGAAGAGCGGTTAGCCTATGTCATTCATGGTATTGCGCTCGGGCTAAACCTTTTTGGAAGAAGTGTGGAATGGGTGGAGTGTATGGGGACCCTTCCCCTTGAATATCTGCATATGCATCTTAAGAGCGGAGTTGAAATCTTGGTAATGAATACTTCCATAGATTTCTTTCCGGAATCTTGCTCCTTCTATGCCGCGGCATATAGTAAATTTGGCACTATCCACTCTCAACCTATAGGTGACCCCGAATTCATTGGAGGAGGTGCGAAGATTCTGCGGCTCTTCAAGAAGATGATTTTAACAGGAAAACCACCTGTTCCATATGAGGACATCCTTGAACACATTGCTGTTGTAGAAGCCGGTCAATTAGCACAGAAGACGGGGAAGCGGGTTTATCTAAAAGATATCACGTAGGGAAGACATATGCTTAATAAAATTAATATGTTAAGGTCGATGTATCGGATACGTTTCTTTGAAGAGAAAGCAAAGAAACTTTATAAAGAGGGTATGATGGCTGGCGATTCCTTAGGAGCGCTTCATTCCTATATTGGTGAGGAAGCCATAGCAGTTGGTGCTTGCGCTACACTTAAAAAAGGTGACTATGTATTAAGCACTCATAGAGGTCATGGTCACTGTATTGCTAAAGGTGGTAACATAAAGAGGATTATGGCTGAACTTCAAGGGAAAGAAACAGGTTACTCCCGAGGGAGAGGCGGTTCAATGCACCTTTTTGCTCCTGAGATAGGATTCATGGGTGGGAATGGGATTGTAGGAGGTGGTATTCCAATTGCAGTTGGCACGTCTTACTCAGCCAGCTACAGAGAGACAGATCAGGTTACAATATGTTTCTTTGGTGATGGAGCTGCAACTCAAGGGACATTCCACGAATCCTTAAACATAGCTTCGCTATGGAAGTTACCGGTTATATTCGTCTGTGAAAACAATCTTTACGCTGTTACTACCCCTGTGTCAGAGACGATATCTATACCAAATATTGGAGATAGAGCATGTGCTTATGGTATGCCAGGGAAGGTCGTAGATGGTAACGATGTTTTGCAGGTTTATGAAACTGTCTTAGAAGCTGTAAATAGAGCACGAGCTAAAGAATGGCCAACATTAATTGAATGCAGGACATATCGCTGGGACCCTCATTGTTTTGTTATCCCTGAAACGAGGGGAGGAGATGAGATAAAAGATTGGAAGACCAAGGACCCAATTGCCCGCTTTGAGAAGATTCTTTTAGATGAAGGCGCTATAACAGGAGAGCAAGTGGGAAAGATAAGGTCAGAGATTATTAAAGAGATAGATGAGGCAGAGGAATTTGCCAGAAATAGCCCGTATCCAGATGTTGTGGAATTCAAAAGAGAGGTAGATGTTTACTGAACCCCGTGTCATTCTGACCCTGAGTGAAGCGAAGGGGAAGAATCTATGGAAGGCAGCATGCGAGAAATAAGGTATGTTGATGCTTTAAATGAAGCACTATGTGAAGAAATGGAGAGAGATAAAAATGTCTTTCTCATTGGAGAAGATATAGGTCCCTTAGGAGGAGGTTTTGGAGTAAGCAAAGGGCTCTTTGATAAGTTTGGTGAGAAGAGAGTGAGACAAACACCAATCTCAGAGTCAGCCATCATAGGAACGGCAGTTGGAACCGCAATGACAGGTTTGAAGCCAATTGCTGAGATAATGTATATAGATTTTATCACCTGCGGGATGGATCAGGTAATAAATCAGGCGGCAAAACTTTCTTTCATGTCCGGAGGCGGTATAAAAATTCCTCTGGTTATCAGGACACAACAGGGAATTGGAACGAGGGAAGCCGCCCAGCATAGCCAGAACTTAGAAGCCTGGTTTGTCCACACTCCAGGTCTTAAGGTTGTGATGCCTGCAACTCCCTATGATGCGAAAGGATTGCTCAAAGCAAGTATCAGGGATGATTCGCCTGTAGTCTTTATTGAGAATAGACTCCTGTATTTCAAGAAAGATACTGTGCCTGAAGGTGAGTGGTTAGTTCCCTTAGGAGAAGCTGAAATTAAAAGAGAAGGGAATGATATTACTGTAATTGCTACTTCTCTTATGGTACATAAGGCATTGGAAACCGCAGCTACTCTTTCGCCGGAAATAAGTGTAGAGGTAATTGATTTAAAAACTTTGGTGCCACTTGATATAAAGAGAATAATTGAGTCAGTGAAGAAAACAGGCAAAATTTTGGTTCTTCATGAGGCACCTACAAGAGGAGGAGTAGGGGCAGAGATATTAAGAGAAGTAATGAAGGAAGCATTTAGGTATTTAGTTACTCCACCAAGAGTTCTTGGAGGTTTAAATACACCTATTCCCTTCTCTCCTCCTCTGGAGGACGTTTGTGTACCCCAGACAAAAGATATTGTCAAAATGGTGAGAGAGATTATAAAGGAGAAATGGAATGAGCGAAATTGAAGATTTAAAAAAAGATGCTCTGGCTTACATTTGCCCGCATTTTGCATCTAACACAGAACTTTCTAAAGGACCAAAGATATTTGTCAAAGGAGAAGGCTGTTACGTTTATGATATAGAAGGAAACTGCTATCTGGATACCTTTGCATCTCTTCTCACCACAATATGCGGTCATAATCGCTCTGAGATAGCGAAGGTGGTTCAGGAACAAATGAAGCAGTTAGAGTTTTTCCCAAATTATGTGGATACTTTCACCGTGCCGCTTATAAAGTTGGCAAAGAAATTAGCTGAGATTACTCCAGGAGACCTTTCGGTCTCCTTCTTTGTTAACAGCGGTTCTGAAGCCTGTGAGACTGCCATAAAGATGGCAAGACAGTACCACTTAGAAAAAGGAGAACGTTCAAGATATAAGATTATTGCAAGGAGATATTCTTATCATGGGACAACCCTGGGTGGCGTATCAGCCACTGGGATACCATGGTTCAGGGAATATTTCGAGCCTCTACTTCCTGGATTTATCCATGTAATTGCTCCACATTGTTTCAGGATGGGACTTGAGCCAGATGAATGTAAAGAAATCTGCTTAAAGGCAATGGAGGAGACAATTCTCTGGGAGGGGCCTGAGTCAGTTGCGGCAGTTATCCTTGACCCTATTCCTGGTTCAAATATGGGTTATCCACTTCCTCCTGATGGGTATCTTCAGGGCATAAGAAAGATATGTAATAAATATGGGATTTTGCTTATTTTTGATGAAGTGCAGACTGGTTTTGGTAAGACAGGAAAAATGTTTGCTTGTGAACACTGGGATGTGACACCGGACATTATGGCTATTGGTAAAGGGTTTACTGGTGGATATATACCTCTGGCTGCAACCATAACCACACCCGGGATATATGAAGTATTCAAGAAACCCGGTTCTGAATTCCGCAGCGGCAGCACATATGGAGGGCATACGACTGCATGTGCTGCTACTCTTACTAATATAGATATAATTGAGAAGGAAAATCTTGTAGAAAAAGCGGCGGAGATGGGAAAGTATTTAAAAAGTAAATTGGAGGAACTATATAAGTACAGAATAGTTGCAGATTTTCGTGGTATAGGGATGCTCTGGGCAATAGAACTGATGGCGGATAGAGAAAAGAGAAAGCCGCTTGATACAAAGCTCAATGTAGGCAGCTGGATAAGAGAATGGTGCTGGAAGAATAAGATGATTCTCAGGAATAATGCCGATATTCTCGTTATTGCACCTGCGCTTGTGATGACAAAAGACCAGATAGATGAAATGCTTGGCAAAATTGACCAGGCTATAGGAGAAGCAATTAAACAATTCAATCTGTGATGACAATGGCACTCAACTATGCTTATCCTACTTATAAAATGGATATAACGAGTGAAATACTTGATGAATGCTGTGATATTGCTGTGAGATTATTGAAAGAAGTTGGCATGGAGGTAGGGCATGAAAGATTCCTGGATACAATAAAAAGGAGAAGTGGAATAAAAATTGAAGGGAAGAAGGTTCGTTTTGAAGAAGCCCTCGTGCGAAAAAATTTAGAGAGATGCATTGCTGAGAGTAAAGAGGTGTTGAAGCAGAAAGAAGAAGGGCGAGATAACAAGTGGAGGCTGATGTCAAATGGATATTCTATGTGTGTTATTGATATTGAAACTGATGAAATCAGGCCTGCGACCTGTCAGGATTTAAGAGACCTGATTAAACTGAAGGATTCTTTTGGAATAGTTGGGTCCTACCCGGTTATGCCACAAGACCTTCCTCCTTTAATGAGAGCTATCGCTTGTTTTAAAATCTGCTGTGAGGCAAGTGACAAAACCAGGCCATATGATTACCAGAATATAAAACAAACAAGATACATATACGAAATGTGTAAAGTAATGGGGAAAAGTTTTGAGATAGTATTAAATATCTCACGAACAATGGCGATAGACAGGAATGACATGGATGTTTTCTTTGATTTTTATCCTGATTGGAAAAAGGGTGGTGATATATCTCTGACAGCTAATAGTTACCCCATGCTTGGAATAAATAAGCCTATCACTGCAACAGGGTGTATTGCATTACACATGGCTGAGATGCTTGGAGTACAGGTTTTGTTTAACTTATTTGACCCGGAAATAAAATTAGCGTTTAAGGTTCGAGCTGGGTATCCTACTGATATGAGACACACATGCTGGGCATTTGGTTCTCCCAAAGCTCATCTTTATGCATACTTGAATTCCAGGATTTTTCCCAACCTATGCAAATGTGATAATGGAAATTATACGCCTGACACTGTTCGGTTAGAAACAAGCTCAAGCGCAGTGGATGAACAGGCTGCTCTGGAAAAAATAGGGGTGGCAATGGTGGCGGCTCTTCAAGGATGCAAAAGTTTCTCATATGCTGGAAATCTCTGTGTGGATGACCTTTTTAGCGGTGTGCAGTTTGTAATAGATGTGGAGATATTTAATTATATCAAGGAAACGATAGAATCTTTCGATCCCCATCCGGACATTTTCAGTATGGACGGGTTATATGAAATGCTGAGGGATGTAAGCATAGGAAAGGAGCAGTTCCTATCCCATCCGGACACAGCCGCAAAGTTAAGGAATATTCTACCGTCATCGGAGCGGATTCATCGTGAGAAACTGAGCTCATGGTTTGAGCATAGAAAGACACTCAAAGATAGGGCAAGGGAAGAATGTATAGAAAGGATAAAAAATTTCCCTGAGTATCATTTGCCTGAGGATAAGCAGAAAGAGCTGGATGCGATATACAAGAGAGCAAACGCTGACCTTGTGAAATAAAAATTGGGAGGGGTTGGGGATGAAAAAGTTTCGTATTGGGATGATTCGTTGTGATACACATTCCTACTGGTATGGAGCATTTATGGCAAAATGCGATATTGCGCTCTTGCAGAAAAACAGTGTTGCTGTCCATGATTACTTTTGCAGATTTAACGAACTGGCCATTTCGCTTGTTCCGGGACTTGAAATCGTCAGGGTATGGGATTATGATTCCGCTACGGCACAGAAATTCTCCGAGACATTTCTTGGCAAACCACAGGTCTGCGAAACAGTGGAGGAAATGACAGATGGTATTGATGCGGTGTTTATTGCTGATTCCACTGGAGATGGATCAGACCATCTGGAACTTGCTTCGCCTTTTTTGAAGAAGGGGATACCTGCCTTTGTTGATAAGCCATTTGCTTCGAGGTTTAAAGATGCAAAGGCAATGGTGAGGCTGGCGAAGAAGAATGATGTGCCGCTTATGTCAGCATCTTTATTGCAAGGATATACCGATACGGCGATAGAGTTTCGCCGTCGGTTCAAAGAGATCGGCCCTATCCAACTTGCGGTGAAAAAGGAAATAGAATTTCGCCGACGATTTAGAGAAACTAGCCCTATCCGACTTGCGGTGGTGAAAGGACTGACAAGCCTTGCCGGTGTCATTCACGGTATATCCATGGTGCAGGGCTTTTTCGGAGATGGTGTAGAGTGGGTGGAATGTATGGGTTCGCTTCCTCTGGAGTTCCTACTTCTGCATTATAAGAACGGGTTGCAAGCCATTGTGATGAGTCCTTCGAATGAGAGTTTTCACTACACCTGCTCCTTCCATTGTTCCGTCTATAGTAGGTTCGGTAAGATCCATAATCGTGGAGTTCTCCATATGCCACCCATAGGTGATTTTGAATTTCCCACGGGCACACGGCGAATCGTACTTCAGTTTAAGCAGATGCTAAAAATACGTAAGCCTCCCATCCCTTATGAATTTCTACTTGAACTGATTGCTATCATGGATGCCGGAAGGATGGCTCAACAAAAAGGAAGGCGAATATATTTGAAGGATGTAAAATAAGAAAGGGGGAATCAGGAATGTTAAAGAGGATGACTGACAAATTGCATGGTTTTACCCTCATAGAGTTACTTGTCGTAGTTGCCATAATTGCTGTCCTGGCGGCAATGCTTTTGCCAGCATTAAGCCAGGCAAGGGAGAAAGCAAGGCAGGCAAAATGCATCAGTAATTTGAGACAACTTGGCACTATACTTATTATGTATAGCATTGATCGTGGGGGATGGATGGTACCCTGGTACGATGGTAGTAAAACCTGGACTAAGATATTAGACGATGAAAATTATGTTAGTAATACCTCTATTTACCTTTGTCCTTCCTATCCTCCCACGGAACACTCTTCACCTGTATACGCTTATGGGTATAATACAAAGGATCCGACAAAAGCTGATTTGGGTATAGGGGAAACTTATCGACTGGATACCGTGAGTTCTTCCAGCTCATACTTTATCCTGGCAGATAGTATAGAGATAGCCGTGAAAAAACAAACCTACTATATACCTAGTGGAAATACTAGGGAAATACATTGTCGGCACAACGGAATGGCAGATTTACTTTATGCAGATGGTCATGTAGAAATTGAGAGTCCTGAGGAAATAGATGCCGCCGATAATGGATACTACTTGGCTTGGGGCCACATATATGTGGGAGAGTAAAATTTAACATCGGACAGAGTGAAATTTAGCACTTAGTGTGGAATATTTCTGAAAAGGGGCAAAAACATGGAAATGAAAGTAAAGGAGGGTTTGTCGTGCTTATAAAATCTGTATTGTTTGTTTGGTTAGCTCTTTGTTTTTCTTCTTTGGGTATCGCTGAAGAACAGGGGCTGGTAGCCTATTACGATTTTAACGAAGGCTCGGAGCTAATAGCACATGATAGGAGTGGAAATAAGAATGATGGGAAGATAATAGGAGCTACCTGGGTAAAGGGTAGATATGGCACTGCTTTAGAGTTTGATGGGATAAATGACTATGTTGACTGCGGGGAGAAACCAAGTTTTGATGTTAAAAATGTAGTTACCCTTGAGGCTTGGGTTTTACCTACGAAGGCCCCTTCTGGAGAACCAGCAATAGTAGGCAAAAAAATCTCCAGATATGCATTGACCTATTACAAAAATGGGAACTGTTACTTCTATATATCTGCTGGTGTTAATCATTGTGTAGCTCGCCACCTTGCCGTTGGTGTTTGGCATCACATTGTAGCAACATTTGATGGAACAACAATGAATCTGTACGTTGATGGAGATTTAAAGGACACTCGCACCTCACTTTACAAAACGATAGATAGTCGTGGTGGAAATCTTTTTATTGGCAAGCGGGATAACGATTATTTCTGCGGCATAATTGACGAAGTTAGAATATATAATCGTACTTTATCCGAAGAAGAAATTCAAACCCATTATCAGTCAGATGCAAGAATGAAAAAAGCTGTAGTAAATAATAAAACCGGAACAGATACCATGACAAAATTCAGATATAGTCCTGATCAGAGAAGTGAACCCCTTCCACCCTGGCCGCCTGTAGAAGTGAGGAAGAGAAAAGTTATTGTATGGGGAAGAGAATACACCTTTTCTAATCTCCCTATCCCGGTCTCTATTATTTCTCAGGGGCAAGAGTTATTAGCTAGTTCTCCAAAGCTTGAAGTTCTGGTAGAGGGAAAACCGCTGGTATGGCAGCCAGTGCGAATTGAAAGAATTTCACCTGCGGTTGCCAAAGTAATTTCTCAGGGGAAAGCAGGAGACTTTCTAATTCAAGGAGAGAGCTTCGTTGAATTCGATGGGCTGGTCTGGGTTCAACTAAGGCTCAGTTGTACCCAGGAAAAGTTAGTCTCTATCAAAAATTTGAGCCTCAAAATTCCTCTGAAATCACCCCCAGTTCAGCTTTTTTCCCATCAGCTCGTTAGGACAGCTAATTTTCAAAGCTCGTTTCAGTTATTGACTACTCCAGAACAGTTCTATTACACTGGCGCATTGCCTCATGAAGGTTGGAAAGGAGAATTTACCCCACAGGTCTGGGTAGGAAATGTCGATCGGGGACTGGCATGGATTAGTGAATCTCCACATTCATGGGAAATCGGTCATAAAGAAGCCGTATTGGAACTGATCCCAGACAGCAAAAAAGTGTGGCTGAACGTGACATTTGTATCAATTCCCATTAGATTGGAAAAGGAAAGGAATATAGAATTCGGACTAATGGCGACCCCTGTGAAACCTTGGCCAACTGATAGATCTCTTTTGCGGGTATCCCATACTGGTGGGGGGGCTTTTGAAAAGCTCCGGGATACCTACATTATTCCGCGAAAGGAAGATGGAAAGACCGGACTTGACGACTTTGCCAAGGAGGGGGTTCGTACGCTCGTCCTGTGGGACTACTACTCGGATGTCTGGGGGTTTCCAAAGATTGTCAGCTCTAAGAATAGAGAGTTTGCTAAGGCATTTGTACAGAAGGCACATAAGCTGGGTATTCGTGTCATGCCATATCAGGCTACGTTGCAGATCCTGCCCGAAAGACATCCTGAATTTGAGGAACTCAAAAAGCGGTTTCAAGTTTATCCTCAGTGTGAAGAGAAGGGATATCACAAAGTTAAGCTAACAGATGACTTTATAATGTGGTATGCATCGCAAGCGGCAGCACATATGCGTGAATTTGACCTGGACGGTTACTACTTGGATACCTTTAATGACCCAGACCGTTTTAACCACAGTGATGTCGTAATGTATGATATACTGCAAACCCGAAAATTATACAAAGCCTTATATGAGATAGTTTACAAGGAAAAGGGTAAGCATGGCATTATTTTCCTTCATGATTCTGCACCGCCTCTATTTCCCCTGGCAAGTTTTTCTGACCTCCGCCTAACAGGTGAAATGCAATACTGGAGATTGGCTTTCCAGCACCTGACAAGAAGTAGCAATCCTTTGCTGCAGGCTATTCCACTTGAACAGATTCAGGTATGGGATATGGGGGAGGTTGTAGGGGTGCCAACGGTTTGGTGCTGGAAGCATCCCGACAAAGAGTATAGGGTGAGAACCGGGTTGGATTTGCTAACATATAAGACTGGGGAGTTATTCGATACGGAGGAAGTGTTTAGCATTATGGGACTTTTTCACATACCAATTTTTGCTCGACCTCTCTGGTGGCGATCCCCCAGCCCAGTGCCGAGAATGTCTCAGATATGGAAGCTGGAGGATGAATTTGGATTGCAGAATGCCAGATGGTACCCCTATTGGGAAAACGCAGGTCTCATTTCTGTCTCTCCCCCAGAAGTAAAAGTAAGCTTCTATCTCAAAGAAGACTGTTCATTACTAATGCATGTTGCTAATCTGGGAGAGAAGGAGAACATAACTCAGATTAAATTTACTAGCTCCTCCGGCCTGAAGAGCAAACGGTTTGAGATAATAAATGCTGTGGGAAGTTATCATGTTAGAGGAAGATTGGGGGGAGTGGAATTGAGATTACCTCCAGGTCAATCCACACTCTTGATGCTTCGGGTGAAGAAATAAGATCGTTAAAAATGATCGGATGATGTTAAAGAAGAAGTTTGCAGACATCAAATCACAGTCCTATTTTGACAGTGCCATTAGAACTCTATTCATAATACTGACAGCAAGCTCCATTTTTCTTTCTGGTTGTGGGAGGAAAGAGGAAGGCAAGGTCAGGTTAAAATATGCCATTTTCTCAACTCCGAAGTACATTCAGCTCGAGAAAGAACTGATTAAGGATTTTGAGAGTAAAAACCCTGACATAAAAGTAGAGTTGAGGACAGCGGGGTACGGGCTCCATCATGAAAAAATCCAGGTTGAGATAGTAGCCGGTATGGCTCCCGACCTCTGGCTTACTGATGGAGTTTATATCATGGAGTGGGCTGAACGCGGTGTCATAGAAGAACTGACAGAACTTTTTAATTCCAAGATGAAATCAGAAGAATATTTCGGGCTGCAGGCATTAAGAGATCCGGAAGGTAGATTGTGGGGTATTCCAAAAGAAATCCAAACCTTCGGATTATTCTATAATAAGGACATTTTTGACCGTTTCGGAGTCCAGTATCCGGACGATTCCTGGACATGGGATGAGGTTGTATGTGCCGCCAAATCGCTCACCAAGGATACAGATGGTGATGGAAGGGTAGATATTTATGGATTTGGACAGGGAGTAGTTACTCTTATTTCAAACCTGATTTATCAATACGGTGGGTCCATACTGGATGAGAAACGCAGAAACTCGCTTCTCAATACACTTCCTGCACGACAAGCCATTGAATTTGGTCTCTCATTGTGTAAGCAAAAAGTCATGCCAACCCTTGCAGACAAGAGTACATTCAGCGAGCTAGAGATGTTTCGAATGGGAAAACTTGCCATGTGCATAGGAAATTATGCTTATGTAAATGAAATAGAGACGACTTTCAATTACTCAGTGGCCTTACCTCCAAAGAAGGTGAATCGCCGGTGCTACTATGACCCAAATGCTCTTGTCATAAGCCGGGGAAAATCCCAGGTTGTGAAGGATGCCGCCTGGAGGTATATTGAATATCACTCCAGTTTGGAGGCGCAGATTAAACTCGGGAGGAGAGGAGAAGGACTGCCTTTTAACCGGAGAGCCGCCCTCTCAGTAGTAGATACTGAGGAAGCGAGGAAGCATAACCTCAAAGTATTTTATGATATGGTTGATGAGTCAGTTGACTATGATGTGAATGGATGCTGGAGGAAATGGAGAAGAGATGCATTTCAAAAAGAAATTGAAAAGGGGGCATTGGGAATAGTTCCTATAGAGGAGGTGCCAGATAACGCCCACAGGGAAGTGCAAAAGGTCCTTGATGCGTATTATGGAAGTGATTCATGAACGAATACAAGTTATATTGGGGTGATTTACATACACATCTTGAGGATTTCGACAACAGCGATGCAATCCTTCGTGATGCCCAAGAGAACATCGACTTTTGTGCCGTGCTCTGCTACCCATTTGCCTGGGAAAGAAAACGCGGATTGCTAGTTGAAAGTGTCAGGCAACGGCCGGAATTTCTTCAATGGTGGGAAAAACTCCGGGAGTTGGCTCGCACGCACCATCACCCCGGCCGCTTTGTCACCTTTCTGGGTTATGAATGGCATGGAAATCGAACACATTATGGTGACCACAATGTGATCTATTTTGATGAAAATAATCCATTGGATGATGCATGGGCGTTAGAGGATCTGTACAGAAATCTACAGAAGCGCAGGGCAATTGCCATCCCTCACCACACGGGTTATTGTCGGGGATGGCGCGGTAAGAACTGGGATGTTTTTGACGAAAAGTTATCCCCTGTGATGGAGGTATTCTCTATACATGGCTCATCCGAAGGTTGCAACACACCGTTTCCCCTGGAGCAGAATAGTAGCATGGGGCCCCGGACCACAGGCGGTACGCTTCACGATGCCCTCGCGCGGGGTTATCAGGTTGGTGTTATTGGATCAAACGATGGTTCTGGACTTCCAGGTCGGTGGGGGATTGGACGGGCAGGTGTTTGGGCACGCGAGTGCACACGAGAAGCCATCTGGGAGGCATTGCTGGCGCGCCGCACATATGCTACGACCGGAGATCGAATTAAGCTTGATTTTCAAATAAATGGTGCACCTATGGGATCAGTAATACAAAGAGATAGTTCAATAGATGCCGATGTAATCATTGAAGGCTCTCACGCCATTGACCGAGTAGAGTTATTGCAAAATGGATACGTTATTGATACATACTGCCACAGTGGTTGCTGGGAAGACCAAGTACAAAAATCCGGACGGTTCAAGGTTTTTATAGAAGCTGGCTGGGGACCTGCGGCACACTATGGATATCAGCCGATGAATTGGAAGTGGTCGTGTCGTCTTGATGTTGAATTGGGTCGTTTAGTGAGTGTGGAGAGATGCTTTTCGCTTTTAGGTCAGAGAGTTAAGTCACATAGTGAGAGCCACTGTACTTGGGAGCTGACTACGGCAGGTCGTACAATCCGTAACAACCCCTTTGGAATGTGCCAGGGGATTGTCTTTGAGCTGGAGGGCGACCTCAAGACACGGCTTCGTTTGCAGATGGAGGGGGTGACACTCGAGCTGTCAGTCGGGGATCTCATAAGAGGATCCCATGTGGTTCCGCTCGTGGAAGAATCAAAACGCAGGGTGCAGGAGACCTTCGGCCTGGAGGAAAAGGAGTTGGGTAACTGTGATACATACTACTCCAATGCCCGAAAAATTAAACTGCACAAGGCAATTCCGGAGAGAGGTTACCGGGTCGCTCACACGTTTCGCAATCTCAATCTGACTAAGGGTCGCAATTACTTCTATGTAAGAGTGTCGCAGCTCAATGGGCAGTTGGCATGGTCATCGCCGATTTGGATGGACTCTAAGTCATGAAATGAAACAGGCAGAGGTCAAAAAAGCTTGGTTAACTGCAGGTAATCGAGCACGTGTCATAGCCACATTGAGTCATAAGAAATCAGACAAGGTGCCTTATAATGTAAGTTTTACCCGAAAGGCACGTGCTAAGATGATTGAATCTTATGGAGATCCTGATTTCGAATCAAAATTGGGAAATTGTCTGACAGTGATGCGTTGTGAGCCCAAAGATAGTTGGAAAGAGGTAAACCCCAATATTTGGGAGGACCAATTCAGAGTCCAGTGGAATCGGACCGTAGATAAAGATATAGGTGTGGTTTGTAATTGTTTAGTAACACCGGATAATATCAATGAATATGAATTTCCTGACCCAGATGATCCGTTAAGATATGATGATTATAACGAGATTATTAAAACAAAGAAAGATGGATTTTTTGTAGTAGCTCTCGGATTTAGCCTATTTGAAAGAGCTTGGACTCTCACCGGTATGGAGAATTTACTTATGGCGATGATCTCCGATAAGGATTTTGCCAATTCTTTGCTGGATAAGATTTTGGATTTCAATCTAAGAATAATCGAAAATGCTTGCCTCTTTGATATTGATGCGATGATGTTTGGAGATGATTGGGGGCAGCAGACTGGTCTTATCATGGGCCCAAAACTTTGGCGGGAATTTATCAAGCCTCGTATCAAACAGATGTATGAGTTAGTAAAATCAAAGGGCAAATTCGTCTTCATCCATTCTTGCGGCAAAGTGGATGAAATATTTCCAGATTTGATAGATTGTGGTGTGGATGTATTTAATCCGTTTCAACCTGAGGTAATGAATGTATTTGAGATGAAGAAGAGATATGGTAGTTCACTAAGTTTCTATGGTGGTATCAGCACCCAGCGGACTTTACCCTATGGGACTGTCACTGAGGTGAAAGACGAAGTCAAGCGACTGCTCGATGTTATCGGGGAAAATGGGGGTTACATTGCAGCTCCTGCACACGCTATACCAGCTGATGCAAAGCCCGAAAACATTGCTGCCATGATAGAAGTTTTACAACATCAATTTCCACAAATATGAAGATTGGATTAGCTTGAAGTTTGATAGATGACATTTTTGACTTGCAATAACAGTAATGTCATTTACTACTTGTGATGAGAGGAAAAAGCTACATCAAGTTTCGAAACATGATGGGTTAATGATGATGTTGTCTATCAATCTTGTTTTGCCGATCCACACGGCGAGAGCTATGAGCACAGCTTCAAAGTGTAGTAAAGTAAACTATTCTTGATTATTCATTATTTAAATCTAACACAGGAATTCCGCAACTAAAAAACTTTTCTTGTAATCCACCATAAACTGGCACTTAAGTGCCCAATCTGTTGGAGGAGCAAATCCGCATTGATTTTTTTCTAACAGGATTTTCTTGACGGGGGGTGGGAGTGAGTGATAATATCAGTTACTGGGGAAGACGGTCTCTGGAGTCAAAAGGTGGTATTAGCCTGCGTTAATTTGGAGGGAAGAGACATGGATTTAGTTTCTACGATAGAAGGTTCACTATTAGAAGGGTTTTTCCCTGAAGGTTGGGATTTGAAAAAATTGGATGAGTGCTGTAACAATGCACCTGAATCCATCACAGAATCTCAGGAATGGTGGCATTCTGATTTCAGACCTGTTCCCTGTGAGGATTTATCAGAGTTTAACACACTGATGGGACATGAAATAGCTCTCAGAATAAAGGAGAGTAAAGAGGAGGGAAAGAAGATAATTTTTATTCTTCCGGTAGGTCCAATGGGAATGTATAAATGGGCGGTATACTTCTTAAAAGAGTGGGGAGTGGATTGTAAACATGTCTATGGATTCAATATGGATGAATGGAGTGATGGGAAGGGAAATACTTTGCCTTCTGATAATCCCGGCGCATTTCAAAATGCTATGGAGGCGGCTTTCTATGGACCTTTAGGGGAATTAACTGTGCCGGCGGAACAGCGGCATTTTGCTGCTAAAGATGTTTTGCCTGCCTATCCGGAGAAAATAGCAAAACTCAAGCAGGAAGGAGCGCAACTCGTAGTTGTCTTTGGTATAGGCAGAATTTTCCATATTGCTTTCTGGGAACCACATTTTGCCGCTGAGTTTAAAACGGAAGAGGAGTGGAAGAACCAGAGTTACAGATTGGGCGCCAAGCTCCATCCATTAACTATAGAGCAGAATGCTATTACCAGTTTCAAAAGTAGAACTACACTGGTTCCCTGTTTTGCCAATACCATAGGTCCCGGTATATTTCTTGAGGCGGATTGGATTATAGGGGGTTGTGATGGTAGTTTAGGTCGTGGTATGATGTGGCAGGGGTTATCGTTATGGGTAACCTTAAGGCATGGTCCAAGTATCTGGATACCGTCAAGTTTTATGCCGACATTACCAGGCAAACTCTTCTTCCTCAAGGAATTGGCAGGTCCATTAGAAGCAGAATGTAACTAATGGAGGATTACGCATGAACATCTTAGCTGTGGGGGCTCATCCTGATGATCTGGAGATTCTTTGTGCCGGGACGCTGGCGAAGTATTCCCGGGATGGACATAGGGTAAGCATGGCACATCTCTGTAATGGTAACAAGGGACATCACCATATTCCACCAGATGAGCTGGCTAAAATTAGAGATAAAGAAGCTGCTTCTTCCGCTAAGATAATTGGGGCTGAGCACATCAACCTTGGTATAGAAGACCTGGATGTTTATCTGGAGCGGGAGCAGGTCTTAGCGTGTGTGGAATTGATTAGAAGGACAAAACCGGATGTGATTATTACCCATTCGCCAGATGATTATATGCCTGACCACACTGTGACTTCAAGTTTGATATTTAATGCCAGTTTCATTGCTACCTTGCCTCATACGAAGACTGAAAGTAAGTATTTTGAAAAAATAACCCCGCTTTATTATATGGATACCGTGGCCGGGGCTAAATTTCATCCTACTGAGTATGTGGATACCTCTGATACCTTTGCCATCAAGAAAAAGATGCTTTCCTGTCACCAGAGCCAGTTAAAGTGGCTTAGCGAGCATGATAAGGTTGACATACTGGAGTTTATAGAAGTAGTTGCCAGGTTTAGAGGATTGCAATGTGGTGTTTTGTATGCAGAAGGTTTTCGGAAAGCTGAAGTTTGGGGTAGGAATGTTACAAAAAGGTTCCTGCCATAGAAGTCTTCACATCCAAATGACTATTATAAATTGACGATAATGTTGTCTATCAGTCTTGTTTTACCAATCCACACGGCAATGGCGATGAGGACAGGTTTATCTATACCGGCTATCTCCTGAAGATTTTCAGGGTCAACTATTGTAATATAATCAATCCGTGCGAGTTTTTCACTCTCTATCATTTCGGTTATTTCTTTTCTTATGAATTTCAATAACTTGTCTCCCCTAATTATTTCATCCTTCGCTTTGAGGAGCGCTCTGTATAAAACTGTCGCGGCTTTTCTCTCCTCCTCATTCAGATACGCATTTCTGGAACTCATCGCAAGTCCATCTTTCTCCCGAACAGTTGGACAAACGTGTATTTCCACACCCATATTCAAATCGGATACCATCTTTTTGATAATAACGACCTGCTGTGCATCTTTCTGCCCGAAATAGGCAGTGTCAGGTTCAATCAGATTGAATAATTTCGCAACAACGGTTGTTACGCCGCGAAAATGTGCCGGGCGGTTCTTCCCGCACATTACCTTGCTTAGACCTTCCACTTCAACAAAGGTAGAATAACCAGATGAATACATCTCCGAAACATCCGGAGCAAAGATAAAATCAACCTTTCCCCTTTCTGCTATTACTTCATCTCTATTCAAATCTCTCGGGTAACGTTCATAGTCCTCGCTTGGGTCAAACTGGGTTGGGTTGACAAATATGCTAACTATGAGAACATCACACTTCTTTCTTGCTTCTCTAATTAAACTTAAGTGACCTTCGTGAAAATACCCCATTGTTGGAACCAGAGCGATAGATTTCCCGTCTCTTTTAGCTTCACGCACAATTCCTCTCATCTCAGCGGCTGTTTTGACTGTCTTCACTTTCCTCCTCCGATTCAAGAGCGGCAATTACAATCTCAACCTCGTGGATTCTGTCTTCTATTGGCGGGTGAGTACTCAAAAAAGTTATCTGCACACCCCTTGCCTGCTCCCCGAGCTTTTCAAGAACACTTATCATTGCGTGGGGGTCATACCCGCTTTGGTGTGTATAAATTGTCCCGAGACGGTCAGCTTGAAATTCATCTTTTCTGCTGTATCCAAGAATGATTAGTGTGAAGATGTCATCTGCAATTTGTTGTACTTGCCTTGCTTCAGTTTTGTCGCCAAGAACAGCTAAGGCAAGGGTAGCCGCAAGCTGGTATCCGAAAACAGACTGGATTCTCTTAATCCCATGTCTTGCTGCTACATGTCCAGTCTCGTGACCGAGAATAGCGGCGAGTTCCGGTTCATCAACAATATCCAGGAGCCCTTTGTATATATAGATAAAGCCGCCTGGCAGGGCAAAGGCATTGATTTCAGGTGAATTTATTGCTTTGAAACTGTAAGGTATGTCGGGACGGTGAGAATTACTTGCCACAAGTTGACCAATTCTATTGACTCTACTATCCTCGTATGCCTCATTTTCCTTTTCAATCTGTTCAGCGACCTTTTTCCCGAGTGCAATTTCCTGCTCAACGGTATATAGAGTCCGCTCTTCTCTCCTGGTGACTGGATTGTAGACAGTAGCGCAACCGAGGAGGGAGATGAGGAGGAGGGATACGATGCAATTTGCAGTTTTCATGGAACTGTACTCAGTTCAAGAAGGCTTTCTTCAGCGAAAATTGGAGCCTCAGCACGAAGTGCGAGAGCTATACCATCACTTGGACGAGCGTCAACTTCCTTGCTTCGTCCATCGCCTGTCCTCAATATAAGTTTTGCGAAAAATGTCCCCTGACGGAGTTTATGAATTACTACCATTTCAAGTTCGGCTTCAAGTTCCCTGATGGTATTCCGCAAAAGGTCGTGTGTCAGAGGACGCGGCAGTTCTACTCCGCTTATCTTAAGTCTTATAGCATCAGCTTCGTGCACACCAATGACGATAGGGAGGACCCGGCTGCCATTCTTCTCTCTCAGTATGATAAGCTGGTCTCTCCTCTTATCATCTATCCTGATTCTGAAAAGTTCCATTTTAACCACTTTTTCCCACCTCCCTTCTCAATTAGCAATTCTCTAATTGTCTGCCCTGACAGGGGTGAGCGCAAATCAGGAGCAATTTCTGCCAGAGGCACAAGGACAAAACTTCTTCTCTCAAGTTCCCGATGGGGGACCTGAAGTTCTTCCTCTTTTACGAGAAGGTCGCCGTAGAGGAGAATATCAAGGTCAATTATTCTTGGGCCAAAGTGCCTCCCTTCAGTCCTGCCAAGTTTTTTCTCCAATTTCTTCACGCAGTCCAGAAGTTCCGCGGGCGTGAGAACCGTTTCTATCTCAGCCGCGCAATTCACAAACTTTGGCTGGTTGAGCACTTCCTCAGGTTCTGTCTCATAGAGAGAAGAAACTCTGCATACCTTAATCTTGACTGTCTCGCGCAGTGATTTAATTGCATTTCTGATATTTTCTATACGATTCCCGAGATTTGACCCAAGTCCAAGATATACTTTCACCCACTTCTCTTCCACACAGCAATCCTTTCCACTGCTTCCTCTAATTTTTTCTTATCTATCGTCAAACTCATTCGTATGAATCCATCGCCATTTTCACCAAATCCTACTCCTGGTGTTGTGGCAACTCCTGCTCTCTCAAGGAGAGATAACACCAAACGCATGGAGCTATATCCTAAGAGAACAGGAGCCCATATGTAAAATGTAGCTTTTGGTTTTGGAATATCCCATCCTATTCTCTTCAACCCGTTGACAAATGTGTCTCTACGTTCCTGATAAATTTTCAGAGTCCTCTTTATCTCTTCCTGGGAACCGTTCAGAGCTTCTATCCCTGCCCATTGAATTGCCTGAAATATGCCTGAATCAAGATTGGTTTTAACTTTTCCGAGCCCGCTGATGATTTTGCTGTTGCCAACGATAAACCCTATCCGCCAGCCGGTCATATTATATGTTTTAGAAAGAGAATGAAATTCCACTCCAATTTCTTTTGCCCCATCCACCTCAAGGAAACTCGGAGCGATGTAACCATCATAACAGATTTCAGAATAAGCCGCATCATGACATACGATTATGTTGTGTCTTTCAGCAAAATTCCGAACCTCCGAGAAAAAAGTTCTGTCTGCAATCGCAGATGTTGGATTGTTTGGATAATTGAGAAACATCATCTTTGCTTTCTTCGCTATCGTTTCAGGGATACTGCTCAAATCTGGCAGGAAATTGTTTCCCGGGAGTAGAGGCATTGAGAAACATTTCCCACCGGCAAGTGTAATGCCTGCGCGATATACAGGATAACCCGGATCCGGAATAAGAGCAATATCCCCCTCGTTTATTACGGCAAGTGGAATATGCCCGATCCCTTCCTTTGACCCTATAAGAGGGAGAATTTCAAGTTCCGGGTCAAGCTCTACTCCAAACCTCTTTTTATACCATGCGGCAAGACTTATTCTCAACTCTAACAAACCTTTGTAAGACGCATAACGGTGATTTTCATGCCTGGTGGAGAATTTCTGAAGAGAGCTTACAATGTGTTCAGGAGTAGCTATGTCAGGGTCACCTACACCGAGATCAATAATGTCAACTCCCTTCCCTCTAACTTCTCTCTTCATCTCATCAAGTTTGGCAAAAAGATAGGGGGGCAGTTTTTTAAGCTTGTCTGAAAACTCAATATTCATTGTTTTATAACATCCTGCATGTCATATAGTCCAGAACCTGCACCTGCTATAAATCTTATTGCTTTTATCACTCCTCTAACGAAAACCTCCCGACTTTCTGCACGATGTATCAATTCCACTCTTTCACCTGCTCCAGCAAAAATTACATTGTGTTCGCCGGTGACACTTCCGCCACGCACAGCATGTATTCCAATTGCCCCTGTTTTTCTCTCTCCTGTAGTTCCCTTGCGACCATATACTGCAATTTCTTTCAAGCTTTTGCCTCTTGCCTCTGCAATAATTCCTGCCAACTTCAACGCTGTCCCACTCGGAGCATCTTTTTTCATACGATGATGGGTTTCCACAATTTCTACATCATATTCAGTCCCGAGGATTTTTGCCGCCTCACCTGCTATCTTAAATAGGAGGTTCACCCCGATACTCATATTTGGTGAAAGAAGCACCGGGATTTTTGAACTAAAATTTTTTATCCTCTCCTTTTCTTCGTCACTAAAACCTGTTGTCCCGATAACAACCCCATTATTTTTCTCCACTGCTGCTGGTAGATGGGAGAGTGCTGCACGAGGGGTGCTGAACTCAACAAGAATATCCCCGCCACTTATAACTTTCTCCATGTCATCCACAAGCAAGATACCAGATTTAACCAAACCTATTACTTCTCCAACATCCTTATTGAGAAACGGGTGTTCTTTCTTTTCAACTGCTCCGGCAAGTTCCATGTCGTCTTCTTCAGTCACTGCTTGCAGGAGCAGTTTCCCCATCTGTCCACCTGCTCCGCTTATAACTACCCTTACCATTTTCCCTCCTCACTTATATGCAAGCGTATCCCAGTATGCGTCATTTGCGAGTCTTTCCCCAATATCCACTTCATAAGCTTTCTCTATCGGTTCTAATATCTGCGGATTTTTCTCCCAGACCAGCTTTGCGGCATTGCGGACAATCTCTACACCAGCGCGGGTCATTTTGCCGAGAGGCGGACGACACAGCCCCGCAGGCATTCCAAGACCGTTCATCAATGTTTTTATTGGAAGCGGGTTCCTGAATTTATCTTCAACAGCTACTTTTCTTTTCCGCGATAGAGTTCTCTCATTCTTGCATTTGACAGTCACTATTCCGAATAGCGGCTGAAGCGCTTCTTGAATTGCTCTTGCTTCAGCCTGTTCGCCGGCAATGACCTTCCTTGTCATTTCCTCAATAGCCCCCGGGACAACATTTGAAATTACAGAGATAACACCTGAAGATTTAATCTTTGGATTAATCATCATCTCAAATGTCAGGTCATCATCACCTGAGAGAATGTCAAAATCTTCCCCTATAAGTTCTCTTGTCCTCTTCATCCGCTGCAGATTACCTGTTGCCTCTTTCACAGCCCGTACATTTGGGCATTCCTGTGAAAGAATTGCAAGGTCCTCGGGACTAATGGCAGTTCCAGTCCGCCCAGGGATTACATAAGGTATAATGTAGATCTCAGGGCAGGTTTGAGCTATTTTCGCATAGTACTCCCTACGGAGTTCTATAGATGATGGTCCATTATAGTAACAATCTATGAGAAGCACAGATTCAATTCCTACCTCCTTTGCTTTCCTTGTCGCTTTGAGTGCTTCTTCCGTAGAATTACTCCCAGCCCCTGCTATAACACCACACCTTTTCTGGGAAAGGTCCAAACAGTTACTTATCACCTGCGTATGCTCCTCCCAGATAAGTGTTGGAGATTCTCCGGTTGTCCCTACAGGAAGGACCCCGGTTATGCTCTGTGAAATCTGGAACTCAATGTTCTTTTGAAACCCCTCCCAATCAATTTCATTCTCCTCTGTGAATGGTGTCACAAGAGCAGTCCATGCCCCTTCAAACTTCAATCTGCTCATCTATTTACCTCCATGATTAGTTCCCCTTCATATACAAATGTAGCGTTGCCTTGCAGGTAAACATCTGTGACTTTTCCATCTTCAGGTTTGAAGTGGACTACTAATGTAGAGTTCCCTCCCGTCTCAACACTAGTAGGAGGGTTAACCTTCCCCAATAAATGCCCCACAATAGCTCCTGCCACAGCTCCTGTCCCGCAGGCAAGAGTTTCAGCTTCAACGCCTCTCTCATAGGTTCTCAGACGGATTTTTCTCCTGCCGACTACCTCAACAAAATCCACATTTGTTCCCTCTGGCTGAAACATTTTATGATAGCGTATTTTCCTGCCAAGCTCAATATCTATTGCTTCAAGATTTTCCACAATAAGCACAGTATGCGGGACGCCTGTATTTATGGAACTTGCGGAGTATTCCCTGTTATCTATTAAAAGTTTAAAGGAGAGCTTAATCCCGGTGGGTTCATACATTTTCAATTTGACTTCAGTGCCGATAACTTCAGCAGAAACCAATCCTGCAAGTGTTTCAAGGTTTACCTTCCTGCCGCTGATACCTTTACGGCTCGCAAATGCGGCAATACATCCGGCTCCGTTCCCGCACATCTCTGCTTCACTTCCATCAGGATTGAAAATACGCATTTTTAATTGGTCGGGTTTCCTGCTTTTTTCAAGAAGAAGCAATCCGTCTGCTCCAACTGAATATGAGCGCTTGCATAACTTAAGGGCAAGGGAAGCTCTATCATGACAAGTCCCGAATCGGTTATCAATGACAATGAAATCATTTCCGCCTGCACACATTTTAGTAAACTTTAACCCTGATTGCATATTTAATATATTTCTCCACGTATTAAATCTTCATATTGTTCTCTTTCCCGTATAAGACGGAATTTATCCCC
Source organism: bacterium (assembly GCA_030606215.1). Taxonomy (GTDB): domain Bacteria; phylum NPL-UPA2; class JAUVJM01; order JAUVJM01; family JAUVJM01; genus JAUWGW01. Next base: position 27,009 of record JAUWGW010000006.1, read on the forward strand.
TTCTACAAGAAATTCAGAACACCTGGGACGCGAATTGTAGGTTGAAGCCATTGAAAACCCGTAGGCACCTGCACTGAATATAGCCAAGAAATCCCCCGACTTCACTTTGAGGATTTTTCTATCACGTGCAAAAAAATCTCCTGTTTCACATATCGGTCCCACAATGTCTGCTGCAATTTCTTCAGACTCTCTCATTTGCACAGGTTTTATCTCATGGTACGCCCCATAAAGCGAAGGGCGGATAAGGTCATTCATACCAGCGTCTACTACAATGAATGTCCGTGAACCGGATTCTTTGACGTACAGGACTTTTGTAACAAGTATACCGGCATTCCCGACAATAAATCGTCCTGGTTCTAAAATAATCTTCAAGCCTCTTTCCTTAACAAGCGGGATGACTGCCTGTGCAAATTCTTCTGCAGTAGAAGGCTTTTCATCCCTGTAGATTATCCCGAGCCCCCCGCCAATATTGAGCCATTTTAATTCAAAATTTAGCGCCTCTATAAAACCGACCACTTTCCTTATGCTTTCAGTGAACGGAGTGACACTTGTAATCTGAGACCCGATATGAAGATGGACACCTTTTAGCTCAACATTGTGGAAACTATCCCTCTTCTTGAAAATGTTATCTGCTATATCAATTGTTAAACCAAACTTATCTTCACTTTTCCCTGTTCTGATATAAGCATGAGTTTCAACTTCCACGTCAGGATTCACACGAATTGCAACCGCGGCTTTCTTCTTCATCCTGCCTGCTATTTCGTTTATGAGATGTAATTCTTGAATTGATTCCACATTGAACATGAGAATGCCTTTATTCAGAGCGTATGTTATCTCGTCTTGAGTCTTCCCAACTCCTGCATAGACTATTTTCCCGGGAGCTATACCTGAAAGAAGTGCTTTGAAAAGTTCCCCGCCTGAGGTTACATCCGCACCTGCTTCCATTTCAGCAAGGAGCTTCAGGAGATAGATGTTAGAATTTGCTTTCAAAGAATAGCAGATGAGATGTGGTATTGATGAGAAAGCAGTATTTAACTTCCTGTAATGGTCGCTGACCGTCTTTCTGCTGTAGAGGTACAGTGGGGTTTTACTCTGAGAGGCAATATCATTAACTTTCACCTTCTCACAGATAAGCTCCCCATTTAGATAGTGGAAATCATGCATTTAGGGTTTTCCTTGCCTTTTCAATTAACCGCCTGACTTCTCGTGGAGATGTTGATTTTCTTCTTTTAACGGAAACCTCGGGTTTTAGAAGTTTCTTTACATCTGAGCCAAAACCGAAGGAATGAAAATCTTTGTCTGAGAGGTCAGTAAAGTTTTTCTTATTCTTAATACAGTGCAGAACCAGCTTCCCGACTTTCTCATGAGCTTTGCGGAAAGGAATACCCTTGGTCACAAGATATTCTGCTAAATCAGTCGCGGTAGTAAAACCTTCCTGAGCAAGGCTCGTAATCCTTTCAACATTCAAGTGTAGAGCCTTCAGAAACACTGGATAAACTTCAAGAGACCTTTTCAAAGTATCAACTGTATCAAAGAGAGGCTCTTTATCCTCCTGCATATCACGGTTATAGGAGAGCGGTAAACCTTTCATCATAGTAAGTGTATTCACAAGGTTCCCATATACCCTTCCACATTTGCCGCGGATAAGTTCTGCGATATCGGGGTTTTTCTTCTGCGGCATCATACTGCTGCCGGTGAGGACAGTTTCATCAAGAGTTATGAAATCAAATTCAGGGGATGCCCACATAATGAGCTCCTCACTCAACCTTGAAAGATGCATCATTAATATGGCACCGGCAGAAAGGAATTCCAGGATAAAATCTCTATCGCTTACCGCATCTATGCTGTGTTCGCATACTCTTGAGAAGTTCAGGAGACGAGCGACGAATCTCGGCTCTATCGGTAGAGTTGAGCCGGCGAGTGCTCCTGCACCGAGAGGCAAACAGTCAACTTCTAAAAGAGCATTTCTTAACCTCTTCTTATCCCGTTCAAGCATATAGAAATACGTCATGATATGATGTGAGAAAAGTACCGGTTGAGCATGCTGAAGATGGGTAAAACCTGGCATTACTACATCAAGATTTCCTTCAGCTAAATTCAGGATACTTTTTTCCAGAGCTTTTAAAAGGTTCAAGATAGCCTTGATTTCATCGCGCAGGTATAGTCTCATATCAAGGGCGATCTGGTCATTCCTGCTTCTCGCAGTATGAAGTTTACCCGCTACCTTACCTATCTTCTTATGTAAACGCTTCTCAATTGAGAGGTGGATATCTTCCTCCGGTGCGAGTTTACCGACTTCATCCGCAATTTTCTTCAGACCCTTTATTATAATGTCTCTCTCCTTTAGCTTTATGATTTTGCATTTTGCAAGCATCTTTACATGCGCAATACTACCTTCTATATCATATTTAGCAAGCCGTATGTCAAATGATATTGAGGCCGCGAAATCATCTATAACGGAACTTCTCGCATCTTGAAAAGCTCCCCCCCATAGTTTATCACTCATTTCTTATACCCCCTGAAAGGTAGTCCCCAGAGTTTAATAAATCCTTTTGCCAGAGTCCTGTCAAACTTATCTCCTTCTTCATATGTGGCAAGAGACAAATCATAGAGTGAGTTAGGAGATTTCCTGCCAACAGCTTCACACACACCTCTGTAAAGTTTAATTCTGACAGTTCCGGTTACTTTCTCCTGCGTCTTTCTGGTAAAGGCATCAAGCGCCTCTCTAAGAGGAGAATACCACATCCCATAATACACGACTTCCCCGAACTTCTGGCTGACCAACTCCTTGAAATGCGCTGTCTCCCTGTCAAGAATAAGGTTTTCAAGTTCCCTGTGAGATATATGGAGAATGGTAGCAGCCGGAGCTTCGTACACTTCCCTCGATTTAATCCCTACTACCCGGTTTTCTACAAGGTCAACCCTTCCAACACCGTTTTCCCCTCCGAGTTTATTCAACTGCTCAACAAGTTCTACAATCCCGTATTCTTTCCCGTTGATTTTCTTCGGAACGCCGCTCTCAAAGTATATCTCTAAATATAACGGTTCATCTGGTGCGTCCTGTGGATTAACAGTCAATTGATAGGCTTTCTCCGGCACCTCTTTCCATGGATCCTCTAATTCACCACACTCAATACTTACTCCCCATATATTTCTGTCAATACTGTATGGGTTTTCCTTTGTTGCAGAGACAGGGATATTATGTTCCTTCGCATAATCAACCTCATCGGACCTTGTCTTTAAAGACCACTCCCTTAGCGGTGCTATTGCCTCAAGAGATGGGTTGAGAGCGCTGAAAGCAAGTTCAAACCTCACTTGGTCATTCCCCTTACCTGTGCAGCCGTGAGCTACAAATTGCGCACCAACTTTTTCTGCAATCTCGGTAACTTTCTTTGCAATGAGGGGTCGTCCCAGAGCAGTTGCAAGGAGATATTTCCCTTCATAAGAGGCTCCCGCCATGAGGGCAGGGAATACCCAGTCTTTCAAGAAACTCTCCCTCAAATCTTCAATATAGGCCTTTTTTGCTCCGCTTCTGAGAGCTTTATTCTTTAACTCATCCTGATTCAACCCCTGACCGAGTTCAGCAGAAAAAGTGATTACATCAAGTCCCTTCTCTTCCTGCAGCCATTTAACACAGACTGAAGTATCCAACCCTCCGGAATAAGCAAGAACGACTTTAGCCATTTTATCCCCCTAATAATAGTAAAAGAATTGCTTTCTGGACATGTAGTCTATTTTCTGCCTGGTCAAGCACAACTGACGCCGGACCATCTATCACACCCTCTGTTATTTCTTCTCCCCTGTGTGCAGGTAAGCAGTGCATCACAAGTGTATCTTTCCCTGTTTTTTTGATAAGTTTCTCAGTAACACGGAAATTACCGAAAATTTCCTTTCTTTTCTCTTTCTCTTCCTCCTTACCCATACTTGCCCACACGTCTGTATATACGATATCGGCATCCACAACTGCTTCAAAAGCATCTCCAAGGACTTCAATTTTAGAACCGGTTTTCTTCGCCGTCTCTATCGCAGACTGGACAATTTCAGGTAGTGGTTCATATCCCGGAGGTGTCGCAATTGCCAGATCAAATCCAACTTTCGCTGCTCCATACAGCCAGGAATGAGCAACATTATTTCCATCTCCGATAAAAGCCACTTTTATTTTTCTCATCCCCGCCTTCTCCCGTATGGTGTAAATGTCACTTAATACCTGACATGGATGCAACTTATCTGAAAGTCCGTTAATCACAGGGACATCTGCCGCCTCAGCCATTTCTACAATTCTCTCATGAGCAAATGTCCTCATAACAATTCCATCAACATAGCGAGAGAGAACCTTCCCAACATCCTTGACTTGCTCTCTCACACCGAGCTGTATATCATCCTGCCCTAAATAAATACTGGAGCCTCCAAGTTGAAACATTGCCACTTCAAAAGAGACCCGGGTCCTGGTGGATGGTTTCTCAAAAATAAGTGCCAGGGTCTTCCCCGAAAGTGGTTCTTTTTTAGGGAAGCCTCCTTCTTTTAGAAGAGAAGTTTTTGAGAAAATCTCTTCTATGAAATCCCTTTCAAGTTCATGAATGGAGATTAAATTCATTTAGAACCTCACCCAGCACTTTTATACCTGCGTCAATTTCTTCCTCAGTAACGATTAGAGGAGGAAGAAAACGGATAACGGTTTCAACTGTACAGTTCAGTAAAACTCCCCGCAAGGCACATTCTTTAACAATTTCTTTGCATGGTGTATTCAATTCAATCCCGACCATCAGACCTTTCCCGCGAACATCAGAAATTAGATTGTGTTTTTCTTTGAGCCGGCAGAGTTTTTCAAAAAGGTATTTCCCGGTAGTTTTTGCTCTTTCAGCAAGATTTTCCTTAAGTATCACTTCAAGAGTTGCGGCACCGGCAGAACATGCAACTGGATTACCACCGAATGTTGAGGCATGGCTCCCAGGAGTGAAAACTTCAGAAACTCTCTCAGTTGCAAGTGCCGCTCCGAGAGGGAGACCTCCACCAAGAGGCTTGGCTAGGGTCATTATATCAGGTTCTATCCCGTAATGCTCATACGCAAAAAGTTTGCCTGTTCTTCCAAGACCGCATTGAATTTCATCAAGAATCAAGAGTAAATTCCTCTCGTCACATAATCTGCGAAGGCCAACAATGAATTCTGCCTCAGCTGCTCTGACCCCGCCTTCCCCCTGCACAGGCTCAATCATAACTGCTATGGTTTTGTCCCCTATTACCTTCTCTACAGCAGAAAGGTCATTGAATGGGACATGTTTAAATCCTGGTATAAGTGGTGCAAATCCTTTTTTGATTTTCTCCTGTCCTGTTGCGGTCAGAGTAACAATGGTTCTCCCGTGAAATGAACCTTCCATTGTGATTATCTCATATTTCCCATTACCAAACTTCCTGCTAAGTTTTATAGCTGCTTCATTTGCTTCAGCTCCGCTGTTACAGAAGAAAACCTTATCAGCAAAAGAATTCTCAATCAATTTTTTACCGAGTTCTGCCTGAGGTCTGGTATAGTAAAGGTTTGAAGCGTGAATAAGTATCTCTGCCTGTTTCCTGATGGCATCCACAATTTCGGGATGGCAATGTCCCAGTGTGCTCACAGCTATACCTGCTATTAAATCCAGATATTCTTTCCCGTGCGAATCCCATACCTTTGTTCCTTTCCCCCTGACGATACTTATTACGCGCTCGCCATATGTATTCATCAAAAAATCATTAGAAAGCTTTTCAAAATCTACTCCGTCGGGGGTCACTTTACGATCTCCGTCCCTACACCTTTATCTGTAAATATCTCGAGGAGAAGGGAATGGTCGATTCTTCCATCGATGATATGCGCTTTCCTGACACCTGCTTTCAAAGCTTTCACACAGGCAAGCACTTTCGGAATCATACCACTGCTTATCACCCTTCCCCTTATCAGGACTTCACAATCATCAATTTTTAATGTTGAAATGATAGATTGCTCATTCATTATACCAGGAACATCCGTCATAAGAATAAGTTTTTCAGCCCCTAATTTGGCGGCAATTCCTGATGCGGCCTCATCTGCATTTATATTGAATGTTTCATCATTTTCTCCCTTACCGAGAGGAGCAATTACTGGTATAACTTTCTCCTGTATTATGCTCAAAAGTTTACTGTCTATCCCACCCACCTCACCTACAAATCCGAAATCTTGACTTAGTTTCTTCGCTTTGATAAATTCCTTTCCATTCAACCCAACTGCTTTCCCGCCCGCTTCTTCAATCAACCCTATAATTTCCCTGTTTATATTCATCAAAGTATTCTCTACAATAGCGAGTGTTTCTCTGTCAGTCACTCTTAACCCATTTATAAACTTTGACTTCTTCCCCCTCGCTTTCATTTCTTCATTTATGGCTGTGCCTCCGCCGTGGATAAGAATTGGTCTTAGCCCGACAAATTTCATAAATACGACATCCTTAACAAAATCTTTTCTGAGCTTCTCTCCTCCTCCATACTTAATAACCACAAATTTGTCATGGAAACGCCTGATATATGGCAGTGCTTCCATTAATACATTTACTTTTTCTATCGCTCTTTTCATTTTATGAACCAGGCTCTTGTAGTTTTGCTATGTATTAGTTCGCACGTACTCTTCAGTCAAATCACTCGTCCACACAGTATAGTCTTTCTTGCCAAGATTCAGGTAAATAGATACCTTTATCTCTCCGTCTGCTAAAACTTCTTTCACTTTTCTTTCATCGTAATCTGTCGCACATCCATTCTTCATAACCCGCACATCTCCCATAAAAATTGACAATTTCCGTTCCATTACATTGACTCCTGCGCTGCCAGCAGCAGATGCTATTCTTCCCCAGTTAGGGTTCTCCCCTCCCAATGCAATCTTGACCAGACTTGAATTAGCGATATTGAAACCTATTTTCTTTGCATCCTCCTGGCTTTGGGCACCAGCTACTTTTATCTCAATGAACTTTTTTGCTCCCTCGCCATCCTTTACAATCATTTTCGCCATTTTATGCGTTACATAGTTAAGAGCTTTCTGAAACTCATTAAAGGATTCACTGCCGCTGTGGATTTTTCTGTTACCTGCAATTCCATTTGCAAGGATGAAGACACTATCATTTGTGCTCCTATCTCCGTCTACTGTAATTCTGTGAAATGATTTATCAACGGAATCTCTAAAAGCTTTCTCAAGTGCGGATTTGCTTATTGACGCATCGGTTGTTATGAAACATAGCATTGTAGCCATTGATGGGCATATCATACCCGCTCCTTTACCCATAGCGCCAATTGACACACTTTTCCCGCTAACTTCAAAGCTCACGGCTGCTTCCTTGTGGAAAGTATCAGTGGTCATTATTGCCTGAGCCGCTGAAGTATTTCCCTTGCAGTTAAGGCTTTTCACAAGATACCTGATTCTTGACCTTATTTTAGCCACTGGCAGGAACTGGCCAATGATTCCTGTTGAGGCGATAAGAATATCTTCCTTGCTTACCCCAAGTTCTCTTGCGACAAGAGCTGTTATGAGTTTTGCATCTTTATATCCCCTCGCTCCTGTACAGGCATTTGCATTACCGCTATTTACAATAATTGCCCTTGCTTTTGCATCTTGCAGATGTTCCCGGCTGAGTTTCACAGATGCTGACTGAATTTTGTTTGTTGTAAATACGGCTGAAGCCAGTGTTTCCCCTTCTGAATAAATTAGAGCAAGATCTTTCCCCCTCCTTTTTATTCCACAGTGGATACCACATGCAGAAACCCCGGCTGGTGCTGTAATTCCTCCAGAAATTTCTTTCATATGCTTAAGAATTATACCTCTTAAGAAGCTAAAAAGTCAAAAACAAAAAGTGAGCAGGATGCAATCCCGCTCACCCAATGGATAACTACTCTTCTACTTGTAAATATTCGGTGGCCTGTGTTTGAGTCCCTGTCATTCCTGCGGAAGCAGGAATCCAGAGTAGATGACCGACATAGATTCTCGCTTGTTATCTCTTTGAAAACTGGAAGCGCGCTCTTGCTCCACGCTGGCCGTACTTCTTTCGCTCTTTCATACGCGAGTCACGGGTCAAAAAACCACCTTTCCTGAGCGTTAATCCGAGAGCATCATCTGATTGGAGAAGTGCTCGAGCTGTTCCCAGTCTTATTGCTCCAGCCTGCCCTGAGATTCCACCTCCTCTAACTTTTGCCATGACATTGAACTTACTGACTGTTCCTGTTGCCTCAAGAGGTTCTCTTGTAACCTTCTCGAGGATTTTGCTGCTGAAATATTTTTCAGGGGGAAATCCGTTTACAGATATTCCTCCATTACCGGGCAATAACCACACCCGGGCAACAGATTCTTTTCTTCGCCCAGTTCCGTAGTAACTAACCATTAACCACCACCGGTTTCTGCGCAGAATGCGGGTGCTCCTCCCCGCGATACACCCTGAGCCTGCACAACATTCTCCGACTTAGGCGATTCTTTGGCATCATCCCTTTTACAGCTTTCATCAAAACTTTTTCCGGTCTCTCAGCAATTAGTTTCTGGAAACTAACAAGTTTCACCCCGCCAGGGAAACCGCTATGGGAGAAATATTCTTTGTTCTCCCTTTTCTTCCCCGTAAGCACAATTTTCTCGGCGTTTATTACAATAACGTGGTCCCCGGCATCCAGGTTTGGTGCATAACTTGCCCTATGTTTCCCGCGCAGTAAACTTACAATCCCTGTAGCTAACCGCCCGAGGACTTTCCCCTTAGCGTCAATCAGATACCACATCTCATTCTTCTTTCTTCTCTTCTCCAGGCTTTTGTTCTTCCTTCTTCTCCTCTTTCTTGCTTCTTATCTTGTCTTTGATTGACCCAAGCCCTGCTCCAATTGCGACACAACCACCGAGAATCAGTAATGCCGGGACAGTAGCCACAAGCCCTTTCAACAAAAAGATTATCCCTCTCTGTCCAAACCACTCAAGAATCAACCCGGCTATCCCGAGCACAATCGCCACTATTCCACCAAGTAGACTAAGCACTGTTCATCCACCCCCTTTCAATGTTTTCGGTGAATTATACAATTGCAATTTTTCCCTGTCAACTCTTTTTTCCTCTTGAATAGCTTTAAGAAGAGAAAAACTCTCTTCATCATATGGATTCTGATTTAAAGCTTCCCTCAGATGATGGATAGCTTCTCTCTTTCTCCCCATAGAAGCTGAGACAACTGCAATATTGTAGTGAGCCCTGGCAAAGTTCGGGGATAACTTCAAAATCTCATTGTAAATAAAGAGAGATTCTCCCGGTCTATTTGAAATAGCGTAGAGATATCCGAGTTTATAGAGAGTACTAAGGTTAGATGGAAAATGTTTCAGGCTTCTTTCCAAAAAATAAATTGCCCCATCTACTTCCCCTTTATTCTGGCAATCCATCCCTTTTTTGTAATAAATCTGACTTTTTATCTCTCTCAAACCAGATGGGATAGATATGAGAATAGTTATAGAGAGAAAGATTGGAATAAAATAAGAGAGAACCTGACTCACTTTTCTATTCCCGGGGAGAGAGCTTGATGCCAGACCAAGACTCAAATAAAAAAAAGGCGGGACGGAATATGTTCTTAAGTTTGTGGAAAAGAGGTTATCTGCGAGGACAGCTAAAACCCCCGCTCCGAGACCGGTTAAGATATGCCAGTTTTCACCTTCCCGTAACTTCTTATTAAGAAGGAAGAAGAAGAAGACAATAAAGAGGATGAAAAAAAATAAGGAAGGGATACCGGTCTCAGCCGCCATTTCAAGATATTCATTGTGAGCGTGGTCAGTTATTGCAACTGTCTCTTCTCTTCCAAAATATTCTCTTGGTCGGAACTTTTGAAAAGAAGTCTCAAATTTACCAGGACCAAATCCTAAGAGAGGTTTTTCTTTAATCATTCTTATTGTACCGGTATAATACTGGCAGCGAATATTTTCTTGAAGCTCTGAAATTGAAGATGGTATGAAAAGTGTTGCAATGAGGAAAATAAATGAGAAAATAAAAAAAAGAGCTTTTCTACCCATCTTTATTTTATCTCTCAGGAAATAGTATAGAACAAATAGAACTGAGGCAGAAAAACCGAAGAAAGCCGCCTGGGACTTACTGATATAGAGGCTGAAGAGGAAAAGAAACAGCGCGGGGATAAGAAATGGCATGTCTTTTCTCTTTTCAAGGATAAGGGAAATTAAAATGGGTATTGGCAGAATTATGTAACCTGCGAAAAAATTTCTATTTCCGAAAGATGCAATTATTCTGCCTTCCCTGAAATACTGTGAAATTACCCAGGTGGAAGCAATGCTGGCGGAAATGAGCCAGGCGTAAATTACCCATCGTTCCCTCAAAACCTCTTTCAGATTAAATCCTATGAGAAAAATGGCAAGAAAGGTGATAGAAATATTTAACTGTTTGAAAGAAACAAGCGGGGAAGATGAAAAAGCTAAGGAGATGAGAAATAAAATATAATAAAGGAAAAGGGGAAAGAAAAGTAAAGAATTAAAAAATAGATTCCTTCTCTTTATGAGAAAATAAAATAAAAAAAGAAGTACAAAACATTGACATAAAGGAAATTTTATTAATGTGTAATCATAAGCCGCCCGCAGTCTAAAAAGAGTCCCCACTAAAAAAAATAGGGAGAGGATAAAGAAAGGAGGGAAAATTTTCTTCCCTCCCTTAGAAGAGAAACGAACTGCCATGTTAAGCCACTACGGATTTACAAGAGCACCCTTTGTTGTCGTGCTACCATAACCATCATTAGGAATCTCGGAACTTATATCTGCCTTCTTCACCCAATCTGAATGCCCATCCATGTAGAGTGCATTTATTCCGTCGGTGGAATGGTTGGTACCAGTAGTTAACTCATCTGCCCAAACCGATGCCGCGCTGCCAGACTGGTCAACTGCCATGGCAGTATCATTCTCTGTGCTGGCATCGATGGCACTCAGGTTGTAAGCCAGTGCATAGGAAATGTTCCCTGCTGCAAGACTTAAATTATCCGTATCCTTGGTGTCAGTACTGCTCGGGCAAAAGAGAACACCACCTGAACAATATGTTCCATCAGTTACCAGGACCTGGAAGTCATTCACTGTGTTTTGGGTAGAACCAGCAGGGTACTCCTCATCATAGTCCATCGAATACATTGCCAATCCCAAGGCAATCTGCTTCTGGTTGCTCATACAGACGGCTCTTCTTGCCTGCTCTCTTGCTCTGCTCAATGCCGGCAGGAGCATTGCCGCCAAAATCGCAATAATTGCGATAACAACTAACAACTCTATCAACGTAAAACCTCTTTTCATTTTTGTTGTCACCCCCTTTCAACTTTGGTCTATTCAATTTATAACATACCTCACTTTATCTTGTCAAGCCCAAAATTAAATGATATAATTGCATAGATTTTTGATGAGGCAATTTTGGGGGAGAACAGTGGGCAGGACTGTTGTTGAGAAGATACTGAGTGAGCACAGCGGGAGAGAGGTTTGCGCTGGAGAATTTACTGTAGCAGCTGTTGATTTAATCCTTGCCCAGGATGGAACAGCGCCGCTTGCAATTGACGTTTTCAATCAGCTTGGGGTGGGGAAACTGGCAATTCCCGGGAAGTCAGCATTTTTCATAGACCATGCTTCCCCTCCACCGCGTAGAGAACTTGCAAATGACCATGCGAAAATACGAAAGTTTGTCTCTGAGCATAGTGCAGTTATTTTTGATATAGGGGACGGAGTTTGTCATCAGGTGATGACGGAAAAGTGTACCTCACCAGGCGATATTCTTATTGGTGCTGATTCACATACAGTAACAGGTGGAGCTGTTGGGGCATTTGCTGTTGGAATGGGTTCAACTGATGTTGCTGTAGGGCTCGCATATGGCAAGAACTGGTTTCGTGTGCCCGAAACTTTTAAGATTCTTCTAAAGGGAATGTTCAGCAAAGCTGTTTTCCCGAAAGATTTAATTCTTCACCTGATTGGTCTCATCAAAGCGGATGGTGCAAACTATAAATGTCTTGAGTTTACAGGAGAATCTCTCAGGCATATGAGTATTCCGGATAGGATGACAGTTGCAAATATGTCGGTGGAAGCAGGTGCAAAATGTGGAATATTTCCGTCAGATGAGAGGACAAAAATGTTCCTGACTGAACTCGGCAGGGAAGATAAATTCAGAAGAATTGAAGCTGATAAGGATGCTGAGTATGAAGAAACAATTGAAATTGACCTTTCAACTTTAAGACCTATGGTCTCGCTCCCTCACAGAGTGGATAGAGTTCTGCCTGTAGACGCTCCTGAATTAAAGGAAATAGAAATCAACCAGATTTTTATTGGTAGTTGCACAAACGGGAGAATTGAAGATTTGAGAATCGCATCCTCCATCATAAAAGGGAAGAGGAAACATGAGAATGTTCGTCTCATTGTAATTCCGGCCTCCCGCCTCACTTTCAAGCAGGCGATGGATGAAGGGATTCTTGAAATATTCAATGAATTTGGGGCATCTATAAATAATCCTGGTTGTGGTCCGTGCTGTGGAGTTCATCAGGGCATTCCTTCTGATGGAGAAAATGTCCTTTCTACCTCAAACAGGAATTTCAAGGGCAGAATGGGTAATCCTGAGGCTTTTGTCTATCTGTCCTCACCGGCTACAGCCGCCGCTTCGGCAATAACAGGTAGAATTACTGACCCAAGGGAGGGGATGTGAAACCTACAGGGAGAGTATGGAAATTTGGGGATAGCATCAGCACTGACCTCATCTGCCCTGGAAGGTATTACCACCTTCGTTCAAATTTGAATGAGCTTGCAAAACATGTTCTTGAAGACGCTCGCAGTGAATTTGCTGGTTGTGTCAAGAAAGGGGATTTTATTGTTGCGGGAGCAAATTTTGGTCTTGGTTCAAGCAGAGAGCATGCCGCAATAATAATTAAGATGGCAGGAATCTCAGTGGTTTTGGCAAAATCCTGCGCGCGGATCTTTTATCGCAATGCGTATAATATTGGGCTTCCCGTAATTTTGTGCGATACTGTTAAAATAAATGACAGGGATGAACTTCGTATAGAGATGGAGAGCGGAGAGATAAAAAACTGTACCACGGGCGAGACTCTGCATTTCTCTCCAATCCCGCAGATAATGGCAGATATTTTAAAAGAAGGCGGGTTGGTTTCATATTTAAAGAAATATGGGGATATCAAGATATGAAATTTGACCGTGTAAAGCCGCCATCAAATGGTGAGAAAATATCCTTCCACGGCGGTAAACTTCAGGTGCCGCAGAACCCTGTAATTCCTTATATTGAAGGAGATGGTGTGGGGCCGGACATTATGAAGGCTGCAAGGCGGGTTTTTGATTCTGCAGTCGCTAAAGCATATGGCGGCAGGAGAAAAATTATATGGTTTGAAATTTTCGCAGGTGAAAAAGCGAACAACTCCTGTGGAGAATATCTCCCAAAGGATACTCTTGAAGCTATAGAGAATTATGTTGTTGCAATAAAAGGCCCTCTGACAACACCTGTTGGAGGCGGATATAGAAGTCTGAATGTTACAATCAGGCAGGAACTTGACCTCTATGCCTGTGTGCGTCCTGTGAGATATTTTAAGGGTGTTCCTTCACCTCTTAAACATCCGGAGAAATTAAATGTTGTCATATTTCGTGAGAATACTGAAGATGTCTATGTTGGAAACGAGTGGGAAGCAGGAACAGGGGAAGCAAAGACGATAATAGAGTATCTGAACACTAAATTCGGAACGAAGATAAGAGAGGCTTCGGGAATTGGAATTAAGCCGATGAGTGAGTTTGCAACAAAAAGGCTTATGAGGAAAGCTATAAAGTATGCAATTGAGGAGGGCAGGAATTCTATCACTATAATGCATAAAGGGAATATAATGAAATATACTGAAGGCGCTTTCAGAGAATGGGCGTATGAGGTGGCAAGAGAAGAGTTCCCTGGCCTTAAAATCATAATTAAAGATAGAATTGCAGATAGTATGTTCCAGCAAATTCTGACAAGACCTGATGAATATGATATTATTGTTGCGCCCAATCTGAATGGAGATTATATCTCTGATGCGTGTGCGGCACAGGTAGGAGGTCTTGGCATTGCGCCGGGTGCAAATATGGGGGATTTCGTAGCTCTCTTTGAAGCAACACATGGAACTGCACCAAAATATGCTAACCAGGATAAAGTTAACCCGGGCTCTCTTATTCTGTCAGGGGTGATGATGTTTGATTATATAGGGTTGAAAGAAGCATCAAAGATAATTATAGATGCTTTTCAAGAAACAATTCTGCAGAAAAAGGTCACCTACGATTTAGCGCGCCAGATGGAGGGGGCTGTAGAGCTTAAAACTTCTGAGTTCGCCTCCGCAATTATAGAAAATATGAGTTAGAGGAGTAACTATCATGCGAAAGATGAAAATTGCCTGCCTTGTTATTGCCATTTTATTAGTAGTAGCTGGTGTGGCACTGATGCACATTGAGTTTTCCCATCCAGAGCTCAGAAACGCAGTTGCTTCAAGATTGAGCGCTTCTCTCGGGATACCTGTGAGAATGGAGAAACTTTCTCTCAGACTCTCGCAGGGAATAAAAGTCAAAAATCTCTCATTGGGCGCTGAGGACGCAGAAATTCTCTCTGCAAAAGGGATAATTCTCCAGTGTAATTTCCTTCAAATGCTTCGCAGACAATTCAATGTGCGAAGTGTAGTTGTTGAAAAGCCAGTTCTCACATTGCGAAAAGAGCAGATTGGATTCCTGCTCCTTCCACTGATTGCCACCAGTCAGCATTCTTCTTCCAGTAACTCGGAATTCCAGTTTCAGCTTGCGGAAGCTCGGGTGCGTAGTGGCAAAGTAAATGTTGAGCGTGAAGAAAGTGGTTCTCTCGCGGTTGATGAAATTGACCTTGAGGTGTCTTCGGAGGGAAAAGGAAAGCCTGTTAAGATTAAAGGAGCGGGGACAATGCAGGCATTTGACTTCTCCATGCTTGGTTCATATCAAGCAGGTGAGAAGAGCCCGGTCGATTTTAGAATAACTACTGATGTAGACTGGAGCAGAATAAATGAGACACTTAGCAAACTAAATCTGAGAGCGCCAGCCAATCTCAAAGGGAGAGGAAAAAGCACAGTTGATATTATCCTCACAGGCAGCCCCGGTGAATTGAATGTAGATGTAACCAGCGACCTCACAGAAAATGAGCTCTCCTATGGTAACCTGCATAAGCCAGGCGGATTTGTGACAAAATTTAAGATGAGCTCTGTATATTCTTCTGGGAGCCTAAGAGTGGATGATATTGTTGTGATTATTGGTGAAGGTAGGTTGACCGGCTCGGGGGAGATTTTGCAGGGCGGGAAATATAAATTCTCCATAAAAGGCGAAAACATAGATATGGAGAAACTTTTGAGTATAAAGGAGAAAGATGAGGTAAAACTTAATATGAGTGGAAAAGCAAAGATGCAAGCGCAAATTGCTAATAGTGGCGGGGGCACGCAGGGGCTAAATGGAGGAGGTAGTCTACAAATTCAAAATGGTCTGGTTAAATCGTTTTCATGGCTTGAAGACCTTTTTTCAACAATTAATCTGCCTGAGCTTATGCCGTTTAAATATACAAAAATTATCGGAAGTTTTAATATTATAGATGGGAAAGTGGATATTACAGAAACTATAGTCCATGGGGAAGATGCTGTTCTTGCTACTGAAGAAGGGGAAATTGACCTTGTCAAAAAAACGAAGAATATCTCAGCTGACTTAGCACTTGCCCCGCATCTTGTGAAAAGGCAGCGTTTCAAATTCAAGGAGTTTGACAAATTTTTCTATGTGGATGAGAATGGTTTCGCACATTTAGCCGTTGTCTGGAGAGGACCGCTCTCAAAAGGAACTCCTGATTTAACAGCTTCCTTCCTCAAAACAGGAATAAAAAAATATGGCAGCGAGTTACTGGAGAAGTTATTTGGGGAAGATGAGGATTAGTGATGAACGTGAATATTGTATGGGGTGAAATTAATGTATCAACGGATAAACGGTTCAAGATAATAGATATAACTCAGGACGTGAGAAAGATTGTCGAGAATGGAAAGGTGAAAGAGGGAACTGTAACAATTTTCAATCCCCATGTTACATGTGCCGTCTGTATTAATGAACATGACACTGAACTCTGGGAAGATTTGTTAGAAGCGTATCAGAAACTTGCTCCTCTAAAAGGAAACTACCGGCACAACGCCAAATACAGCGGCATCCAGGGTGAGCAAAACACACACGCCCATATACTCAATACCCTGATTGGGGCAAGTGTGAATCTTCCTGTGAGAGATGGGAAACTGATTCTCGGAACCTGGCAATCAGTCCTGTTTGTAGAACTGGATGGCTGTAGAAGAAGAAAACTGACAGTGCAGGTTACCGGGAAATAGATAGTAGTTTCCGAGAAATTTTCCGAGGCCCTCCTCGGAACAGCTTCCACATCCTATCGCTGTGCAAAATCCCCCCCACTGATGAGGGATTTTCTATTTACTTCAAGTAATCCATGCCACCTTTCGGGAAGCACATCTTGCAGAAGACGGCATGCTTTCTCGACTGATGTTAACTTTTTCAACGAGAGATACGCTCCAAGCATGACCATATTTGCAGAGCGGATGTTTCCGGCATCTTCAGCAAGTTTATTGGCAGGCAATTTTATCACCTTAATATCGCTGCGCTCCGGTTCTTTATCAATAAGGGAGGAATTGAGAATTAATAACCCTTCTTTCTTAAGCCTTGGGCAGAACTTATCAAGTGATGGTTTATTCATAACAACAATGGTTGATGGGCTGGAACTGAGAGGAGATGCAATTTCTTCTTTTGAGATAATCACTGTGCAGTTAGCTGTTCCGCCTCTTACTTCAGCTCCGTATGATGGCATATAAGTGAGGCGATACCCTTCCTTCATTGCAATATAGGCAATGAATTTACCCATAAACATTACACCCTGCCCGCCAAATCCGGAAATAACTATTTCTTCATGCATCTTTCAAATTTCCCTTTATAACGCCCAATGGGAAATTGGGTATCATTTTTTCCTCAATCCATTCCTTTGCTTCTTTTGGCGAAAGTCTCCAGTAACTTGGACATGGGGAGAGAATCTCAACAAGAGAGAATCCTTTATTCTCAAGTTGAACCTGGAAAGCCTTCTTTATAGCCAGTTTGGTTTTCCTGATATTTGCAGGATTACTGATAGCTGTCCTGCAGAGAAAAACTGTTCCAGGGAGGATAGCAAGTAATTCTGAAACTTTTAAAGGGTATCCTGCACTCGAATCTCGTCCGCCTGGAGTAGTAGCTGTTACCTGTCCGAGCATTGTAGTTGGTGCCATCTGTCCGCCTGTCATTCCATATACTGCATTGTTAACAAAAATTACAGTTATCCTTTCCCCTCTATTTGCGGCATGGATTATTTCCGATGTC
The DNA here is from genome assembly GCA_030606215.1 of bacterium. Lineage (GTDB taxonomy): Bacteria > NPL-UPA2 > JAUVJM01 > JAUVJM01 > JAUVJM01 > JAUWGW01. Next base: position 44,392 of record JAUWGW010000006.1, read on the forward strand.
CCTATTGCGGCAAGGTCACCATCACCCTGGTAGGTAAAAACTACCCTCTCCGGAAGAATACGCTTTATTCCTGTAGCAACGGCGGGTGTTCGTCCATGTGCGGCTTCTGTCATATCTATATTGAAGTAATCATATGCAATAACGGCGCATCCTACAGGCGCAACTCCAATAGTCTTCTCCCTGATACCGAGTTCATCAATCACCTCTCCGAGCAGGCGGTGAATCACACCATGCCCGCAGCCAGGACAATAATGTGTCCAGACATCTTTCATTGATTCGGGAAGCGAGAAAACTTTTTTCATAGAAGTTCTCTTATCTTCCGACTGATTTCCTCTGCAGTAGGTACTCCACCACCTGTTCTTCCATAGAAATGAACAGGACATTTTCCACTGACAGCTAATCTAACATCTTCCACCATCTGCCCTGCGCTCATCTCAATAACGAGAAAACAATTTATCCGTGAGGATACATCTGCTATAACCTTTTCAGGAAATGGCCAGAGAGTTATCGGTCTTATAATTCCTGCTCTTATCCCTTCACTCTTTACCTGGTTTAGAGCCGCTTTTGCAATACGGGCTGAGGTCCCATAAGCAACAAGGATTATCTCAGCATCATCAATCCCTTCCTCTTCGTAGAGAATTTCCTTTTCCTTCATAACTCTGAATTTATCCTGAAGGTGTCTATTGTGTTTTTCAAGTTCCCCTTCTTTCAGAATAAGTGAGCGGATGATTCTGGGGGAACGGCCTTTTGCACCTGTTAGAATCCAGTCTTTCTCAGGGCAAGCAAGCTTGCCAACCCTTTTTTTGATTTTAACAGGTTCCATCATCTGTCCGAGGATACCATCTCCAAGAATAAGCACAGGATTTCTATATCTGTCAGCTAAATCAAAGGCAGCTCCCATGAGTTCAGCAAGTTCCTGGACATTAGCAGGTCCAAAAACTATCAAATTGTAATCTCCGTGTCCTCCTCCTTTTGTTGCCTGGAAATAATCGGATTGCGCAGGAGCGATATTACCAAGTCCCGGGCCTCCGCGCATCATGTTCACAATTACAGCAGGAAGTTCATTCCCTGCAAGGTAGGATATTCCCTCCTGTTTCAGACTTATGCCGGGACTTGAGGAGGAAGTCATGGCACGTGCGCCGGCAAGAGAAGCTCCAAACACCATACTAATAGCCGCCAGCTCACTTTCTGCTTGTATGAATACACCGCCCTCCTCAGGCATCCTTCTTGCCATATAGGCAGTCAACTCATTCTGAGGAGTTATTGGATACCCGGCGTAGAACCTGCATCCTGCCTGGATTGCAGCTTCCCCAACAACCTCATTCCCGCACATTAATACCTTTTCACTCATGGACTATCTCGTAAACAAATACGCCTCTTTCAAGAAATAGTTGCCTGAGGTATTTTTCGGATGTCAGGAACTCAGCAAACATCTCACTTGCTTTCTCGCTTGCCCAGTTAAATGAGTGGTAATGTTGAGCTACCCTTTTGACTTCGGAGGCATTAAACAGAATATGTGTGATTCCAAGTGTGTGGAGCTTATCGCAGATCTCTTTGCTTGATGAGCTTTCATTGACAATTTCAACAATGATGTTTGTATCAAGCGGACTGTTTGATACAACCTCGCGATTACAGTAGTATGTCTGGTTCTCCCCTATGAAAAGGAGCTTTGCATCCTCTGGAAGTTCATTATTTATGTAACGAAAGGCAGGATACTGGTAGAGGGGTGAGTCAATCAGAAACTCATCCCGATTTTTTATGCCTGTAGCCACTTTCAGCAAATCATATTTAGCTATTGTCAGCGGTAGCCATGCTAAATTAAAAAGAAACACAAAAAGAATAACAAGATGTATGAACAAAGTCAACTGCTTGTTTCTTTTGTAGCTTTCCACAGCGTATGCTGAAGCTATGCTCAGAGCCGGGAGACAGGGGATGAGGAATCTTGTATCCTGATGAGTAAAGAAAACCCAGAGCAAAAAATATATACCACCATAAATTAAAAAGAGTTTTACAACGGGTTTCACAGAACGGATGAATAAAAGACAGGGCAGTAATAATATAAATGCAGGGCCAATCTTTTTATCCATATTAATTCTCCAGAGGAGCGAGAGAATATGCCCTATCCCTAAGTTTTGCGGCTGGTGATGTTTCATAAATCTTTCAGGGTTAAAAGTCTCGCCGAACGGATGCCCGAAGAATTTATAAAAGAAATTGTGAAAAAAAGGATATACAGGGTTATGAGTGAAAAAGGCATTTTTTATAAGCCATGGGGATGCAACCAGTAAACTGATGAAAATAAAAAGAGCTATTTTTTTAAAGCAAAGGATGGGAATTTCCTTATCGCTAAACTCTTTAATTACAATTGCTAAAAGCAGGATTGGAAGAAGGAGCAGTAAAGCTGTATACTTTGTTCCGATGGACAACCCGCAGAATATGGCTGATACAAATAACCAGGTTTTTTTCTTTGCTGAAAACCAGTTGAGAAATGCCGCTACAGCCAGAAATTCATACAGGGTTAACATCAGGTCATTAAAAGCCCATCCTGAGAGAAGACCAACAAACGGAATATTGTAGAAAATGAGCGAGGCGAGTAAACTTACCTTCTTATTAAAATGTTTCACTGAAAAGGAATAAATAGCAAGTATTATGAAGATGCCCATTGAAAAGTGAACTAATTTCGCAAGTGTATCTCCATAGAGAAGCAAGCTGAAAAGATAAAGAAATTCCGTTGTCATCGGGAAATTTGCGTATACATTGTGAGGTATGTAGAAAATCTGATGTTCTCCTGCATAAAGCTTCGGGATAGCAAGGTGATATGCGAGGCTGTCATAATTAAGTTCTGGAGTAAAAACCTGGATAAGGTAAAGACAAATGCTGATGATGAGGATAACGCCAAATATGACTACAAATTGGGAATTGCCTTTTCCATTTTGAATTTCACACTTTTCTTGAGGAAAGTGCAAGTGCCCCGCTTTCTTTTGTTTCCCCTCCCTCGAGGGGAGGGGGTAAGGGGGAGGGTGATGGTTACGAAGTTTTCTTAAGAATGTGCGGAGTTGTGGGATGGAGAAGGCTAAGAGGATTACTAATAGTGTATAAGCAGCAGTTCTGTAAAGAAGGTGGAGAAAACCAAAAATAAAAATTAGAAAGCTCAAAATCCCAAATCCGAGTGAACTGGAAAAGACAAAAGTTTCCAGGGAAGAGCTAAAATATATTTTCAAATAGCGAAATACTCTCTCACCAAGAGAAAATGCAATAATAATTATGGCAAAAAGTAATATGAAGTTGATTGAAGAGGAAACAATGTGGTGAAGGAGAAGGAAGTGTTCATTATAGTTGATAAAACGCAGGGCCACCCCAACCACCCATACAAGGACGAAGCATATTACGATAGGTGATTTAACCCTGTAACTCATTCTCACTCTCTTTATGGATTAGTGTGAGTTCAGTGAATCCCATTTCTTGTCATTCCCGCGCAAGCGGGAATCCATCCCGGGCTCCAACTTTAGATTCCTGCTTCCGCAGGAATGACGTGGTTCAGTAAACTTTCTCGCGTAGTCTGCGCGCCCGGAGAGAAAGTCCGCTCTGGATAAGCACTCCTGTAAGCACCACCGCTGAGCAAAACCAATATACAGTAGCCATTGAGTATCTCTGATAGATTATTCCGCCGATAGAGGAGCCGCAAATAAGACCGGCAGCAATAAGCGACTCGTGTATAGCCATACGTTTTGGTCTATCCGTGCTTCCAGATACACCGTGAAAAAGGCTGTACGTGTAGCCTAAGGCCATTAACAGTCCTATCCCTCCCAAAATGAGCCCCAATAATAAAGGTGAATGAGTATAAACCATCAAGATCAATAAAATTGCAAGAGATACCTGTCCCAAAAGCATCGGTAAACTTCTAAAGTGCCAGAAAGTTGTTCTCCCCAGCATGATAAAACCGGAAGTTGTAAATAGAGCGCGTGATAAGAATAACAGACCGATGACACTTTTCCTCATAAATAAATCAGCCCTCGCAGAGACAGGGAAAATGTTGAGTATTACACCCATTATAACATAGGTAGTATAAAGACCGACCCACGCTGGATAACGAACTAGTGTATCCTGCCCTTTTTCAAGACTCCGCCTTTCAAGCGGTAATTTAGTGTCTCTGTCCTTCCGGATACGCGGCAGTGAGAGGATTGCCCCGATAATCATGAAACTGGTTAAGAGAAAGAGTGCGCTGCCGGCATAAATTGGCAGTTCTGTCCCCTTTTCGCTCAAGTATCCTGCCAGAAAAGGACCGATTATCATTCCTGCACTCCAGGAAAAGTTAAACTTAGATATTGTCTTACTCAGTTCAATCCCTTCAACCTTCTGTGAGAGCCAGCCCATTAGAGGTGGCCAGAAAAGAGAAGTCGAAAAACCGTACAAGCCGTAGAATATGTAGACCCAGATGAGTGAGTCAGAACTGTGTATTGCAAGAGTAAAAACACACATACAGGATGTGGCTATTACCAGAGTATACCGTGGCAGAATATGGTCAAAAAGCGGGCGTATGAATATGCAGCCTGAAATAAAACAGAGTGACCAAAATGCAACGAGGAGTCCGATCTGGCTTCCGGATGCATTGAAAATATCGCGCATATAAAAGACTATTCCAAGGGATACCAATCCTGCGCCAACAGCTGCGAGAAAGGCCGATGAAAAAATGACCGTTGTTTTCCCAATACCAGTGTAGAATGACCTTATCAACTGGCGTCGTTGACTAATATATCGCGGTTTCAAAATAGATGTACACTCTCCTTTCCACTTCGGTTATGGGTCTTATTTTACAGTGCATTAAACCGAAAAACAATGGCTAAATAAGAAAGCGACAGGAGAAAGAAGTGAAGAAGTGAATGTGATTGACAGCACACTATCGAAGCTGTTATCATTGAAATGTTTGGGGCATAAAAAAATATGTACAGTGGGGTCAATAATCCTTTACAAAACACAAATGGAGGCACATGAGAAAAATTCGGATCTATGTTGATACTTCTGTGATTGGAGGTTGTTGTGATCCTGAATTTGAAGAATGGTCTGAAGGGCTCCTTTCAGATTTCAAAGTAGGCATATTCTCTTTAGTTCTCTCTTCGGTTACAGATGCAGAGATTGAAGATGGCCCCGAAGAAGTTAAAAAAGTATATCAGGAGTTTAAGGATTGCGAGCATGAATTTCTTGACCTGGACCCTGAAGCAATAGAACTTGCTGAGGTATACCTGAGACATGGTATTTTATCCTCAAATTATAGAGATGATGCCCGGCATATTGCTATGGCAACTGTGGCAGGTGTAGATATATTGGTAAGCTGGAACTTTCACCATATTGTGCATTTTGACAAAATTCGGCAATTCAATGCAGTCAATCTTGAGAAAGGTTATAGAACAATATCAATCCATTCGCCAAGGGAGGTGACAACCCATGCCAGTGAAAGCAGTTGAGATGGTTAGAAAGATACGCGATAAGCACTATGCAGAGACAAAAGACTTATCAGCAGGGGAACAATTGGAATATATACGGAGGAAAGCTGAGAGACTATCCCGAGATTTCCAGGGCAGTCAGCATTCGGCAGCCGGCAAGGTAAGGTAGAGAACTGTCCATGGCTACTCTATAGCAGCCATTTCGTCTTTGGACCCCAAAAGCGAAATAATATGCTAAAATAACCCATGGAAATGCCAAAAATAAAGTCCAAATTGGTCCATGCCCTCTTGGACTGCATCCCCATCACCGAAGTCCAAAAACAAGTCGGCCACAAAAGATTGGCAACCACCCAGATTTACTCTAATCTTGCACCAGAGTAGGTTAGGGAAGCGTATGAAAAATGATAGATGAAAGGGAGAAAAATGAAAAAGTACAATAAAATAATGGACGTTTCTATTCCCATTCTTTATTTGGGGATATGGCTCGCGTTTGTATTTTTTTGTAAACGTTCCGGCTTTTTTGATGCCATAGACGCAACCTCCTTCTTAATTGTCTCATTTCTTGTTATGTTTTTCAGTATGATAACGAAATCCACCTCGTGGGGAATTGGAAATAAGTTCTTTAATATCAAAGGTAGTTCGGAAAGGCACATAGAGTATAGTTGGCATGAAAACTGGGAAAATGGTAAGCAAAAAAGTGGCTACACAATCACAATTGACCATGATAATCCTGAGGTAATTAAGCAATTAATGACCCACCACCATTGCTTGGTTAGTAATAGAGAAGACAACTAGAAAATGAACCTTGAGTTTAATTGTCCATATTGCAATAAGGTACTCGTAGGTAAACTCCCTACCAAAAGCGCAGAAAAACCTCACCTTCAGAGCCCCAATTTCTATGTCCCAAAATCGCCTTCTAATTCACATTTTTGCTAATTTCAGCAAAATAAACTTGCAAGTTTTTAGTTTTTATGTTTTAAATGGGGACAAGTGATAAGATATCCCATTATATTTTAGCGGAAATAATTTCCGAAACATCAGAAATGAAAAAGCTTTGAAATTGAGGGGGGGAGAGATGGAGGTAAGAATTAATCATTCAAAACTTGAACTTAAGGAAGGGGATATTACAGAGGCCGACACCGAAGCAGTTGTGAATGCGGCAAACAGGAGTCTTCTTGGAGGCGGTGGGGTTGATGGTGCAATTCACCGCGTGGGAGGTCCAGAAATTCTTGAAGAATGCAGGAAACTTGGTGGCTGTGAAACAGGTGATGCAAAGATTACAACCGGAGGGAATCTCAAAGCAAAATGTGTGATTCATACTGTTGGTCCGGTTTATCAAGGTGGAGGAAAGGGCGAAGCAGAATTACTTGCAAGCTGCTACCGCAGGAGTCTTGATGCTGCAAGAGAAAATGGTATAAAGAGTGTTTCTTTCCCGTCAATAAGCACAGGGGCGTATCGGTATCCTATGGAGGAAGCCGCTAAAATTGCTCTCAGGACTGTTACAGATTATCTGAAGAAACACCAGGAAGTTGAACTTGTCCGTTTTGTTCTATACGGCAAGTCAGCCTATGATACATATTCACAAGCGCTCGCTGCACTCACCGAAAACACCTGAAGGTACACCTCCACCCTTCCTTCCCCCTCTAAATCCTCTCGCCGAATAGTTTTGTCCCGATACGGACTATATTAGCTCCTTCTTACTCTTTCCTGAACAGCGGTATTAAAAAGAGTCCTGCGAAAAATCCGCCAATGTGAGCTAACCATGCGACATTTGTCTGATGCAAAGAGTAAGCGTTTATGAACTGCAGGATAATCCATAAACTCAGGATAATGAGAGCAGGTATTTCTACAAGCCGTATAAAGAAACCAAAAGTGATAAGCGTAAGTATTTTGGCTTTTGGGGAAAGAATGAGATAAGCTCCAAGCACACCTGATATTGCGCCGCTTGCTCCTACCAGGGGAATTATTGATTCGGGACTACTTCCTATATGAACAATACTTGCGACTACACCACATATTAAATAGAAAAAGATAAAACGCAAATGCCCGACTCTGTCTTCAACATTCCTGCCAAAGATCCAGAGATAAAGCATATTCCCAATAATGTGAAGGAGCCCGCCATGAAGGAACATTGATGACAGAAGTGTCAGTTGAACCGGGTGTCCAAGTAGCGGGGGCTTATCCACTCCGTGTGAGATTTCATAGGGAATCGCTCCGGCCTGCATGATAAGTTCTTCCCTTGCTTCCGGCTCCAGGGAGAGTTGATACATAAAAACAGCTATATTTATGAGAATAATTAAGATGGTAACAAATGGGAATGTCTCTGTAGGAATATTGTCTTTTAGCGGAATCATTCCTCCACTTTCTTATTTATACTACTGCAGCGGGGGCAGGTGGATAGGTCATCTTTAGCATCAATATAGACATATGTACATATAGAACAGCACCAGATATTTTCTGTGTTCAGTGAAGGAAGACTTTTCCTTCCTTCTGTGCGAATCCAGACAAACAGTAATATACAGCAGATTGTTAAGAGTTGTAATCCAACTGTAGAAGTGAAGCTACTTTCCATCGCTGTCCTCCAACTCCTCAGTCAGCGGGGGAGTTTCCTTTTCATGAATTTCTATTTCCAGAAGCTCCTTATCCCCATTTTTCAGGAATGAACTAATATTCTCAGGTTCTGGTAAAAACTCAATATCAATCACGGGCCACAAGACTTCCCAGACCTTTCTGCTCTTTAAAAGGTTTGATCTGGCAGGGGCTGTTCCAGATAATTTTTCCCCAATCATTGAGAACTTTTCCCCGGGCATTCTTATGAATGAGATGGTTACTTTCTCCTGATGCTCTCTTCTCCCATTGAGGTTGAGGGCAGGATAGGTGGAAAGAATTGCAATATGCAATATGATGGATATAGGAATTGCTATTTTCATTTCTCTGGTTCTGTTGCGATGGCAATTTGTTTGATCCCGCTATCCCGTGCAATACCCATAATTTCAATAACATCCTTATGTGTAACATTCCCATCTGCCTCTATGATAAGCAGAGGGTTTCCCCCTTTCTTCCCCGCAAGTTTTGCTGTTAGTTGAAGAAGAATTGACAGCCCTTCTTTGCTGACCTTCCTGCGATTTAAAAAGATTACCCCGCCAGGTGTCAGAGTAACTGTTGGATTATCCTTTGCCACAATATCCCCGCTGATTCTCGGAGGAAGTTCCACTTTCGCCGCAGATTGATAAAGAAAATTCCCTGAGAGAGTTAGAAAAGTTGCAATCAGAACGAAAATATCAATGAAAGGAATGAGAACCACACTCATATTTATTTTCACTTCTTTCCCCCTTACTACTTAATTTTCTATTTTGTGAAGTCTGTGGCCTGCATTCACCCTCTCCTTAATCCTCCCCCTTGAAGCCCGCCTGCCGGCGAGGCAGGGCGAAGGAGATAGGTGGGGGCTTATTGTTCAGGGAAAATGTCAGCAAGTTCGGATATAGTCCTGTCAGAATCTCGTCTGATTTCATCTATTCTGCTTAAGAAATAGTTATGAGCTAAAATGGTTGGTATCGCAACCATAAGGCCCGCCGCAGTGGTGAACAGTGCTTCTCCGAAACCAGCGTCTAAATTTCCTTGACCGATAAGTTCCATCTCGCTCTGCAATTGCATGAAAACTTCAATCATTCCTAGGACTGTTCCGAGGAAACCAAGCAGAGGCGCTATATAAGAAATGGTCGCAAGAACCGGGAGATATTTTTCGAACTGTGAAAGTTCAAGCTGTGCTCTTTCCTCCATTGCCTCGCAAATCTTCGTTTTCCCCCTGTCATGTTTCAATACACCGGATTTGATAATCCTTGTGATTGCAGAGGGATACTTATCACATAGAGAGATAGCTTCTATAATTTTTTCCCTTTTCAGGATTGGCGACAGTTTACTCATAAATTTTGCCCTGTTAAGTCCGCCCTTATGAAAACTTATGAAGCGGTCTATTATCATAGCAAACGACACAACGGAACAGAAAAGTATGAGATAGATAAGAACCTGTCCATGAAAAGCAAGGTCTTTTCCCATCTGAAATAGATTAACCATTTTATTCTCCCTTCATTATTTTTTCTATTCTCTGGCGTGCTAACTCTCCCTTCACCCCATCCGGGTCAGCAGACAGTATCTTCCTGTAAAAACTTACCGCTTCCTCAATCTTGCCCTGTTTTTCAAAGCAGATTGCGGCAGATTCCGTAGCCTTAAGCACCAGATTAAAACAGGCAGGATAGAGATAGACAACCTTTAAATATTCAAAAATTGCTTCTTCAAATTCCCCGAGTTTATGGAAGCAGGAGGCTATTCTGAACTGTATCTCTGCAGACTGTTTTTCATCTCCTGTCTCCCCGATTTTTTCAAATGTCCGGACTGCTTCTCTATATCTACCTAATTTCTGTAAAGTTTTGCCCATCTGGAAGTATGTCTCTTGTGCAAATTCATCTTCGCCCTTCTTTACGATTTCACGATATATGCTCAATGCTTTATTATCCTTACCCTGAAGAGCTAATAGATTCCCAATTCGTAATTTCACTTCTGTAACTCTGGGATTCTCAGGGAAATTTCTTATAATCTCATTGAATTCTCCCGCAGCTTGCTCATATTTATTTTCTTTCTCAAAACATCTTCCGAGCCAGTAGTGAGCATCAGCTTTCGCCTCTTCCTCAGGAGATTCAATCAGTGATAATAATATATCTTTTGCCTTACCAAATTCTTTCTTCTCATAGAAGCCCCTTCCAAGCCAGAGTTTCGCTTCCGTTGAGCTCCTCCCTTCAGGGGAGAACGAGATATATTTCCCGAATATAAGTTCTGCAGTATCTAAATTGCCGAGCTGGAGCTGGCATAACCCCATCCTGAAATGAGATTCATGCGCTTCAACACTATCCGGGGAAAGTTTCCCGACCTTCTGGTAAGTGTTTATAGCTTCTTGATACAATTTTTTCTGGCATTGAATATTACCCAGATTGAAGAAGGCTCCTGACAGAAGCTCACTTTCCGGGAACTTTTCAATAAAGTTTTCATAATACTTTCCTGCCTCTTCTATTTTCCCTGAGTGAAGCATACATACTGCAAGCCAGTATTGCGCATCATCGCTGATGTAATTTTCTCCATTAATAAGAGGTTTAAAAACAACTCCTGCCTTTTGAAACTTGCCTTCCTGATAAAGGAGCTTACCAGCCTGGAATTTTGCTAAGTTGGAAAGTTCCCCCTTAACATTATTATAACTTGCTATTGCTTCTTTGAGCAACCCTTCCTTAGTGAGACAATCCCCAGTCTTCATATATGAGAGGTCTTTATCTCCCACTTTCTCGAAAAATTTCCTTGCTTCCTGGTATTTGCCCATGTTTAAGAGTGACTGCCCGATGCAACAGGTTGCCTCGGGCGTCAATTCGCTATCTGGAAACTTCTCACAGAACTTCTTGAATGCATCAATTGCGTCTCTGTAATTTCCTCCTTTGAAGAGGCTTGCTCCTATATAGAAATGACCTTTCTCTTCCCATTCTCTTCCAAACTCTCCGTCTATCAATTTCTTATATTCCTGACTTGCCTGTATAAATTCCTCCCGGGAGAAGAAACTATTTCCCAATTGGTAAAGGATAACAGGTTGCGCTTTCTCCGCCCATTCACTTTGAGGGTAATTATTCAGCAAGTTTTCTAAAGTTGAGATAGCTTCCTTCTCCTTCTCAGGGTTTATTAAACATCTCCCGAGATGATACAGCGCAGGCGGCGTTACCTTGCTTGCGGGGAATTTCTCCAGCAGCTCACGATAAAGAATAATTGCAGTATTGAGTTCACCGCAGGATTCATGAATATAGGCAATAGCGTATTGAGCTTCATCAACATACTCGCTCTCGGGAAATGAAGTGATAAGTTTTTTAAAACTTTCGATTGCCTCCTCACTATTCCCGAGCTTGAAGAAGGTCATCCCAGTTCCATATTGAGCGTCATCAGCATACTGGTTTTGGGGGAAATTCTTTAAGATCCTCTGAAAAGAGAATCGCGCTTCTTTCAATCTTCCAGATGAAAGATACACCTGGCCTAACCGGAATTGGGCGGGCGCGATGAGTTTACTGTCAGGGAATTTTGCAATGATAGTCTTGAATGAAGATATTGCATCCCCTAACAGGTTCATTTTGATGAGGCAGATGCCTCTTGAAAAAAGTGCGTGTTCAATGTAAGGAGAGTCGGGATATTTTTTCTGTAATTGTAGATATATTTCGCATGCCTCCTCAAATTTATTAGCTTTGATGAGCGCCTCAGCGAGCCAGTATGTAGCCGCTGGTGCAAACTCACTTTCTGGATAATCTCGCAGAAACTTTTCAAAAGTAGAGATGGTTTTAGCAAAATCATTTTCTCCAAAGAAACATTTGCCAATCCGGTATACGGCTTTCTCTCTTACCTCATTAGATTTACTGGCAAGCGTATATTCCTCTCTTGCCTTTGAAAATTTTCCCTGTTTGAATTCACATTCTGCGAGAAAAAAATGAGCCAGTGGCACTTTTTTACTTCTGGGATATTTAATGATGAATTTCTCAAGCTGCTTCCCCGCTATTTCATAAAGTCCATCGGAATAAGCGCCTTCTGCCAGTGAGAAATCTTCTTCCTCCCCGGAGAAGGCAAACTGAGTTATTATGGAAAGAAATACAACAACAAAAATGGGGAAAGGTCCTAATTCCTTATGCCGCATGGACATTTAACTCCTCCCTTGGAGAAAATGGGATGTGTCCCTATTTTGGGTCTACATTGCCATCTTATGATCTTTCTGTCTGTTCACAACTTTTTTCCAGAGCCTATCATCAAGATGACTCACATCATTAATTGAAATGAGAACCGGGACTGCATCATTTTCTCCCTGGGATTTAAAAAGAATTCTCGCTATACCAGTTTCCAAAATTCCAATATGTGCATAGGCTAACGGAAGATGCCACTGGAGTAGATGAGACAGAATCACAATACTCATGCCACCATGACATACAAGACAAATTGTTTTTTCTCTATTGGGTTCTTCTACTTTATATATAAATCCATCTCTTACATAACTGTATTGTGAGAGTAATTTATCAAGCCCCGAAGAGACTTCTTCATAAACCTCTCTCAACTCTTTCCCTGCCCAGTATCCATCCTCCCAGAAAATTGGGTCAGCAAATTTCCCTTTCTTGAGATATTCGTTATGGGGTTTCGCCCAGGGGTAATCTCCCTTATCAACTTCCCTGAGCCAGTGAAGGACTTCTGGCTTAATACCTGTAGCCTTAGAGATATGCTCTGCTGTCCTGATAGCCCTTCCAAGAGGACTCACATATAGGGCATCTATTTTTTCAAGTCTTGTGATTCTCTCCGCAAGTTGAACTGCCTGTTGTTCTCCTTCTTCAGTAATTGAATCTGTATCGTAGATTGGATTCGCATGCCTGACAATTAGGATTTGAAGCATTTTTTCACACTCCTTCCCTCATACAATTATATGAACTAACGGGATGAAAATCAATAGAATTGATTTTGCATCATTCTATTTTGGCGCCATACAAAAATCTTTTGCTTTCGCCAGGTCTTCGGGTATCAAAAATCTTACAGTTGTTCGTTCAATAGCACGCTCACCTCGGAGTGCTAAATTTAAGCAATAAGCTTTGTCAGGTTTATATGTGCCAATGAAACTCCTAAGGGATTTGCTTATCTTGAATTCTCTTAAATCAACAGCTTTGACTTCAAAAGGAATGGGTTTGAGACTTGGAATCACAAAGTCTACTTCTGCGCCAGCCTTGGTCCGCCAAAAGTTTATGGGACTTGAATACTTCAAGCGCTCGCCCAAACAAAGGTAGGAGAAATTCTCAAAAAGGCTGCCCTTATCAGGGCGAAATTCGAAATCCCCAAAGCTTCCGATAGCAAAATTTCTTATACCGTGGTCACGAAAATAAACCTTAGGGCTTTTCAAGAGTTCTTTCCTGGGATTTCTATGAAAAGGTTTTACAAAATCCAGGATAAAGGTTTGTTCCAAATAAAACAGGTAGTGTTCTAGTGTATTCTTATGGATACTCAAAGTGTTGGAGAGCTCATGCTTATTTACCAGATTTCCTATTTGCGAAGAAAGAATCTTAACAAGGTTGCGGAATGCCTCTTCGTTTTCGATGTTAAGAAAAGACTTGATATCCTTCTCGATGTAACTTTGGAATATCTCTTTGAGAAGCTGCAGTTTTAAATCTTCTTCCTTGGCCAGAGCAACTGCAGGGTATCCTCCATATGTGACATAATGATTCAAAACTCTTCTAAAGTCCTCTTTTTTCTCTATGACTTCATTGACACTCTTCCTTGGGAATAGGGCCTGAGAAAGTTCTTCCAGGTTGAAAGGATTAAGACGAAAAACTACCTTTCTTCCAGTAAGAGCTTCATGAATTTTGCTTCTAATCTCCAGTGAACTTGAACCTGAGACTATCAGTTTAGCTGGTAGGTGAAGATCATAAATACCTTTTAGAAATAAACCCGGTTCCTTTAAACGTTGAACTTCATCAATCAACACGTAGGACTTCCTTTTTGATTTGATTATTAAATCAACCAAATAATCCGGATTATCAAAAAACTGAAGCTGATGAGGAACATCAAGGTTAAAATAGTATATGTTGTCAGTCTTCGGGAGAAGGGCATCGTTTATTAACTGATAAAGGAGAACACTTTTTCCGGTTTGGTGAGCACCAGTAACAATAATTATTTCTTCTCTCTCAATCCATGGTGCTATTTTCTCTTTTATCTTACGCTGAACTACCTGGGGTGGCAGCTTTACCCCAAGCCTTTCCAACTCCTTTTTCTTTTTGCTATATCTCATTTTTGCCATGATGCAACTCCCTCACTATTTGCACATGTACTTTTAGCAAGGTTATTATAACATAGCAAAATAGTTAGTCAAGTACTTCTTGCCTTATCACGGAAATCCAGTTTGGTGTTCCTGCCCTTCCGTCGTTTAGACCTTGAGTCGTTTGTGAGGCGTTTATTAGGCATTTTAGGCATTTATTAGGCGTTTGAGCCCTTTGTGAGCCTTTCATGATTCCTTTGAGTCCTTTCAATCAAATATTTTTGTCCGATATCTGTCCATTATTTGTCCTTTATCATTCATTCATAAGCTCGTTGCTGCAAGAATATATAACCTTTTTCCTATTTTGCGCAGGGGACAGCCTGTTTTCTCCCTCCAGTTACGCCTTTGAATGGTATTTCTTGAAATTCCCAGGATCTCTGATATTTGTTCAACAGTTAAAATATCTTTACACTCATACTCTGACTTTTCCACTTAATAATACCTGCGTCAAACCTTTCTTGATATCTTCCAATCTTTCCTCATGAACAATTTCCTTATTTATTTCTTCATCAACAGATGACAAAATTTCAGCAATCTTTTCCTGTTCGGCAAGAGTGGGAAGAGGAATTTTTGTCTTCTTAAACTTCTTATGGCCGATTCCGCGGGTCAGCAATTCCTGCATCAACCCCCTTTTTAGCTCTTTCGTCTTTTCTATGATCTCCTTCCTTTTCTCAATTGCCTCATCTACGGTTGATAGGATCTTGGCGATCTTTTTTTGTTCGGGCAGAGGTGGAAGGGGTATTACAATTCTCTCAATGCTTTTTCCACTAACATTAGGCTGTGCTCCGCCGGCAGCATCTATGAGCAAATCTTCTTTGAACCTTTTCGTCAACACTACCTGTCCTAAATATCTCTTTGCAATACGGTTTGAATCTTCAATCATAAATCTGCCAACACGTTGGTTAAGCAATGCTGGTAGGTCTTTCTTTGAAACAACCCCTATTTTTCCGGTTGTTGCACCGGACATAGCAACAAGTACATCCCCATCTTCAAGCAGAAAATCACTAAATTCCTTAGCAAAAGAGGCTGGAAGATATACACATTCATTTAACATAATCCCACTAGAGGTTACATTTGATATTCTGACTAAAGGCACACCTCTTCCTTTATAATCGCTACTTTCAAAAGCGAATCCTCCCTGGAGACGTACTGTTTCCCCAAGATTGACAATTTCCCAATCCACTGGAATCTCGCCAATCTCCGTTTTCTTAAATTTGTCTTCGGTTCTTAAGCTATCTGCTTGTACCACTTTTGGCTCCCAAGACCCTGGTTATAAAGTTCTGGAATTCTTTCTCATATTTTTCAGCAGTAATATTGATGTACGGAGCAGGAGGTAAGTCAAGACCGCTTGCCAAAAATCCAATACTGATTCCCTCCATCGCCTGACGCAGCTTTGAACTCCTCATATAATCTGACCCGGTTTTTTGAATATCGGCTAAGACATTCCACACATCTGTCAGCGCAGCGTAGAGTGAAATCCAATCAACCCAAAGCGGCTTTTTCGCATCTTCGTATTCCATTCCACAGAGAAATTCCCACCACCTTTTCTCTGGCAGCCAATACTCTATCTTCCGTTTACCTTTAATGCGCGTAAGCACTAAACCTGATTCTGCAAGTTCAATCAATGCATCCTGTGTTCCCCGAACAGACAGGCCGATTGCCTTAGCTACTTCGGAAGGATGTCCTGCGCCGTAGACTAAAAGATACAAAATACATTCAGAGCGTGAACCTATACCAAACATTGCTCTCAACAGAAAACGGATGGTGTTTCCTGCCATGACCGGTACGGGCTTCGACGTTTTCCGCACCGTAAAACTTTCGCGCAAAAATCCGTATTCTTTGAATATGTTTGATTCCGTAACCGGTTTTGGGTAGGGCTTTCCTTCTTTCGTTTTGAAAAGCATTTCGTCCTGCGTACTTGTTTTAGCTCTATGGAGCAATGCTAAAGTCTTCCATTTACGCTGGTATGTTCCTGCCTCGCGCGACAGAAAACAAGCAACCGCGCTCATAAGTCGTTGCGTTCTTTCATCTTTCTGTTTCATAATTCCGCGCAGGCGCTGAATATCAATCCACTTTCCGTTTACAACAAGCCAGTCGAGTATCTCATCAAAGAAGCGTGGCTCGTACCGACCCATTTCCAGTGAAAAGAGAAGGAGAGCTTCCAGATCGATCGCCCATTCATGCTTTGAGCGCGCACCACCTGCTACACCCAGGGCAGACCACTGCCCCCAGAGAAAATCTAAAACTTCCTTCAGAAAGAATTCCCTAAAGTTTATCTGCGACATCTTTGTAACCTATTTCTTTAAGAAAATCCTTAAGGACTTTTCTGTAACCCTCGGAAATGTCATGTGTCATACTCCAACGAGCCGCTTTTTCTAATTCCTCTGCAATAGGTTTTAATGCAAGTAGGTCACCGTAATGAACATCACCTCTATCCCGATCTACTACAGCATAGAGCTTAAAATGAATCTGGTCATACCGGCTGAGAAAGTGAATTGTTAGATTCTTTCCATAAGTACGGGTTTCCACCCTATCCATAAGACCGTCAGGCAATCCTAAATCCATAACAGACGCCGGTCCGGGATTAAGCCAGTTGTCGGTCAAATCAAAATCTTTCTGCACTCTCGTGGCTGCATCCTCAACTGCAGGATTCATAGGTTTGGTGGCTTTGACTAAAGTAATAGAGCCGTCACTCTTCTTATCTACAAATGCGACAACATCCACGTCTTCGGTAACACGGCTCACGTACCCCAATATATTGAGAGCTGCCCCTCCGCACACAACCATTTCGCAGTGCATCACCCCCCGCACTTCCAGTTGCTCGGCGAGTGCTGTGAGTACAGATTCTATTTGTTGTTTGCCTTCAAACATGCTTACACCCTATAACGCAATTCTCTTAAATAGCCTGACACCTTCCTATCAATATTTTTATATTCTTCCTTGAGTTTCTTCAGGTCATCGATAGTTTTCTGAATATCAATGTTCTCTTCTTGTTCTGTAACATCAATATATCGTGTGATGTTAAGGTTGTGGTCGTTCTCCCTTATTTCATTAATCCGTACAGGACGACAATACTTATCTATCGTGCTATATTCTCCAAAGGCTGATACAATTTTCTCAATGTCTTCTTTACGCAGCTTATTCTGCTTCTTTCCCTCTTGATAGTCGCCTGCACCGTAAAGGAAGAACGCCTTTCCTCTCCTCTCTTTAGGCTTGTCTCTGTTGATTATGAACAAGCACGCAGGAATGCCCGCGCCATAGAATAACTTAGGTGGCAAGCCTATGACGCCTTCAAGGAGGTCTTCTTCGACTATACCCTTTCTAATCTTTCCTTCTGCCCCTCCGCGGAATAAGACTCCATGCGGTAGGACAACACCGACTCTCCCTTTAGGGTTCGCAATAGCTATCATGTGCTGGACAAATGCGTAGTCACCGTATCCCTTCGGAGGTATCCCGAACCTGAACCTTTTGTAGGGGTCATTCTGAGCATTTTCATAGCCCCAATTCTTGAGTGAAAAAGGCGGATTTGCTATTACAATATCAAATTGCATTAGTTGTCCCTTGGTGAGCAGCTTAGGTTCCCGTAAGGTATCAGCTCTCCGGATCTTTGCACTTTGTAATCCATGAAGGAGCAGATTCATCTTGCAGATTGCCCATGTCCCAACATTGATCTCCTGACCATACAGAGCAATGTTCTTAGGATTTTGCCCCTTTCCCTGTAAGTGGCACACGGATTGTATCAACATTCCACCTGAACCACACGCAGGGTCACAAATTCTCATTCCTTCTTTCGGATCCAGAATGTCTACTAATAGCTCAACAACCTCCTTGGGTGTATAGAACTCCCCTCCTTTCTTGCCAGCGCTTGAAGCAAATTGGGCGATAAGATATTCATATGCATCACCCAGGATATCGGGTTTCTCCAAATCTTCATTTCTCAACCTAATTTTGGAGAAGTGGTTGATAAGCTGGGAAAGTATATGGTCCGGCAGCCGGTCTTTATCGTTAAAGTCAACAGCAGAAAGAACGCCTTCCAGAGTTTCCGGGTTTTCTTCTTCCAAGGAGTCGTTTGCTTTGTTGATAGCTTCACCTATGTTCTGGGTCAGTGATTTAAGATAATCCCATCGCGCCCTTTTGGGAACGAAAAAGTCGTGATAATCGCGGTCTTCATACGCAATCTTTTTGCTGCCTGTCTCATGTAGTATTCTCTCAACCTCTTCGTCAAACACGTCGGATAATCGCTTCAAAAACAAGAGCCCGAAAATGTAATTCTTGTAATCTGCGGCGTCAATATGACCCCGCAGAATGTCCGCGGATGCCCAGAGGTGATACTTCAGGGCTTGCGAGTTTACCTTTTCCATGAGAGGTTCCTTTCCTTATGTGCTGTATATTTACTTACTACGTAAGTAAATATACAACATGTTAGGAGAGTTGTCAAGTTTTATTTCTTATCTGTATAGTTTGACTGCACTAACAGTGAGGATAAACTATAATAAGAGGGATATTATTCGCTTTGAAAAATACCGCTCTTCTCTCTTAGGCTAATATGACCATGCGGTGTAACTATGATGTGGTCTATCGCCGTAATACCAACCGCAAGGCATGCTGAAATGATAAACTTAATCTAAGAGATAAAAATACTTTTTCTTACATAAAACGAGCCTTTCCATAGTAAAGGTTAGTAGTGACTACCTTCTACGAAAATTGTTCTGACGAGAAAATTTCATTTACCGTCTAAGCAATTTCCGGAAAGTCCCGCGACGGTAATTATAGGGATTTGTGGATATGCATTGGATTCGGGGTCCGGGACGACCCCGACTACCTGTGATGTGGCGGAGAGGCCGGGATTCGAACCCGGGGTGGAGTTGCCCCCACAACTGCTTAGCAGGCAGCTGCCTTCAACCGCTCGGCCACCTCTCCTGATCTGGTTACCAAGTAGGCTGTGTTATTCTCCCACATTTAACTTACGTCTGTCAAACAAAATTTATTGGAAGTGTGGGAAGTGAGTTATGGTTGGTGGCAGGATTCAGTACAGATGATTATGGAGAGGATAGCTCAGGCAATTGTTAGATTAGGCTAATAAAGGACCGATTATTGTATTTGACATAAAGCCGAAGGTAAATTTAAGTTGACAAAATTATATTTGTATGTTTTAATTCTTAATAGATACCTAAGGGGGGTATGTAAATGGCTTCAAAAAATACTATTTTAACGGAAAAACGGCTCAAAGATATTGAGGATATTATTGCTTCTTTTGGTCGAATTGTATCCACTGACGATGTTTATAAGACTTTAGGCGGAAAATACTCAAAATTTGTCCTAAAGAAAAGGATATACGAGTTACGAGAAAAAGGGTGGCTTATCCCTTTAAAAAGGGGGCTTTATTTTATCTCGGATATTTCTTCACGTGGTTTTGTGAATATCTCGCCTTTTATCATTGCCAGTGCTTTTGATAAAAATTCTTATATTTCATTAGATTCGGCTTTAAGTTTCTATGGTCTCTTTGAGCAGATGCTACGCACGACTTCATCTGTAACCAGCCTTAAGTCCAAAAAATACGTATTTCAGGATAACACTTATCGATATCTCAAGATAAACAAAAAACTATATTTTGGTTTTAGAACTGAAAATTTGGAAGGCTATTATGTCAAAGTAGCAGAGCTTGAAAAGGTAGTTTTGGATTACCTCTATTTTAAGAATGACACCTATTCCATAGATTTGTTGTTAGAGAAACTACAAGAGGCAAAAGATAGGCTCGATTTTAAGAAACTCTTTAATTATGCACGAAAATTTCCCGAAACAACCAAGAGAAAATTAGGATTTATTTTAGATTTATTTAAAATAGATACCGAAGAGCTGCACAAGGATGTAGAAATGAAAGGCTATAGTAAGCTTACTCCCAATTCAAAAAAATTTAACGCAAAATGGAGGCTTTATTATGAAGATAGATTTACTGGACAGGTCTAGGCTTGAGATTTTAAATAAACGCGGCCCCAGATACCACTTACAGGATGCCGAAAAAGATTATTTTTTATCGGTGATTCTTAGCTCTGCTCAGAATGACGGGAGATTGTTTCCCCCGTATTAAATGCGGGGTCGCAATGACACTGTAATAGTCACATTTTCAGCCGCATAACTTTTCTTAAAAATTTCCCTGTGTAGGACTTGTCAACCCCGGCAACTTTTTCTGGCGTTCCTTCAGCTACAATCCAGCCGCCTTCATCCCCTCCTTCCGGGCCGAGGTCAATAATATAGTCGGCTGTTTTGATGACATCCAGATTGTGTTCAATAACGACAACAGTATTCCCTGCATCGGTAAGCCGCGCCAGCACATTCAGGAGTTTATCAATATCTGCAAAATGTAAGCCGGTTGTCGGCTCATCAAGGATGTAAAGTGTTTTCCCCGTGCTTTTCTTACTGAGTTCTTTTGAAAGTTTCACTCTCTGCGCTTCACCTCCCGAGAGAGTTGTAGCTGATTGCCCAAGCTTTATGTAGCCCAGTCCGACATCGTAAACAGTCTGCAGTTTCTTCTTTATCTGGGGAATATTCTTGAAGAATTCAAGATTCTCCTCCACTGACATTTCAAGAACATCAGCAATATTTTTCCCTTTATAACGGATCTCAAGTGTTTCTCTGTTGTAACGCCTTCCTTTACACTCCTGGCATCTGACATAGACATCCGGGAGAAAATGCATTTCAATTTTTATGATACCACCTCCCTGGCAATTCTCGCATCTCCCCCCTTTCACATTAAAACTGAACCTGCCGGGTTTGTAACCGCGCATCCTTGCTTCAGGGACACGAGAGAGAAGCTGCCGTATGAAAGCAAATACTCCTGTATACGTAGCCGGGTTAGAGCGGGGGGTTCTCCCAATGGGGGACTGGTCTATCACTATAACCTTATCAATATGCTTAACTCCCAGGAGACGATCGTGCTCACCGGGTTTAGCATGAGATTTGTATAAAATCTGGTTGAGGGCTTTGTGCAGGATTTCATCGATAAGTGTGCTTTTACCGGAACCTGATACTCCGGTAACACATGTAAGGACCCCTACCGGTATGCGCACATCAATATTTTTAAGATTGTTTTCCCTTGCTCCTTTTATAGTGATAAATTTAGCGCCAGTTGCTCTTCGCTTCTCGGGTATTCTAATGGAAAGTGCACCTTTTAGATATTTCCCTGTTAGAGACCTGCTGCATCTCAAAATCTCGGAGAGTTTGCCGCAGGCAACTACTTCGCCTCCACTCAACCCTGCTCCAGGTCCAAGGTCAATTATGTAGTCTGCACTGCGGATTGTCGTCTCATCATGTTCCACGACAATAACTGTGTTTCCCAGATCCCTCAATTGACGCAGAGTCTTGAGGAGCCTGCGGTTATCTCGCTGATGAAGACCAATACTCGGCTCATCCAGTATGTAGAGAACTCCCGCAAGTCCTGAACCAATCTGTGTTGCCAGGCGAATACGTTCTGCTTCACCTCCGGAAAGTGTTCCTGCGGCTCTATCCAGCGTCAGATAATCAAGCCCAACATCTGACATAAAAGTCAGCCTCTGGATTACTTCCTTTACTATTTTCTCTGCAATTGCTTCCTTCTCCGTCGGAAGTTTTAAAGAGGAGAAGAGGCGGAGAGCCTCTTTTACGCTCATCTTCGTTATGTCTGCAATGGACTTCTTTATCATACGGACTGCAAGACTTTCCGGACGGAGTCGCATACCTCTACAATCAGGGCATGGGAGAACACTCATATAATGGTGAATCTGTTCCTTGACATATTCACTTTCAGTTTCATGGAATCTTCGCTCAAGGTTGAGTATCACTCCTTCAAAACTGCTTTTGTAGCGATGATAACGCCTTTTGCGCCAGAATCCCTGCTCAATCTCTTCATCACCTGAACCATACAGGATAGTTCTCTTCTCCTGTTCAGTCAGCTTTTTGAAAGGAGTATCCAGGTCAATATCATAATGTCTGGAAAGAGCGCGAAGAAGCCGGCGATAATATAGAATCAGTGCTCTCCCTCCCCTGCGCCATGGTTCAACCGCTCCTTCGTTTATACTTTTTGTCTTATCGGGAATAACTAAATCAATGTCAAGTTCCAGCCTTGTCCCTAATCCATCACAGGTCGGACATGCCCCATACGGGCTGTTGAATGAAAACATACGAGGAGTCAACTCTTCATAACTTATCCCGCAGCGCACGCAGGCAAAATGTTCACTGAAAATTTCATCATGCTGCTTTTTCCCGGAAGTTTTGCAGTTTATCATAACAATTCCGGAACCCAGAGGAAGCGCTATCTCTACTGAATCTGTCAGGCGGTTTCTTATATCCTGCTTGATTACGAGACGGTCGACAACCACTTCAATGTTATGTTTCTTGTATTTCGCAAGTTTAATTTCTTCATCAATATCATAAATTTTTCCATCAACCCTGACGCGCACAAAACCGTCACGGCGCACCTTATCGAATATTTCCCGGTATTCCCCTTTCCTCCCGCGCACAAGGGGAGCGAGGATGAGAATTTTTGTTCCTTCCTTGAAGTTCATTATTCTGTCAACTATCTGCTGGACTGTCTGGGGTTTAATCTCACGACCGCATTTGTAACAGTAAGGTGTTCCGGCTCTTGCGAAAAGCAGTCTCAGGTAATCATAGATTTCTGTAACAGTTCCCACTGTGGAACGCGGGTTTGCTCCTGCTGTTCTCTGCCCGATAGAGATTGCCGGAGAAAGCCCCTCAATATATTCCACATCGGGCTTCTCCATCTGCTCTAAGAATTGTCTTGCATATGCGGAGAGACTTTCCACATACCTGCGCTGACCTTCTGCATATATTGTGTCAAATGCGAGGGAGGATTTGCCTGAACCGCTTAACCCTGTTATCACAGTGAGTTTATCACGCGGAATCTCAAGATTGATTCCTTTAAGGTTATGTTCCCTCGCCCCTCTAATTATGATTTTGTCATAACCCATCTTTTAACGCCTTTTGTGTCTTATTTCCTAATTATAGCACCAGGATTTGCGATAAACAATTTAATACTAAAACAAAAGCTTGTTGACATCTGTTTATCAGAGGGTATACTAAATCGTTGTAGATACAGGGGAGTGGAAATGGAAAAGGTCAGAATTGGAATAATCGGAGTTACTGGGCGGGGAGAGTTATACAAATACTGGCACAAACCTGATGGAAGGTCGGTAGTTGTAGGTGGAGCAGATGTGAGACAGGATGCATTAGACGAATTTCGGACAAATTTAGGTAATGACCTATTTGTAACTCTGGACTACCGCAAATTGCTCTCCAGGGACGATATTGATGCAGTGGCAATTACCTCCCCGGATTTCACCCATGAGGAATATGCTGTTGCGGCTCTTGAGGCTGGCAAAGATGTTTTCTGCGAGAAACCGATGGCGATTACGACGGATGGTTGTGACAGGATACTTAAAGCATGGGAAACATCCGGGAAAAAGTTGATGATTGGGCACAACATGCGGTATATGAGAATATTCCGCACAATGAAAGAGATTGCTGGCTCAGGTGTGATTGGTGAAATAAAAGCTGTCTGGGTACGTCACTTTGTCGGATATGGGGGAGACTGGTATTTTCATGACTGGCACGCTGTTCGCAAGAAGAGCACAGGACTCCTTCTCCAGAAAGCCTGCCATGATATTGACATGATTCACTGGATTACCGGTGTTTACACAAAGAAAGTAGCCGCTTTCGGAAGTCTTGACTTCTTCGGAGGCGATAAACGCAATGACCTTGTGTGCTCATCTTGCAGTGAGAAGGATACCTGCGCCGAAGCGCAGTTCGACACAAGACAGCAATGCGCTTTCCGAAAGGAAATAGATGTTGAGGACAATACAGTCGTTATCATGGAACTGGAAAACGGTATCAAAGCGTCATACCAGCAATGCCATTTTGCGCCTGACTATTTCCGTAACTACACCTTCATCGGGACTGAAGGCAGGATGGAAAATCTTGACGATGATTCAAAAGTTATCGTTCTGACAAGAGACCAATCAAAAGAATGGAAAAATTATGCAAACCGAACTTATGAGATAAAACCTGCTGTGGGAGAGCATGGTGGAGCAGACCCTGTTATCTGTAAAGATTTTGTTGATATGGTAGTTTCTGACAAAGCTCCACTGGCAATTCCTGAAGCAGGACGGATGAGTGTGGCAACAGGATGCGCCGCTACTGAATCCTTGAGGAATGGCGGTAAAGTGATAGAAGTGCCTCCGCTGCCACAGCTCTGACGATTTTGATTTTGACATGAGTACTGTGGCAAGGTAGAATCAAAAAGGAAGAGGTAGAAAATGAGAAGTGATGCGGCTAAAAAGGGATTGGAGAGAACTCCGCACAGGAGTTTATTATACGCAACAGGTATAACCAAGGGTGAAATGGGGAAGCCGTTTATTGGTATAGCCTCAAGTTTCACCGACCTGATACCCGGGCATGTTGATATGAGAGCACTTGAAAGGTTCATTGAAAGAGGAATTTGTGCCGGAGGCGGAGTCCCGTTTGTCTTCGGAATATCAGGGGTATGTGATGGAATAGCAATGGGACATTCCGGGATGAATTATTCTCTCCCCACAAGGGAACTTATTGCTGATGTAATTGAATCTGCAGCTTGTGCGCACCAGCTTGACGGGCTCGTTCTTCTCACAAACTGTGATAAAATCACTCCCGGCATGCTTATGGCAGCCGCCAGAGTTGATATACCCGCAATTGTCTTAACTGCAGGTCCAATGCTCTCAGGCAGATGGGGAGGCAGACGGCTTTCTCTTGTCAGGGATACTTTTGAAGCTGTTGGAAGATATGGGAGTGGCAAAATAGATTCAAGCGAGCTTGAAAATCTTGAAATAAACGCATGCCCTGGAGTTGGTTCCTGTCAGGGACTGTATACGGCAAATACTATGGCTTGTATCACTGAGGCTCTCGGTATGTCATTACCTGGATGTGCCACGGCACTTGCGGTTTCTGCCAAGAAGAAACGGCTTGCTTATGAAAGCGGTATGAGAGTTATGGAACTTGTTGAAGAGGGGCTTTCTCCAGGGAAGATAATGACGCTACCTGCTTTTGAAAATGCTATAAGGATTGATATGGCACTTGGTGGTTCCTCAAATACTGTCTTACATATCTCCGCTATAGCTAAAGAAGCAGGGATTGAACTTCCATTGAAAGTCTTTGATAAAATAAGCCGCGAGACTCCCCACTTAACAGCTCTTCGTCCGGGTGGAGATTATTTCATGGAAGATTTAGAATATGCTGGCGGTATTCCGGCTATTCTCAATGTATTGAGTGAAAAGTTACATGATTGCCCAACAGTAAGTGGAAAAACCATAGCTGAGATAGCTCGCTCAGGAGAAGTATTTGATGAGGATGTTATAACGCCACTGAATAATCCATGCCACACTGAAGGAGGGATAGCAATTCTGTGGGGGAATCTTGCTCCCCAGGGAGCAGTTGTGAAACAGAGCGCTGTCAGTGAGAAAGTGATGCGGTTCAAAGGGAAAGCGCGCATTTTTGAGGGAGAAGAGCCGGCAATGAAAGCCATACTTGATAAAAAAATAGAGCCTGGAGACATGGTTGTGATACGGTATGAAGGGCCAAAAGGCGGTCCAGGGATGAAGGAAATGCTCTCGCCAACTTCTGCAATTGTTGGGATGGGATTGGCTGATTCAGTGGCTCTCATAACAGATGGTCGTTTTTCAGGAGGGACAAAAGGCCCGTGTGTCGGGCATATATCCCCTGAAGCAATGGAAGGCGGCCCGATAGCTATTGTTGAGGAAGGGGATGAGATTCTCATAGATATTCCCAAACGCCGTCTTGAACTTTTGATAAGTGAAGAGGAAATTAAGAAACGTCTTTCAGGATGGACAGCACCCGAACCAAAGATAAAACATGGTTGGCTCGCGCGATATAGCAGGTTGGTAAGTTCTGCTTCAACAGGAGCAGTTTTGGAGGGAGGTAAGAAGTGAAAAAAACTGGAGCAGAGGTTATACTTGAATCACTGCGTAAGGAAAAAGTTGAGGTAGTCTTCGGAATACTTGGCGGAGCAGTTCTCCCGGTTTTTGATGCGATGTATGATTTCCCGATAAAGTTTATCCTCACAAGACACGAGCAGGGAGCCGCGCACATGGCAGATGGATATGCCCGTGCAACAGGTAAAGCAGGAGTATGTATGGCAACCTCAGGCCCGGGTGGTACGAATTTAGTTACAGGGATTGCAACTGCGCATATGGATTCAATTCCGATTGTTGCAATTACAGGGCAGGTATTTACAACGATGATAGGGAATGATGCCTTCCAGGAAGCAGATATCACGGGTATAACACGCCCTATTACAAAACATAATTATCTTGTCAAGAAAGTTGATGACCTCGCAGATATAATAAAAGAAGCATTCTACATTGCATCTACAGGAAGACCGGGTCCTGTTCTCATTGATGTGCCAAAGGATGTCCAGATGGCCGAGACTTCATATAAGTATCCTTCAGAAATTAAACTGCGAAGTTATAAACCAACCTATACCGGACATATTCGCCAGATAAAGAAAGCAGCCGAGGCAATAGCAAAAGCTGAAAGACCTATCATCTATGCCGGTGGCGGGGTTATAAGCTCAGGGGCGGCAGATGAGTTGACAAGACTTGCACGGAAGACAAACATTCCCGTTACAACGACTTTGCTCGGGCTTGGCGGTTTCCCTGAAACTGATAAACTTTCACTCGGGATGCTCGGTATGCACGGGACTCAGTACGCTAATCACGCCATTATGGAAAGTGACCTCATCATAGCTATAGGCGCAAGGTTTGATGACAGGGTTACAGGGAAAATAGACGAGTTTGCGCCTGAGGCGGAGATAATCCATATAGATATTGACCCATCTTCAATAAGCAAAAATGTCCAGGTCGACATCCCGATAGTTGGCGATGCAAAACTTATCCTCAGGGAACTTATGAAGTATGTTGATAAGAAAGAACCCGGTCCATGGCATAAGAGGATAAATAACTGGAAGAAAAAGTATCCTCTATCTTATAAGAAAGATGGAAAGTTGAGACCACAGTTTGTCATTGAGCAGATTTATGAAGTTACAAATGGAGAGGCAATTATTACTACTGAAGTGGGACAGAATCAGATGTGGGCGGCGCAGTTCTACAAATATACAGAGCCCCGGACGTTCCTTTCTTCAGGCGGGCTTGGGACAATGGGTTATGGTTTCCCTGCAGGGATAGGTGCCCAGGTTGGCTGCCCCAAGAAAATAGTTTTTGACATTGCTGGTGATGGTAGTTTCCAGATGAATATTCAGGAGCTCGCAACCGCTGTTGTAAATAAAATTCCGGTAAAGGTTGCAATACTGAATAACCAGTATCTCGGTATGGTCCGTCAATGGCAGGAACTTTTCTACAAAAAACGTTACTCCCATACAAGTCTTGCCGGGGGACCTGATTTTGTTAAAGTTGCACAGGCTTACGGGGCATGCGGGATATGCGTTAAGAAAAAAGATGAAGTGAGACCTGCTCTTAAGAAAGCTCTTTCCGTAGATGGACCTGTAGTGATGGATTTCAGAGTTGTAGAAGAGGAAAATGTATATCCAATGGTTCCTGCAGGAGCTGCTGTAAACCAGATGATAAGTGGAATGGCATGACAACCGAACGGGGTTTAGTGAGTAGTTACAGTGGAACTAAATCGGAGAATTCGTCATGAAACATACAATTTCTGTTCTTGTTGAAAATAAGGCTGGTGTGCTCTCGCATGTAGCAGGATTATTCAGCAGCCGCGGTTTTAGTATTGATAGCCTTGCTGTCGGGGAAACCAGCGATCCAACAGTCTCAAGGATGACAATTGTTGTTGATGCGGATGAAAGGATACTTGAGCAGATTATGAAACAGCTGCGGAAACTCATTGATGTAATCAAAGTTCAGGATTTAACAGGAGGGGATTTTATTGACAGAGAACTTGTTCTTATCAAAGTGGATGCGGGACCAAAGAAACGTTCGGAAATAATGCAGGCTGTGGATACTTTCCGCGCACGCATCGTTGATGTGAATCCAAAAAGTATCACGGTTGAGGTAACAGGAGATAGAGGGAAAATAAATGCCGTGCTGGAACTTCTGCGAGGGTTCGGGATAAAGGAAATTGTAAGAACAGGCCGTATTGCAATGGCAAGGCGAAACAAAAACCAGTGAACTGCCCCATTCCATAATCTGGAGAGGTGCCCGAGTGGCTGAAGGGGGCGGTCTCGAAAACCGTTTGGCAGTTAATCTGTCACGGGGGTTCAAATCCCTCCCTCTCCGCCAGTGATACCAAAAATTCTTGATTTTATTCCCAAGAAGGTATATATTACTAACATATGGATACAAAAAAATTAGGCAAGAAAATCAAGTTAGCACGAGTAGAGGCTGATTTAACCCAGACTCAGCTTGCTAAAAAAATCAAAGCCAAACAAAAAAGCATCTCTCGTTATGAAACCAGTGCATCACTACCATCCATAGAAACTCTGGTCAAACTTGCCAAGCCTTTTTCGCCACTTTTTTTACAATCTTTCTAGCCATCCCGTCGCACAGCCTTATTTTTTTATATTATATATAGTGCTAACATTCTTTGTTTTTTACTTGACAAGATATTCGGTATGTGTTATATTTTCTGTAGTGC
>JAUWGW010000032.1 GCA_030606215.1 bacterium
AATCATAGTGATGACAGCAGGATAAAACAAGGATGGTAGGAGTGTATCTACTTCAATCAGTCTATAAACCTACCCCTCTCTTTCAGGTTCGATGAATCGAACCGCTACAGTTCGTCCCCACCCGTAACTGAGGGGTTACGCTTGCTGCTGACAGCTGATAGCTCATCATATCCTGACCTGTTCTTCAAGGAAAAGAGTGCGGATTTTGTTGAAGATTTCAATATATTCTTTGCTCCTATAATCAGGATATGTCCATGGCCAGACTTGAAAACTACCATTTCTGAAATGAAGTATTACCTCCGCATAGATTCCATCCTTCAGGTAGACCCTGTGGTCATAATTCTTCGTAGTCGCAAGAACAAGTTTTGCACCACTGACATATCCCGGGTCAAGATTAATTCTTCGGGCTCCTGTGGGAGAAGAAAACTGTTTTTCAACTCCACAAGTAAAGGTTTTTATCTCTGCAATACCCCCTGCATCTATTAAACCCTTGAAAGAAATGAACTTTCTAAGGATTCCCTGTCCCATCTCTTTATCATAATATTTTGTATGCGTGAATGGAATAAGTTTGCTTGAAAAATCAACCGCCCCAAAACGCTGCCCAAGAACTTTTTCTGCCTCTGCAAACAATTCTTCCACCGGCGAAAGCATACCAACAATTAATTTCACACGCATCTTCATCCTTCTTCTATCATGAGGAGTTTCTTCTTAAGAAAAGTCCTTCCAGCAAATCCGCCGATACTACCGTCGCTTTTTATAACCCGATGGCACGGGATAATGATTGGCAGAGGATTTTTTGAAAGAGCCTGCCCTACTGCTCTCGCAAACTGTCTCCCTCCTATCTTCTCTGCCACCCACAAATAGCTTCTTGTCTTGCCATAGGGAATAGTTCTCACGATTTTTAATACCTTGACTGCAAAAGGAGAAAGGGCGCGCAAATCAACCGGATAGTCAAAACAGATTCTTTCGCCACTAAAATAAGTAATTAAATCCTTCTTCATACACCTGATGAAACCATCTTCTGTTCCTCAAAAATTTTCCTCAACGCAGATACCCTATCACGAATAATTGCTGCCCTCTCAAAATGAAGTGCGTCACTTTCCCTTTTCATCTGATGCCGCAACTCTGCTGTCAATTTCTCAGCTCTCCCCTCAAGGAAAAGGCGGGCTGAGTGAACAAGTTCACCATATTCCTTCTCAGTTATTTTCCCAATGCACGGACCTATACATTGTCCCAGCTCGTAGTAGAGACAGGGGCGCGAAGGTGGTTTAATCTCCTTCCTACAACTCCTCAACATGAATAGCTTCTTCATCAGTTTAATGGTTTTTCTTACTGCGCCAGCGCTGGTATAAGGTCCATAATACTTTGAGCCATCAATTTTTAATGTTCTTGTAATGGAAATGGATGGGAAAGCACCAGCACTTATCTTGATAAAGGGGTACTTTTTGTCATCGCGCAGGCGGACATTGTAGCGCGGATGATGTTTTTTAATCAAATTGCATTCTAAAATAAGAGCCTCAGCCTGCGAATCAGTAACAATATATTCAATATCCTTAACTGAATTTAGCAGCGCTATTATTTTCGGATTTGAAGTGGAACTGAAATAACTCTTCACCCTTTTCCTGATAGAGAGAGCTTTCCCGATATACATTATATCGCCGCTTCCATCCTTCATAAGATAAACGCCTGGACTATCGGGAAGATGCTTAAGTTTTTCCCGCAGTTCCTTCATGACTTTAAAAAGGCCTTTTTCAGAATCTTTAATTCATCAACCTTGAACAGTAAGCACATGATGATAAAACTTCCTGTGCCTGCGAGAAGTAAAATGGAAAGGTGAGCCAGTTCTTTCAGTGAAGAATCAGCCTGTGGAAGATTTCTCATTATAGCCCAGAGAAAAAAACCCATAATGACAGAAGCTGTTAGAATCCTGAGACATGAAAACATAATTTTCTTGCCTTCAAAACTACCTATGCGTTTACGAAGGAAGTGTGAAAGAAGACAGAAGTTTATTATAGAAGAAATGGAAGTGGCAAGAGCAAGCCCTCCTATCCTGAGCGGCCACATCAGAGTTAGGTTGAGTATGATGTTGGTTACCATTGCGAGACTTGCAACTTTCACCGGTGTTTTCATATCCTGAAGTGAATAGAAACTCCTGCTCAGTATATGCACCCCTGCATATGCGAAAAGACCCACACAATAATAGAGAAGCGCAATAGAGGTAATCTCCGTTGAATAAGGACCAAATTCATTTCTTTCAAAAAGAATAGAGATTATTGGTTTCCTGAGAATAATCAACCCAGTTGCAGAAGGAATCATCAAGAAGAAAACTGTGCGAAGTCCGAAAGATACAGTCTCACCCAGAGTGCGCAAATCATTTTTTGAGGAAGAAACTGCCATCTTAGGGAAAATTGCCGTCGCCATCGCAAGCCCAAATATAGCAAGCGGAAATTGCATGAGACGGTTTGCATACCAGAGAGCCGCAATTGCTCCCTTTCCAACTATTGATTCAAATGAGGCACATATCCCATCTACAAATATGTTTATCTGATAAATCCCAACCCCAAGAGTAGCTGGCAGCATAAGCAGGGCTATTTTCTTAACCAGTGGATGATAAAGAATAAATTTTCTCCCAATAGGCATTCCCTTCTTAATAGCTGTAATCACCTGAATCCCAAGCTGTCCCACACCGCCAATTATGACAGCAATCGCAAGACCGATAACCGGCTCATCTACCTTCCTTATAAAGAAAACGAGAAAAGTAAGCATGGATACATTCAGAATGATTGGAGCAAGTGCAGGAGCAGCGAAATGATGTAGTGAATTAAGGATTCCCATCATAAGAGCCGCTAAAGCAATAAAAAAAAGATATGGGAACATTATTCTGAGAAGTCTTGAGGTAAGTTCAATTTTTCCAGGGGTGTCGGCGAAACCCGGAACAATTATTCTGGTAATTAGAGGAGAGAAAATTACTCCCACAAGAACTATTCCTGCGAGCACAATGGCAAGACTATTGAATACAGAAATCGCCAGCTTCCATGCCTCATCTTTCCCTTTCCTGGAAAGTTCGTCGGTGAAGACAGGGATAAAACTCGCACTCAGCGCCCCTTCACCAAAAAGTCTGCGCATGAGATTTGGAATACGGAAAGCCGCAAAGAAAGTCTGTGCAAAAATCCCTGTGCCAAAAAAGTTTGCAATAAGAACATCTCTTAAGAATCCAAGTATACGACTTCCAAGTGTTGCTATACCTATTCCTGTTGCACTCCTTGCAATTTTTACACCTTCCATCAAATATGTAACCGTTTTTTCATCCTGCTGCTGAGATTATCTAAGACGCTGTAGACCACAGGCATGATTATCAAGGTAACTATGCTCCCAAAGAGGAGACCTCCCATCACCGCAAGAGCCAGAGGTCGCCGCATCTCCGCTCCTGAGCCTCCCATAAATACCATAGGGGCAACTCCTAAAATAGTGGTGCAGGTAGTCATCAGAATCGGACGGAATCTGACATGGGCTGCTCTTATTATTGCAATCTCCTTCTCCATCCCCTCCTTCCTCAACCTATTTACATAATCAATGAGCACAATTCCGTTATTAACTACAATCCCGGAAAGCATAATAATTCCGATGAGGGCGTTAACCGAGAGATTTATCCCGCTCAGGAACAGCGTCCACAGCACTCCAACTAAAGCAAACGGGATGGAGAACATAATGACAAATGGGTAGAGCAAAGATTCAAACTGAGCCGCCATGATCATATACACTAACAGTACAGCCAGGAGGAAAGCAATGCCAAGGCTTGCAAAGGATTCCATCATATCCTCGTATGAGCCGCCATACTCAATAAAATATCCTGAGGGCATCTTAAGTCCGGTTAACCTGTTTCTTATCTCTTCCATTATGTGCCCCAAATCTCTCCGCTCGCTGATATTGGCTAAAATACTGACCTTTCTCTTTTGATTCTCCCTGACAATCTCGCTCGGACCGGTAGTCTTGTCTATTTTTGCTATGTCACCTAACTGCACTTCTATGCCCTTTGGAGTGAGAATGGGAATCCTTTTTATGTCGGAGATAGAGAGACGGTCATCCTCTCTCAACCTCACTCTGACATCAATCTCCTCCCCCTCTTCTTCAAATCTGGTAGCAATCTTTCCTGCTATAGCCGCCTCTAAAACTGATGCCATCTCCCCTATGCCCAATCCATACTGAGCAGACTTTTCCCGGTCAAACTTAATCTGCATCTCCGGACTACCATAGGTAAAGGTTTCTTCTACATCCCTTAACCCTTCTATTCCTTCTATTCTCTTCCTCGCCTTCTTAGACAACCCGGTTAGAATAGGAAGATGCTTCCCATAAATTTTTACCTCTACAGGTTTGCCTTCCCCACCTCCCATAGACATAGTCTGCAGATTTGTGAAATCAGCTTTCTCTATCTGGGGGAAAATGGAAATCTCCTCCCGAATTTCTTCTATTACCTCCGGAGTAGTTCTCCTCCGCTCACCCGCTTCTACTAATCTCACAATGACCATTGCTTCATGTGAAGCTAAAGTCTCCTGACCTGAACCGCCTCCCGCTACCCCCACCACAACTTGCTCACTCTCTAATTCTGGAAGCGAAACCAGAATTTTCTCTATCTCCTTAACCACCTCATTGGTTTCCTCTAACTTTGTCCCCTCCGGAAGAGCAATCCCAATCATAAACATCCGGTCATTTGCAGTAGGCATAAATTCCTTCCCTATGGGAAAAATCAAAAGAAGGCTCAAACCAAATAGGATGATAGCAGCCATAATCGTCTTTCCGGGATGGGTAATGGCCCAGGAAAGTATTTCCTTATACTTGTCCCTCATTTTCCAGGGCTTCTCCTCCTCCCTTCTATATATGGCTACTCTTAATATCTTCGAAGCCATCATTGGAACCAGAGTTAAAGCAAAAAACAGGGAAGCAAGTAGAGAATAGCTGACCGTAAGAGCAAGCTCTCTAAATATTCTCGCCGCAATCCCGGTTGTAAAAGCAATGGGGACAAATACTCCAATGGTAGTAAATGTAGAAGCAATTATGGGCGCTGCTACCTCACTGGCTCCTTTCCGAGCCGCTTCCATTCGGGATTCCTTTTCCTCCTGCATCCGTCTGAAAACGTTCTCTAAAACTACAATAGAGTTATCTAAAAGCATTCCAATAGCTAAGGCTAACCCGCCTAAGGACATCATGTTCAAAGTCATCTCGCTGAAATGAATAGGAATGAATGCGGCTAAAAGGGAGATGGGAATAGCCAGTCCAATAATAATTAGAGGGCGGATGTGTCTCAAGAAATAGAACAGGATAAAAATAGCTAAAATCCCTCCCCAGAGAGCATTATTTCCTAAATTTCCGATAGCCTTATTAATATACTCTGCCTGGTCAAATCCAGTTCTTATTGTTACCCCTTCGGGTAGATGCCTCTCTATTTCTCCAATCTTCTGCCACGCTCTATTACATACCTGAACAGTATTTGTCCCTGCCTGTTTCATAAGCATTATTCCCACACTGGGCTCTAAATTTGTGCGGTTATAAACCCACTGCTCACCATAGGTATCATAAACCTTAGCCGCATTGCCTAAGTAAATGGGAACTCCATTCCTCGTAGTTAAAATTATCTTTTCCAGTTCCTCTACTTTCTCAAACTTTCCCCTGGCCCGGATTAGATAATCCTTATATCCCTCTTTCAAATGTCCGGAGGTCGAATCAATATTTTCAGACGATAATTTCTGGATAACCTGAGCAATAGATATATTGTAGGCAGATAGCAATTCTCTATCCAGTGAGACCAGAATCTCCCGCTCTGCGCCGGCGAAGATTACTACCCAGGCCACACCCTCCACCGATTCCAACTGCTTCTCCATATAATCATCTGCTATCTCCTTCAACTGGTGTGTATCCATGTCCTTGCCAGAGAGAGATAGGAACATGAGAGGCATATCTGCCGGGTTATACTTCATTATTATCGGTCTTTCACTGTCCTCGGGCAGACCCCAGAATCCGGTTCCTATCTCATCTAACTTTTCTCTTATGTCCTGGCAGGCTGAATCCATATCCGTCCCCCAATCAAACTCAACCCGGACGATGGAGACACCTCTCTTAGAAACGGAATAGATATTCTTCACTCCGTCCACGCGGTTTACCGAACTCTCAATAAGTCGTGTGACTGAAGCCTCAATCTCCTCTGGACCTATCCCTTCATATTCAGTCATTACAGCGGCTACGGGAAATTCTAAATCAGGCAGCAAGTCTATAGGCAGGCGGGAAACAGATACTATTCCCAACACCACAATAATCAGAATTAGCATTAGAGCAGTGACCGGTTTTCTCACCGAAAAATCAGTAATAAACATTTACTTTATCCTCACTCTGTCACCGTTCTTCAGACCATACGCTCCCTCTATAATGACCTTTTCTCTCTCTTTCAACCCGGATGCTATTTCCACCATCCCTCCATTCTCCACACCCGTTTTCACTTCCCTCAATCTGGCGATACCTTGCTCCATTATAAACAACCTTTTCTTTCCATCCTGGTAGATTACCGCCTTTATGGGAACAATCAAAACATTCTCATGCTTCTCAATAACTATCTCTACCCGGGCAAACATTCCCGGTTTGAGGAGATGCTCCGGATTGATAATTTCTATTTCTATCGGGGCAGTTCTGCTTAGAAGGTCCAAGACAGGCGAAATATTGGATACCTTACCTATAAAAACTTTATTTGGATAGGCATCCACCTTAACCTTTGCCTCCTGCCCTATCTTTATGCCAACTATATCCCTCTCGTTAACATTGACCATAACCTTAATTGTATCCATATCTACAATAGTAACCAGAGGGGCATTCTTCGTCATTGAGGCATCTATAATCATCTCCCCTTCATCAATGAACTTCCTGGCAATCGTCCCCTTAATGGGCGCGTAAATTTTAGAATCGGCAAGGTGGAGTCTGGCTAAGCCTAAAGCGGCTTTCAGTTCCTTTGCCTGAGCCTGGGCGCTCCTATAAGCAGTGTCTGTATTATCCATTTTCTGTCGAGAAACTGCATCCTTTTCAAACAGGCTTTTTATCCGCTCATAATCCTTGCGAAGCTTCTTCACATTTATTTCCGCCGCTTCTAAAGATGCCTCTAACCTTTCTACCTGCAGGATTAGCTTTTCCTTCTCAATCTCAGCGATGAGCTCACCCTTTTTTACTTTATCTCCAATATCAACTGCAATTCTTTCTACCTTCCCACTCACCTTGGAATACACAGTAACCTCGTGCTGAGGCTCAATATCCCCGGTAAGAGAAAGTTTATCCTCAACAGTCCCCAGCCCTACTTCTGCTGCTCTTACCTGGACCTCCATCACTTCCCCTGCTTTTTCCTCTCCCATCTTTTTAGATTCAATAGCTTTATACACTCTATATCCCACCCCGCCCAAAAGGACTAAAACCACTATCAATATAATTAATTTTCTCATCTACCCTCTCCTATCCGCCCCACAGCCCTTTCCAATGCCGCCAGAGCAAGGTTATAATCATATAGAGCCTGATAATAATCACTGCGGGTTTGACTCAACATAGTCTGGGCATCCAGCACATCGGTGTTAGTGGCCATGCCTTCTTTAAACCGCAAAGACGTATCCTGGAAATTTCTCTCCGCAGATCTAATCGCCTGCTCCTGCACTTTTATCTTTTCTTTAGCCGCCAACAAATCAAGATAAGCCTGGCGGACTTCAAGTTCTATACCGTTCTTTAAAAGCACGAAGCTATTTCTGAGTTGTTCATGCTGCGCTTTTGTTCTCCTGAACTCATTTCTGCTTTCTCCCCAATCCCATATATTCATGTTCACTTGAATTACCGCACTCCAAGATTCTTCCCACTCATCTACAGGGATTTCTGCTCCTTTCTGCCTATCCCAATTCCCTATAAACATAACCTGAGGAAAGAAATTAGAGCGGGCAATTTTTACTCCCTCTTCTGCCATACTCAATCTACTCTTCATTTCTCCTATTTCTGGTCTATTATCAAAAGCCTCTTCGGCTAAAGAAGGAAAATCAAAATTTATCTCCTCAAAACTCAGTATATCTTCAAGGTTCACTTCCGTCCCCATGTTTCTGTTTAAAAGGTTATTAAAATAAGATTTGGCTAACTTTACTCCATTATTTGCATTTATCAAATTCTGCTTTGCATTGGCCAAAGCAACCTTTGCTTTCAAAACATCTACTTGTGGAACCATCCCCTCCCTGAAGAAATTTTCCACGACCTCAAGATGCGCAGTAACCTGGTTCACCGCTTCCTCTGCTACTTTCTCCAACTTCTCCATTTCAAGAACCTTAAAGTAGGATTTCTTCACTTCAAAGACTAAATCGTTTTTTACCTTTTCAAAATAACTTTGGCTTGCCTCAAAAT
The DNA here is from genome assembly GCA_030606215.1 of bacterium. Classification (GTDB taxonomy): domain Bacteria; phylum NPL-UPA2; class JAUVJM01; order JAUVJM01; family JAUVJM01; genus JAUWGW01. Next base: position 8,404 of record JAUWGW010000032.1, read on the forward strand.
TCTTTTTCTGCATCCTGTAGAGAGAGGTAATTTTGCCTCCTGTGAAAAGAGGCTGCATAACGCCTAAATTGTAATCATAAATTTCATCCCCCTTTTCCTCATCGAGTCTCGTATAGGAAGAAGAGGTATAAATCTTGGGGAAGAAATTACTTAAAGCTTTCCCTCTCTCCGCTTCCGCTTCCTCTATTTTCCCTCTTGCAACCATTATGGAAGGATTATTTCTCAGGGCTTCGGAAATACTTTCATCAAGGGTAAGACTTTCCGCAAGACAAGGAAAATGCAAAGTGCAAAGTGCAAGATGCAAAACGACAACGCGAAATACAAAATTTTTAGTTTTAATACTAATTTGGGATTTTTGCTCTTTTATATTTAATTTTCTATTCATATTCTTCCCTTCTCTCCGCATCTTTAATCATTCCTGCCCTTTTTGTCATTCCTGCGGAAGCAGGAATCCAAGCAGGAATAGATTCCCATTTTCATGGGAATGACAGAAAACACACTTCTTAGTAAAAGAAAGAAAAGCCGATAAGAAGGGAGTGAACATCAACCCCTCCATTTGGATGTTTGATTCCGGCATTTGAGAAATGTCTGAAGCGATATCCCACATTTAACGATGCGGCTTCCCGAAAGAAATAATGGAGCCCAAACCCACATTGAGCAAGGAAATTCCATCTGGTAGCCTGCTGCTCCACATCCTGCGTAGTATACACTGCACCTGTGCCCGCTTCTATGTAAGGAGAAAAACAACTGTTAATTGAGTGGGCATATTTTAGAAGTAATCCGCATCCAACCTCCACATTTGAGTCAGGATTCAACACCGGATTTATAAAAGGTTCAACCATAAACTCAAACATATCCGGCGATTTTACTTTCAGAAACTTACCACTGGCATCAAACCCGAAGCGAAGACCTAAATGGAGAATCTCGTAATCATCAACCTCCTTATTTAAGGAACCTTTACCCCAACCGGACATAAAGCCAAATTCTTTAAGGTGAGCTTCCTCCGCCCGCGCCACTTGAGAGACAATAGCCGCAATGCAAATTGCCCTGATGAGATGCCAGACCATCCATCGGGATGCCTTCAACACAAATCTTAAATTGCAAATATTCCAAATCTCCATTTTTCAAAGTATGAGAAACTATAGAACATTATACGTTAAATTGTGTCAAGAAAAAAGGGAATTTATAAAAGTGGGCGGAAATGGGATTGGATGAGTGAGAAATAAAAATGCCCTGACAGTGTCCTACTCTCCCAATCCGTCTCCAGATCAGTACCATCGGCGCCGGAGGACTTAACGGCCGTGTTCGGAATGGGAACGGGTGTTGCCCCTCCGCTATAACCATCAGGACAAAACAGCTTTCAGCCACCAGTCGTCAGCCTTCAGCCAACATATTATTGCTGATAGCTGAAAGCTGATTGCTGATAGCCAAAACATAAGGCAAAGGGAATATTATCAAGTCGATCGACTGATTAGTACCGGTAAGCTAAATGACTCACGTCACTTACACATCCGGCCTATCAATCCCGTAGTCTGCGGGAAGTCTGTGCCGCTGGATTTCTCCAACAGCGGGATATCTTATCTTGAGGCTGGCTTTGCGCTTAGATGCTTTCAGCGCTTATCCATTCCGAACATAGCTACCCAGCAATGCCACTGGCGTGACAACTGGAACACTAGAGGTTCGTCCACCCTGGTCCTCTCGTACTGAGGGCAGCTCCTCTCAAATATCCTAACGCCCACGGCAGATAGGGACCGAACTGTCTTACGACGTTCTAAACCCAGCTCGCGTACCGCTTTAATCGGCGAACAGCCGAACCCTTGGGACCTTCTCCAGCCCCAGGATGCGATGAGCCGACATCGAGGTGCCAAACCTCCCCGTCGATGTGAACTCTTGGGGGAGATAAG
>JAUWGW010000018.1 GCA_030606215.1 bacterium
GTATCTTCGTTATCGCTGATGTCAACGTTGTCTTACCATGGTCTACATGCCCTATCGTCCCTATGTTTAAATGCGGCTTCTTCCTCTCAAATTTCTCCTTTGCCATCTCCTATCCCTCCTTACTACTTGCTCCTGTCGTTACAATTTTCCGTATATAAAAAGACGTAAAACTCCCCTTTTTTCCCCGCTCAAGACCAAAAACGGCGAATTTTTGGAGCCCACGACCGGAATCGAACCGGTGACCTCATGCTTACCATGCATGTGCTCTACCAACTGAGCTACATGGGCACAACTCTTTAATTAATCAAGCGAGAATGAATTTTACCAACCAATATTAATCCTGTCAACACTTTTTTTAAAAAACTTTTTTAAAAAACTTCTACAGATTCCTTTTCTTGCAAGCGTGAACATTATTTGGTAAAATCACTGTGATAGTTTGAGTCAAATTTAGGCATAAAAAGGCTCCAAAGTCCTCTTAAGTTTTCCATGGAGGTAGGCTATAGCTATACCGTAGTTGGTTATGGGGACCCTTTTAGCTTTTGCTTCATAGATTCTGCTTAAAGCTTCTTTCCTATTTAACATACAACCACCGCAATGGATAATCAGTTTATACTCTTTTAAATCAGAAGGAAAATCATGTCCAGAATAAACATCAAAGTTTATCTTACTACCGACTCTTTGATTAATCCATCTGGGGATTTTTACTCTTCCAATGTCATCACTTATAGGATGATGAGTGCAGGCCTCAGCAATTAAGATTTTATCATCCGCTCTCAGCTTACCTAGATTTTCCGTTCCTTTAACCAGCTCTTTCAAATCGCCTTTTGAACGGGCAAAAAGAATGGAAAAACTTGTAACTAAAACGTCATCTGGTACCTGCTTAAAAACTTCTTCAAATGCCTGAGAGTCAGTTACTACCATTTTTGGTTTTTGTTTTAAATTGTTAATGGATGCCAAAATATTCCTTTCATTTACTATCAGACAGGTCGCTTTTTTTTCTAATATTTCTCTTATTGTCTGTTGCTGGGGTAAAATTAATCTTCCCTTAGGTGCTTGCTTGTCTATGGGAATAACTAAAATAACTAAATCTTCTTTCTTGATGAGATCTGAAATAAGAGGGGGAGGATTTATCCACTCATCTGGTAACAACTTAATAAGCTTATTTTTTACTTTCGCAGTTGTTTCCCAATTTCTGTTTAACGTACAGGTTTCAACATAATGAATTTTTTCTTTATTTAATCTCCCTTTTAAATCCTTGTCTGGTGAAAAAAGGTCTATTTTATTTAAAATGACTAAGATAGGGGTATTTCTTTTTCTTGTTTCTTCTAAAATTTTTTCCTCATACTCTGTCCATCTATTTGCCTCTGTAACTAAAAGGCTAATGTCAGCGCGCTCAAAAACCTTACAGGTCTTGTTAATCCTTAATTCTCCTAATGCACCAAAATCATCCAATCCCGCAGTATCAATAAATAAAACCGGACCAATAGGTAATAGTTCCATTGGTTTCTCAACTGGGTCAGTAGTTGTGCCAGCAATTTCAGAAACAATTGAAACCTCTTGACGAGTTATAGCATTAAGTATTGAGGATTTACCTGCATTTCTCCTACCAAAGATGGCTATATGGAGACGCAGACCTTTTGGTGTTTTTTGTTGCATTTTAAGGAATCTCCTCTGTCTTGAGAAATTAATCTTTTCGCCTTAAAGATTACTTCTTTGGCTCTTTCTAAATTTATTCTCACTTTATTATCATAAATGGCATAATCCTTTCGATAATATTCAGGAGTAAAATCGGGCATAAGGACATTACAACCTGCATTAAGGCCTGAAAGCTGCCCTTGAGCAGGATTTAAAGTGGCTAATGCAGTGGTAGCAGGTAGATGAGTATTTTTAGTAAGTATGCGACTAAGGGCTAAAACCTTCAATGTTAGTTCTAAACTCCCACAAGGAAAATCCCTTAAAGGGGTATCTTTTTGTGGAATAAATGGACCGATTCCTGCCATATCTACATCTAAATTTTTAAAAATCAAAATATCATCTGCTAAATCTCTTAAAGTTTGACGAGGTAGCCCAACAATATTTCCTGCTCCAATTTGATAATCTAATTTTTTAAGATATTCTATAGTTTCGAGTCTTCTTTTTAGAGTCTGACATGGATGAAGTCTTTCGTAAAGCTTGGGATTAGCTGTTTCATGTTTTAAGAGATATCTGTCAGCCCCAGCGTCTTTAAAAGCTTTATAATCATCAAATGGTCTTTCTCCTATAGATAAAGTCATAGCAATTTGAGGATTTTCTTTTTTTATTTTTTTAATAATTCCCGATAACATCTTTTGACTAAATCCAAAATCATCCCCTGATTGCAAAACAATTGTTCTTACTCCCCATTGGATTATCTGACTGGATAGTTTTATTATTACAGAGGGAGACATCCTATAGCGAGAAACTTTTTTGTTTTCCCAACGAAGACCACAATAAAGACAACTGCGAGAGCAGTGATTAGAAAACTCGATTATTCCTCTAATATGAACCTCATCGCCCACATAATCCCTCCGAACCTTACCTGCTTCCTTAAAAAGTCCTACGGGACTTTTTTCTTCTAATCTTTCTATAATTTCTTTTCTATCCATATCCTTATACTATATACTATCTCGTGCAAGAAAGTGATGAAATTTCAAAAATAAAGGTCTCTTTCCCCATTTTCTATTCTTTTATAGTATTGAATAAACTTAAGGTACACTTGAGGTAACTTCTCTTTAATCTCACTAATTTCCCTATTTATAATTCTCTCACCTATTTTTTGGGTTTCCTGACTCGCAAAATCATCTAACCATTCCCTAAAGGTTAAGACTGCATTGAGTTTGCAAAACCATCTTTCTTTGCCATGCTTTAATAAATCCATAATACATTTCCCTGTCCTCCCGCATCTATAGCCAGCAGTACAGAATGAGGTTATGTATCCATTCAAAGCAAACTCTCTTATTACCTCATCAAGACTTCTTGTATCACCTAAAAAGAACTGTTGCCGTTCTCCTTCTTGTTCAGTATATCTATCACTATAGGCACCAATACCAATTCTGGTGGAAGCATCTGTTTGAGTACATCCTAAAGGAATTACTTCTCTTCTAATCTTAGGTGTTTCTCTTGCCGTTAAAATCATACCGGTATAGGGAACGGAAAGTCTGATTACTGCAATTAGTTTTTTAAAATCCTCGTCTGAAACTTTATATTTTGCCTGTTGAATAAAAGGGGTATTGGCTGCTGGCTCCAAACGTGGGAAAGAAATTGTATGAGGGCCCACGCCAAAGTGTTTCTCTAAATCTATAGTATGATATAAAAGACCCATAACTTCAAATCGCCAATCATAAAGCCCAAATAAAACTCCAATGGCAACATCATCTATACCTGCTTCTTGCGCCCGGTGTAATACATAAAGTCTCCATCTGTAATTTGATTTTATGCCCGCAGGGTGAACTTTTCTGTAAGTTAAGTGGTGATATGTTTCCTGGAATACCTGATATGTTCCAATACCTACTTCTTTTAAAATTTTTAGTTTCTCAATGGACATTGGAGGAGCATTTATATTAACACGTCTAATTTCACCATTTCCTACTTTTGTCTCATAAATTGTCCTTATTGTATCGACGATATAATCTATATCTGATAGAGGGTGTTCTCCATAAACTACGATAAGGCGCTTATGCCCCAAAGATACAAGTACCTCTGTTTCTCTTCTTACTTCATCTAAGGTTAATCTCCTTCTTACTTCTTTAGTGTTTTCTTTCCTAAAAGCACAGTAAAGACAGCTATTCACACAGAAATTACTGCAATAAAGGGGAGCAAATGTTACAATCCGATTATCATAAACACATTTCTTAATCTGGCCTGCTGCCTGAAAAATCTGACCCCATAAATCTTTATCTTCTACATTTAAAAGTGCGGCTGTCTCATCCGGCTCTAATCTCTCAATATTAAGGGATTTCTGAATAATATCTCTTACTTTATTTTTTTGAGGATTCCTATTTTTCCTTAAGATCTCCTCTATCTTTTCATCATTTATAAAATCTTTTCCATCTTCCATAAAATGGGTAATCTCATCTTCTCTAATTACATTCTTTATCCAGTCGCTAATTGATAAATCAGTAACTAATTGAACATTCAATTTTTTGCCTTCTCTATTTAGTATCTGTTTCTTTTAGTATAACTTGTATGTAAAAGTTTGTGTGCCTTCTCGCTCAAGGGTTTACCTAAAAATTCCTTATAAAGTGTAATAATAGCAGGATTTTGGTGGGATTTCCTGATGGGCTTATTTTTATCTTCTTGATATAGACTTTTAGCTCTCGCTTTCCTGATTTCAAGATTTGTGGGCATAGGCTGACCCCCTCCTCCAAGACATCCTCCAGGGCAAGCCATTATTTCAATAAAATGATAAGGAGATTTACCCTTTTGAACCTCCTCTAACAAAACTTTAGCATTAGATAACCCATGAGCAATTGCAACTTTTAAACTTAAACCATTTAGATTTATTTCTGCATTCTTTATTCCTTGCATACCTCTTACCTCTTCAAATTCTATCCGGGGTAAAGTTCTTCCTGTTACAATTTCATAAGCAGTTCTGAGCGCTGCCTCCATCACCCCTCCTGTAGCTCCAAAAATTACTCCTGCGCCAGAAGATATTCCCAAAGGTTTATCAAAATCTTCATTGGGTAAATTAACAAAATCTATCCCTGCTTCTTTAATCATTCGGGCTGCTTCCCTTGTAGTTAGCACTACATCTACATCCTGCACTCCTGATGCTTTCATTTCAGGACGTTGTGCCTCAAACTTTTTTGCTACACAGGGCATAATAGAGACAACACACATATCTTGAGGTTTAATACCTGCTTTTTGAGCATAATAGGTTTTAGCTATAGGGCCAAACATCTGCTGGGGAGATTTACAGGTGGAGAGATATTCCAAACACTCAGGGAAGAAATGCTCAATATACTTTATCCATCCTGGAGAACAAGAGGTGACCATAGGAAGAGTACCTTTATTTTTTATCCTCTCTATCAACTCATGCGCCTCTTCCATAATGGTTAAATCTGCACCAAATTGGGTATCAAAGACTCTATCAAAACCCAATCTTCGCAGCGCTGTCACCATTTTACTGGTAACTAAACTTCCTGGTGGCATACCAAATTCCTCCCCAATAGCTGCTCTTACTGCAGGGGCAGTCTGGACTACCACGAACTTTTTTGGATTAGAAATCACTTCCCATGCCTCATCCACTACGGTTCTCTCTCGCAATGCGCCAGTGGGGCAGGCAAGAATACACTGACCGCAGGTAGTACATTCTACATTATTCAATCCTTTATTAAAAAAGGTTAAAACTTGAGTTCTTCCACCTCGATTAACAAATTCAATTGCACCTACAGATTGAATTTCAGAACATACCCTTATACATCTACTACATTGAATACATTTATTGGGGTCTCTTATTATGGCAGGAGAAGTAGTATCAGGTTCGTAATGATATTTCCTTGCCTTTTTAAATCTTAATTCTCTTACCCCTAAATCGTAAGCTAATTTTCCTAATTCACAGGTTTGACTTCTCTCACAGGTAAAGCAATCTTCAGGGTGATTGGCTAAAAGTAATTCTACAATCATTTTTCTTGCTCGTCTTATGCGAGCAGTGTTTGTCCTTACCACCATACCTTCTTCTACTACAGTTGCACAAGAAGGTTCTAGGCGTGGTCTTCGGTCTATCTCTACTACACAAATTCTGCAGGCTCCATAAATAGACAAATCCTCGTGGTAACAAAGATGGGGAATATCAATATTCATTTTTTTTGCTGCCTCAAAGATAGTAGTCTCTTTGGGAACCCGTACCTTTTGGCCATCAATGGTTAGGTTAATCATATCTGCTCTGCCATTCTTAAAAACCTTTTTACATAGGGCAAATCTTCAGCTTGCATTTCTTTTTTGAAATATGTTCCTTAAATTCACCGGGAAACTTCTCTATGATAGACCTAACTGCATTAAGTGCTGCCTGACCCAATCCACAGCGAGAGGTATCATACATCACTTCTTGTAGCTCTTTTAAAAGCAGAATATCACTTAAATTCCCTTGACCCTGGGTAATATTTGCAAAAATCTCCCGTGTACGTTTTGTGCCCTCTCGACAGGGGGCACATTTTCCGCAAGATTCATAATCAAAAAATTCTGCACATCTTTTAGCTAAATCTACTATGCAGCGGCTATCATTTATTATAATTACTGCCCCTGAACCTAACATACTACCTGCTTTTTGCACGCTGGGATAATCCAAGGTTATATTTAACTCTTTATCAGTCAAAAGATTGCTGGAAACTCCACCTGGCAATATCGCTTTGAGCTTTCCTCGTACACCTTGACCACATTTTTCTATCAATTCTTTTAAAGTAATATTTGCAGGGAGTTCATATACTCCGGGCCTGTTAACATCTCCAGAAAGGCAATATAATTTTGTCCCACAAGATAAAGGAGAACCTATTTGAGAAAACCAATCTCCACCCTTTAAAATAATCTCTGGAATATTTGCGAATGTCTCTACATTATTTAAAACTGTTGGCTTATTCTTAAATCCAACAAATGTAGGGAAAGGTGGCTTTACCCGAGATTGTCCTTTTTTACCTTCCAGTGAATCTAAAAGGGCAGTCTCCTCTCCACAAACATAGCTGCCAGCACCTCGGAAAAGCGTGATTTTAAAGGAAAAATTAGAGCCAAGAATATTCTTCCCTAAGAAATTATTCCTCTCTGCTTCTTCTATTGCCCTTTTTAAGATTTCATAAGCCTTGAAATACTCTCCTCGGATATAAATAAAACCTTCTTCGGCGCCAACGGTAAACCCACAGATAATCATTGCCTCCAGAACCAAATGGGGGTCATTTTCTAAGATGATTCTATCTTTAAAAGTACCCGGTTCACCCTCGTCAGCATTACAAACCACATATTTAGGATATTCTTTACACTTTTTGGCGAATTCCCATTTTAATTCCGTAGGAAATGCTGCACCACCCCTACCTACCAATTTAGATTTCTTGATTTCAAATAGAATTTGGTCTGGCTTCATCTTAAGGGCTTTTTTAAAAGCATTATAGCCCCCTTCTTTTAGATAACTATCTATATTCCCTTTATAGCCTCTCTTTTCTATATTCTTTAAGACCACTTTCATCTTTTAGCTTTATATTGAAGAATTACCTTTTTTACTTTTTTAGGCGTCAAATTTCCATAAACTTCTTTATTGACCATCATAGCCGGCGCCTTATCACAAAGACCTAAACAGGAAACTGCCTCTATAGTAAATTTTTTATCTTTTGTAGTTTGGCCTGTTTCAATATTTAATTCATCTTTTAACGTCTCTAAAATCTTTTTTGAACCTCTAAGATAACAAGGCAAAGATACGCAAATACGAATAACATACTTACCCTGTCTTTGCAGATTAAACATAGAATAAAAAGTAGCTACACTATAAACCTCAACTGGAGGTAGATTTAACTCTTTAGCTAAAAATGTAATAATCTCTTCTGTCAAATATCCGCATTTTTCACAAGCAACATGGAGACAGGGCAGTAGTGCTTCATTCTTATTCCCACATTCTTTTAGCACCATCTTTAGCTCTCTCTCACATTTTGCCAAAGACATCTTACCGCCTCCTATCTTGCCTTTATCTTACCATGTATATTTTTGGTAGACTTATTAAGAAGACTTAACAGAGACTTAGAATCCATTATCTCCTTTAATTTGATTGTAGCTTCTTCAAAGAACCTTTGCGCCCCACACCTGCCACATAACGGACAGTTATAACATCCTTTCTTGTCCATAAGAATACAAGGGGTTAGAGCAATTGACTCTCCTACACATTTTAAAATATCTCCAATACTAATATTAGAGGGCGCTTTTGCTAACAAAAAACCTCCTTTAGGGCCACGGACACTTTTGACAAAACCACATTTTTTGAGTCTGATAAATAGCTGCTCAATATAATCTATAGAAATTCTTTCTTTTTCAGAAATATGCTTAACAGAAACAGGGCCTTCCCCATAATGTTTTAGGAGGGCAATCATCAGTCTAATTCCATATCTTCCTTTGGTGGATATTTTCATTCCTTAAGTATTTCCACGCTTGATCTGTACCTTAGCCATCTTTCTTTTAGTTTCTAATACTAGACCCTCTTCCATCTTAGTTTAATTTTATAACATATACGAGTATTTTAGTCAAGTATGATGTTAGTCAAGTATTTTGGCGAGGGTGAGGACGCAGGACTGCCAAAGCCAGGCCAAAGCCGAATAGAGTATTGCATTACCACTTTTTTAAAACTTCTTGCTTTTGAGGAAAGATGATGATAATATCAGACAGTAGCTACTATGTATGAAAGCACTGTCTGAATTGCAGCATGAAAAGGGGGATATCACATTGAGTGAATTAGTTAATTTAGCCAGTTTGCCTCAACAGGTAAGAAAAATAGTAGAGCCCTACAGCCTGGGTATGATTAAACTTCATGGAGATAATCTCAAGACTATCATTGTTTACGGCAGCTCTACCGGCAAGGATTTTATTGCTGGCAAATCTAATATCAACCTTCTCTTTGTCTTCAAAGAGTTAGAGTTCACATCTCTCAGGATGAGTCTCAAATCAGTAGCCAAGGGAAGGAAGAAAGGAATTATTGCTCCTCTTTTCCTTACCGAGAGGCATATTAAAACTTCAACAGATGTCTTCCCCATTGAATTCCTGGAAATGAAAGAGAACCATATCACCATATATGGACAGGATATACTGGAAGCTCTGGAGATAAAAAAGGATAATATACGACTCCAGTGTGAGCAGCAGCTTAAAGGGAAATTGATCAGGCTGAGACAGGCATACCTGGAGATCGGATTGAGAAGAAAAGGGGTTGAAGCTCTCCTCGTTGAATCCCTTACCTCTCTCATTCCTACCTTCCGTAATATGCTTCGTCTGAAGGGATGGAAAGTTCCGCTGGAGAAGGAGGAAGTCATAAACAGAATCTCTTCCGAATTTGATGTGGATAGAGGAGTTTTTCTCAGCATCCTGAGAGATAAGAGGGGAGACGAAAAAATTGCAGGGATGGAAGCAGATAAGTTCTTAGGAAAATATTTAGAAGAGATTCGTAAATTAGCAATCGCTGTGGATGAATTAAAATGAAGCTACATCACCTGTTTGTGGTAGTAATATGTCTTGCGGTTGGCACAGCTCTGGCTGAGGAGCCCGGATTCCCCGAATACGCCGGCTATGTCAACGACTTTGCTAATGTTATCTCCGGAGATGCAGAGGCTCAGTTGACCTCCCTCATCCAGGCAGTGGAAAAAAGCACAACAGCAGAAATAGCTATTGTTACTGTCCCGACAATAGCCCCACTGCCAATTGAAACGTATGCGGTAGAATTATTTGAGCGTTGGGGAATAGGTAAAAAAGGGGAAGATAACGGTGTCTTGATTGTTCTGTCCATGAAGGAGAGAGCAGGGAGAATAGAGACGGGATATGGTCTGGAAGGAGCATTGCCGGATGCTCTTTGCTCGCAGATAATCCGCAAGAAAATGCTCCCTTATTTCAAACAGCAGGAATTTGGGAAAGGACTTCTTGCAGGAACTGTGGCTGTGGCTGAAGAGATTTCCAGGGAATACAATGTAGATTTAAAGGAAGCTCTGGCGAAAACTGGTTATGTATCTGACCGTTCATCCCCAACCGGCTCAATTTTCAGCACTTTGTTCACGCTGCTTTTTTTCATCCTCATATTTGGTTTGCGCATGGGGCTATTTGGCTTTTTACTTTTCGGGAGACCTGGATACTGGGGTCGTGGCGGGCATACTGGCACCGGCGGTTTTGGAGGAGGATTCGGCGGCTTTGGAGGAGGTTTGAGTGGAGGAGGCGGAGCATCGTTCAGATGGTAACAAGGAGTGAATCATGAAAAAGGGATGTCTGGTTGCAGCAGGGATCATTCTTCTACTTATTATTTTTCTTGGAATCTGGTTCATTTCAGGTTATAATAGAGTGGTAAGACTGGATGAGGCAGTTAAGGCAAGCTGGAGACAGGTTGATACTGTGCTTCAGAGGCGCTATGACTTGATTCCAAATCTCGTAAACACAGTTAAAGGATATGCCGCTCATGAGAGGGAAATATTCACTGAGATTACAAAACTTCGCAGTCAGTGGGCATCTGCCAGAACCAATCAGGAAAAGATGAAAGCCGCAAGGGGGATGGAAGGAGCTATTTCGCGTCTCCTGTTAGTGGCTGAGAATTATCCTGACCTCAAGGCGAGCGAAAACTTCTTATCTCTGCAGACTCAACTGGAAGGGACCGAAAACCGAATTGCAGTTCAGAGGATGCGGTACAACGAGAGTGTGCGGACTTTCAATACTTATATCCGCACTTTGTTTGGAAGTTTCTTTGCCCGAATAAGGGGACTTACTGAACCTGCCGCCTACTTTGAAGCTGAGGAGAAAGCAAGGGAAGTTCCCAAGGTAGAATTTTAGATCTCTGGCGCTATCGTCTAGGGGTCTAGGACACCACCCTCTCAAGGTGGAGACACGGGTTCGATTCCCGTTAGCGCTACCATGTGTTATCGTTGGTTAGTGAGGCTGGAGTTCCAAAATGGATAGAATAATGGCAAAAACATACGCAGGTTCGGAAAAGAGAAAACATCCTCGTTTAGGAGAAAATGTGCCTTTGCTCTATGAGGCTCCTGAAACCTCGGAAATTAAAACTTCTTCCACAATAAATATAAGTGGTGGCGGGTTTTGCTTTGAAACTGAGTTCTGTCTTTCTCCCGGTAACATCTTGAAAACCCAGATTTACAAACCAATTGATGACCCGTCAACAGCAAGACTCCCGATATATGCTACTGCGAAAGTTATGTGGATAAAGCAGATTGAGATCGGTAGATATGAATCGGGCTTGCAGTTCATTGACATAGATGAGAAGCATCGAGACGAAATTATCAGGGATGTAGGAGAGAAACTTAAAAGTTGAATTTTGTCGTCAAGAAGATGTTTCTGGGAGGAAGCATTAGGGAATTACCGTCATAATTTTTCTTGCCTGTTCAGGATATTTTGCAATGAATTTGAGTTCGCCTTCAGTCAACGGTTTCTGCGTGTGAACATTTGCAAAACGCACAAGTTCTAAGATTCTCGTTGCCTCAGCATCATCTTTAAACTCTACCTCTAATTTATCATAGACATTTCTAAAACCTTTAATTCCACTATACTCACCGGCAACTATCTGTCTTCCTGTCTCAATAATCTCTGGTTCTCCCCGTCCAAGTTCTTCAAAATCATACAACTCATAGTTACGTCTGTCTTTCAGAGCTCCATCGGCATGAATACCTGAGGAATGTGCAAAAGCATTATCGCCAGCAGCTACCTGGTTAATCGGTATCGGGACTCCAAAAGCATATGATGCGTATTTTGCAATCTGCCAGCTTTTCCCCAGGTTTATTCTCTCATCAAGCAGGTTACTTTTCTCAAATCCACTGGATTTCTTGAGACCTACTATTACCGATACAAGGTCACAATTTCCTGCCCTTTCGCCCATCCCATTCACAGCAGTGTTAATGTACACATCCACCCCGGCGTCAATTGCTCCTTTCGCACCTGCAACCGAGTTCGCGGGAGCCATTCCGAGATCATTATGACAATGCATTTCTATAGGAATTTTTACAGCCTCGGCGAGTTTTCTGACCCGTTCATATATCGTGAGGGGGTCATCATAACCAAGTGTATCACAATATCTTATTCTATCTGCATGGTGCTCCTTTGCCGCGAGAGAAAACTCTACTAAATAGCCCATATCTGTTCGTGAGGCATCCTCAGCATTGACTCCAATAGTAACAACCCCAAGTTCTTTTGCTCTGTCAAGAGCGTCAATCATCATTTTAATAATGTTTGGTTTGGAAGAGCTCTCAGAAGATTTTCTGACAACCCGTCCCTGAAATTTGCCGCGAGTCATCTGCTCAGAAGTTGAGATTGAAATGTTGAGATGCTTGACATTTGTTAACCTGAACGATTCTTCTACATCTTTAACAATAGCCCTGCACCATCCTGTTAAAATTATAGGTTTCAATACACCCATCTCTGCGAGCTCAAGGTTGGCATTGAGATAGTTTGTCTCATGGCGCGTTACAGGGAATCCAAACTCACTCTGGTAAACTCCCATCTCGTTAAGATAGATGTTTATCATTGTTTTCTCCAGCTTCGCAAGCCCGAGTTTTGCTGTCTGGACACCGTCTCTATTTGTAACATCAATTATGTATATTTTGGGCATTTGTTATCCCCCTCTCTTGGTGACAATATGCCTTTTCCACTTTTTATCATCAGTTGCCGGGAAGTCGGAACGAAAATGAGCTCCACGACTTTCCTCCCGCCTCAATGCTGAGGCAGTAATCAGTCTGGCAACTGTAACCATATTCCTGAGTTCAAACTCTTCCTGTGAAGAAAGTGGAACCTCTAATATTTTATCCCATTCCTCTAATTTTTCAAGCGCTTCTTTAAGAGATTTCCCACATCTGATGATACCAGCTTTCTCCTCCATCAGTTCCTGGAGAGATTTTTTTATTTCCCCAAAGTTTATTTTGGGTGAGGCATCTTTATTCGGGCGAGCTCTGTTCGGGCGAGCAAGCTCGCCAAGACATTTTGATGAAGATACCCCCGCTCTTTTCCCAAAAACCAGCCCTTCAAGGAGAGAATTACTTGCAAGTCTGTTTGCTCCGTGAACTCCCACTGAAGCCGCCTCCCCACATGAGAACAACCTCTTTATGTTAGTCTCGGAGTTCAAGTCCGTTTTGACCCCACCCATAAGAAAATGTGCCGCAGGTCTTACGGGAATAAGGTCTCTGGTTATATCCTGCCCGTATTTCTTACAGGTCATGTATATATTAGGGAAGCGGCGCTTCAAAAAATCGGGCTTTAAATGTCTCATATCAAGAAAGACATTGCTACTTTTGGTCCTCCACATCTGGTTGAAGATAGCTCTACAGACCACATCGCGCGGAGCAAGATCTCCCATCTCATGATATTCACTCATGAAAGCTTCCCCTTTTGAATTTTTAAGAACTCCACCTTCACCGCGCACAGATTCAGATATTAGAAAACAGGGAGCGGACGGAAGATAAAGAGTTGTTGGATGGAATTGAATAAATTCCATATCCTGCAATTCACATCCAGCTCTATACGCAATAGCAAGCCCATCACCTGTGGCAACCGGTGGATTGGTTGTATCCCTATAGAGTTGACCAGCACCACCGCTTGCAAGAATTATTGCAGAAGCAAAGATAATCTGTTCTTCCCCATTTTGATCCATAATAAGCGCACCTGAGCACTCCTCTCCTTCAATTAGGAGATCTATGAGAAAGGTGTGTTCAAAGAATTTTATATTTTCTATTCCCTGCACCCTTCGCATAAGTGTTCTGTGGACTTCCTCCCCGGTCGCATCGCCCATGGCATGTATTATACGCCTGATTTTGTGTGCTCCTTCCTGTGTGAAAGAAAGTTTCCCATTTTCTTTATCAAAATTTGCACCCCACGATATGAGTTCCTCAACTCTGGGGACTCCTTCCTCAACAAGGATTTTCACCGCAGACTCATCGCATAATCCTACCCCGGCTTTAAGAGTATCCTTCATGTGCAGTTCGGGCTCATCCCCTTCGGCAAGAGCAACCGCAATACCTCCCTGCGCACGCCAGGTGGAACTTTCCATAACCTTCCCCTTCGTGATGACAAGTACCTCTCCAGAACCGGCTAATTCTATAGCGGCTCTCAACCCTGCTACACCACCACCAATTACAAGAAAATTCGCCACTTCGCTCCTCCCCACAGCCCCTTCGGGGAACTACGTTAGGGAAAATCCTTCCCCTAACAACCCCTTTTTCCCCACTGCCGCAATTTTTGCTTTCCCATACTTGATAAGCTGGACAATCTGTCTTTTTGCAGGGCATATATAAGCGCACGAGCCACATTCCATACAGTCAGAAAGACCGGATTTCTCACATTCATCCCACTGTTCTTTCTCAATGTATGTAGCAAGTTCACCCGGGAGAAGTCCCATTGGACAGACATCAACGCAGAACCCGCATCTTATACATTCAGAAGGTCTAAAATCCGGAACATCCTTTGAAGAGAAAACAATAATCCCGCATGTCCCTTTAATAACAGGAGTCTGGAGACTATATTGTGCGACCCCCATAAGAGGTCCACCTGCAACTAACTTTGTGATTGTTTCTACAGTTCCCCCGCAGAACTCAATCAAATCTTTAAATGGGGTCCCGATTCTCACTCTTATATTTTTTGGCTCCACAACATTAGGTCCTGCGACTGTAACCACTCTTTCTATCAACGGTTTACCGAGGAGAACTGCATCTGCGCAAGCTTTCGCCGTTGCAGCATTGTTGACCACCACTCCAACATCAGGCGGAAGTCCGCCTGAAGGAACTTCCCTGTTGAGAATTGCTTTTATAAGTTGTTTCTCACTACCCTGTGGATATTTTGTTCTAAGCAGCACCACTTTTATTCCTGGCTCAGACGATGAAGCCTTTTCCATTTCTCTCATAGCCTGCGGCTTATTATCCTCAATGGCAATATAACCTTTATTGACTCCGAGAGCGTGCATGAGAATTTTCATTCCTGTAACTATTTCTTCTGCATTCTCAACCATTAATCTGTAATCTGCGCTGATGTATGGTTCACATTCAGCTCCGTTCAGGATAAAGGTGTCAATCTGTTTTTGCGGGGAAATTTTGACAGCCGTTGGGAATCCTGCCCCTCCAAGCCCAACAATACCTGCAGAACGGACGATTTCTCTTATCTCCCCGGGAGTTAATATTTCATATGAACTGTGACCCCTCAATTCCACCCATTCATCCCCTTCTCTTTCAATAACTATTGCCTCCTCCCTCCCGACAACAGGATGTGGATGCATGGAGATTGCAGTAACTTTCCCGGAGATAGCAGCATGAACAGGAGCTGAGACAAAAGCGTTGCTTTCCCCAATCTTTTCCCCTGTTTTTACTTTATCTCCAACAGAAACTGTTGGAGTGGCAGCCGCGCCCGTATACTGTCCCAATGGGATGAAGACCTTTTGAGGAAGCGGAAGTGTCTCCACTGACTTTTCAGCTGTGAGACTTTTATACTGAGGAGGATGTATCCCTCCCGGAAATGTTTTTATCATCTTCGCTCAGTTTTCGCGTATCCGTGAACTGCTCACCGCTAACCGCCTTTCAGGGATAAACAACTCCAATTGCGGAGGTCTATAGAAACTGTAGCATTTGAATATACGGATAAGCTGGAGCAAATCATTGTCCACATAATTTACATTTGTCCTTACATGGTGTATGAGACAGTCAAGAATTACTGGAAATTCAATCACATGGTCAACCCCGTTTTGTCTGAGTAAGCTTACGCTTTTTTTTAATGTTTCTTTGACACCCGGCAATTTTGGCACAACAATAATCTTCTTGAATCTTTTTCTCTCAAAAAACCTCTCTGCTTCTTTCAAGCTCTCCTCCCCCAGGAAACTGAAAATTTCAGGGGATGAATCAATTACAGATGGAAAGAATACTTCTGTATGCCACCCTTTTACGTCAACCAGAGCCTGATGGACTTTGTTAAGGCTATCCGCCGACAGAATGAAATCCCCTGAATGAGTTCCTTTTGCCTGAACCCTCTTTACCAGAAGGTATGTTTCCTTTTTCACAAAGAAACCATTTAATTCAAAGAATATCCTCACAAGTTCTTTGCTGACGTCACTCATTTCCCTCCCCCCCTTCAAGAAAATTCAGGATTTTACTTACTACTTCCTCAACTGAGAGATTTGAAGTTTCAACTTTAAAATCAGCTTGGGAATAGAAAGGTTCCCGGAAACCGAGAAGTTCCTCAATTGTCTGCTCAGGATAGTTTACCCTGAGAAGTGGTCTGCTCCCATCCCCCTGTGTCCTCCTGCGCGCTGCTTCCGGTGAGACAGCAAGCCAGATAATAACTCCATTCTTGCGAAGGTTTGCCATATTTTCCGGATCCAGCACAACTCCCCCTCCGGTGGCAATCACCTGGTTTCCATCTTTGACTGCCCTAACTACCATTTCCTTCTCTAATTTTCTGAAGTAGCCTTCCCCCAGGTCAGAGAATATTTCCTGGATTGTCTGCCCCTGTTCTTCCTCAATCAGTTTGTCAATATCTATGAATTTGCGATTCAACTTTTCAGAAATCATCTTCCCAACAACAGTTTTTCCGCTCCCCATGAAGCCAATGAGAATAATATTTTTCATCTCTTTAGTCTATGCTTTTTTCATTTGATTCAGATACCCTTTGTAATTTCTTCTAATCTCCCGCAATGTATCACCACCAAACTTTTCCTGAAATGCCTTTGCAATTTCTATTGCGACAACTGCCTCTGCCACAACACCTGCCGCTGGAACTGCACATACATCACTTCTCTGGATTGAAGCTCTCACCCTTTTCTTTGTCCTCAAGTCAATTGATGGAAGTGGTTTCTGGAGTGTTGGAATTGGTTTCATCACTGCACGCAGGATGATTGGTTCCCCATTTGTTACACCTCCTTCCAACCCTCCGGCATTATTTGATTTATGTCGGAAACCGTCCCTGTAGATAATCTCATCATGAACTTCTGAACCGGAGAAACCTGCATAGCTGAAACCAAGCCCTATTTCAACCCCTTTAATTGCCTGGATACTCATTACTGCCTGCGCAAGCTGACCATCAAGTTTCCTGTCCCAGTGCACATAACTACCAAGTCCTGGCGGGATTCCTGTAACAATCACTTCGAAAGTCCCGCCAAGAGTATCTCCTCTGCGTTTTGCGGCATCTATTTTCCTTCTCATTCTTTGTGCTGCCTCTTCATCAAGACAGCGGAGAGGAGATCTATCAACCTCTGAAAGAATTTTCTTGCTTTCATCCTGTCGACTCTGGACTATTTTCACTGCAGAATTCGCTTTGACAGTTCCAATCTGAGTGACATGGCTTATTACTTCTATTCCTACTTCCCTGATAAGCGTCCTTGCAATCGCTCCAACTGCTACCCTGGTTGCAGTTCCACGAGCGCTGGAACGCTCCAGGACACTCCTCAAGTCTTTGTGGTTATATTTTAATGCTCCTGCTAAATCTGCATGTCCGGGTCTTAAAGCAGTTAAAGGCGGGGAAGAATGCCATTTCTCCCCTGCTTTATTGGGAATGATAAGACAGACTGGACTTCCAATTGTAATGTCACCGCGTACCCCTGAAAGTATCTCAACATGGTCCTCTTCCATTTTCATCCGTTCACTTCTTCCATAGCCAATCTGCCGTCTTGCAAGTTCCCGGTCGATGAGGGAGCTCTTCAAACACAGCCCTGACGGGACACCTTCCACAATTGCTATGAGACACCTCCCATGTGATTCGCCTGCAGTTAGATATCTAAGCATTTTATCCAAGCCCTCCAATATACCATAATATGATTTTCTCCCCTTTAAAAATTGCAATAATTGCACCAAGAGCAAGATATGGTCCATACGGAATGTAGCTTCCGCTTGTTTTCAGTTTCAAGATTATCCCGACGATAGAGCCAATTAAAGCAGAAATAAAAATAGTGAGGAGAACCATCTGCCATCCGAGAAAAGCCCCTATCATTGCGAGAAGTTTAACATCTCCAAAACCCATCGCCTCCTTCTTGAAAATAGCCCGCCCCAAAATACCAAGCACAATTAGAAATCCTCCTCCAAGAATTATCCCTGAAAGAGAATCTGCCATAGAAGCAATTGCAGGTGATGTAAATAACCTATCCCATGGCTGGGGACGAATGTGGACTGCCGGATGAAGAATTGACAAAAGCGAACCCAGCACTATTCCGGAACAATCTAAAACATCCGGTATTATTCTGTATTCAAAATCTATGAAACTCATGACGACAAGAGACGATGTAAATACCAAATAAATAAGCAAATTAATACTCAACCCAAACTGCATATACAATGTTAGGAAAAGTAGAGACGAGATGAACTCAACAATAAAGTAGCGTTTTGATATTGTCCCGCCGCAGTATCTGCATCTTCCTTTAAGGAAAATGTAACTTAACATCGGTATATTGTCAAACCAGCGGATATGTCTGCCACATTTGGGACAATGTGAGCCGGGCTTAATGAGAGATTCACCCCTTGGAAGGCGGTGAATACAAACATTGAGAAAACTCCCAACAACCGCTCCAAGAATAAAAAAGACTATTCCCGCAGCTATTTGCATCTTTTTATGACTTCTTCCCTTACCGCCTGTTTCATTACACTTATTGGCGGCTCCTTACCAGTCCACAGTTCAAATGAGGCCGCTCCCTGATAAACAAGCATACTGAGCCCATTCACTGTTTTTGCCCCCCTTTTCTTTGCCTCCTCCAGTAAAGGGGTGGATAACGGAGTATAAATCAAATCATAGACAGTAAGTCCTTCATGGAGGCATTCTGTGTTTGAGACAGGCATTTCCCCCTTCATTCCAAGAGGAGTAACATTCACAAGAAGTGTGCAGGAGGAAATCTCCTCCCCAATAGAATTTGAGCTAAGAGGCATTGCTTTTATTTTGACCTCCGGGAACTTTTGCCTTATCTCGGACACCAGTTTCTCCGCCCGCCTGGCAGTTCTATTGGCTATTATCAGTTCTGAAGCTTTCTCCTTCGCAAGAGCAAAAGAAATAGCTCTTCCCGCACCGCCCGCGCCAAGCACGACAACTTTTTTTTCCCCAGGTGTGAAACCAGCATCCTCAGATAAGGATTCCAGGAAACCTTCTATATCCGTGTTATATCCCTTTAACTTACCTGATTCAATAACCACTGTATTTACTGCTCCCGTAGCGGCTGCTTCCTCACTGAGTTCATTCATATACTGGATGGCGTTTTCCTTATGTGGGATTGTCAAATTCACCCCGCAGATACCAAGTGCTGGCAGTCCAAGAAGAGCATCCCTGAGATGTTCCGGTTTGACTTCAAAAGCTGCGTATAGATAGTCAAGACCGCATGCTCTAAATGCGGCATTGTGCATTGCAGGGGATGCACTATGCTTGACAGGATAACCAAACACACCAACGACTTTTGTCTCAGGACCAATCTCGGGCTTCATTTTCAGAAAGTATATCACTCTATCAGATTTGTGGCAACATTTTAGTTGCATGACACTGCAAAGTATGATACAGAATACAACGGATAGCTTGAGTAGTGAGTTTTGGACTTGATCCCAGGACAAATAAATGGATGAGAAAACTGTAGAGCGGAAATATGTACATAAAGGCAGAATTATAAATCTGCGAGTTGATAAAGTTCTTCTTCCCAATGGCAGGGAGGCTCTCAGGGAAATTGTAGAACATCCTGGAGCTGTTGCAGTAGTTCCAGTTCTTCCTGACGGGAGAATTGTTCTCGTCAGGCAGTTCCGTAAACCTGTTGAGGAAGCTCTGCTTGAAATTCCGGCAGGGAAACTTGAGAAAGGAGAAAATGCAGAGACCTGCGCCATGAGAGAGTTAAAAGAGGAAACAGGATTCCGGGCAGGGAAACTTGAAAAAATTCTCAGATTTTTCCCCTCACCGGGGTTCAGCGATGAATGTATCCATCTGTTTAAGGCTACTGAACTTCAGAAAGGGGAGAAGAATACAGAGCACGATGAATTGATTGAAACGGTCTTTCTGAGCGCTTCTGAAATTGTGAAACTGATTGAAGAAGGCAAGATAAAGGATGGGAAAACCATCATCGGGACATTTTATTTGCTCTCTACTCTGCCTCCAAGTTCGTAGATAAGCGCTACTTCATCACAATTTGGAAATTTCGGGCATCTTATACATTCGCTCCAGATTTTATGCGGTAGGAGTGATTTATCAATCAGTTTGAACCCGTTTTTCTCAAAGAAGTCTTGGCTGTAGGTAAGAGCAAAAACTTTTCTGAGCCCAATTTCCTCAGCTTCTGACAGACATACCTTTAATAATTTTGTCCCTATACCTCTCCTGTGATTTTTCTCATCAACTGCAACTGATTTGATTTCACCGAGGTCTTCCCAGTCAACATGAAGCGCCGCACAACCAATAATTTCCCCTTCCTCCTCACAGACCCAGAAATCCCGTATAGTCTCATAAAGCTCACTGATAGAGCGTGGAAGCATCAATCCTTTCTCAGCCCAGTTGCCAATCAGCTTCTTAATTTTTTCAACATTCTCGACTTTTGCCTTTCTTATCAGCATTTTCAATCTCCCCGATTCTCACCCGTCCATCTACAATTTCAAGTTTCCCATCTGCAAATAGTTGAATTGCTCTTGGATATAGTTTGCACTCTTCTTTAAAAATTCTTGCGGCAAGAGTCTCAGGGGTATCTTCATCTTTTACGGGAACTGCAGACTGAAGTATTATCGGGCCGTGGTCATAAACGTTATCTGCAAAGTGGACTGTGCATCCGGAAACTTTAGCTCCATATTCAATCACAGCTTCGTGCACATGGTGTCCATATAACCCCGTACCGCAAAAAGAAGGAATCAGCGCAGGGTGAATATTCATAATACGCCCATTCCATTTCTCATCCGCTTTAAAAAGATGCATGAAACCTGCCATAACAATAAGGTCTATTTCATTTTTGTTGAGATGCTCATTGATTGCCTTGCTGAATCCGTCTGTGTCCCCCTCTCTCTTATATTCCTTGTAGGGAACACAGATAGTTTCAATTCCTTCTTTCCTTGCTCTTTCAAGTCCGTATGCATCAGGACGACTCCCGAGAACAACAACAACTTCTGCAGTTAGTTTACCTTCCTTTATGTGGTCAACTATATTCTGAAGCGTCCGCCCTCCACCTGAAAGTAGAACAGCAATTCTTACCATCACTTCTCCCCTCACAGTATTTTTGTTATCTCATCCTGTTCAAAAAATGGGAATGCCTTCTTCTTCCCTTTTTTAACCGACTTCACCCCGGGTTCCTCTACAACCCTGCCAATTACTGAAACATTTATCCGGTTATCTCTCAGTAATTTCTGGACCTTATCTGTTATCTCCGGAGCTGTGATTATGATGAGGGAACCTGAGGCAATCAGACCAAACGGATTCAATTTGAATTCATTACATAACTTAAGACTCTCAGGAAATACAAATATTTTATCCTCCTCAATTTCTACCCCGACTTTAGAAGCTTTTGCCAGTTCATATAATCCCATGGAGAGTCCACCTTCAGTCGGGTCGTGCATAGCATGAATCCCCGGGAGAGTGTTCGCAAGAAGAGCCTCTTTAAGAACACTTATTCCTGGAACTTTTGCAAATTCCTTCATTCGCTTTATAGCAGCGGGCCTATATTTTTTCTTCAGATAACTCTCTTTCTCCCTGACAATAATAGATGTTCCTTCAATAGCAATCCCCTTTGTTAACAGGACATCATCCCCCTTCTTTGCACCGGAAGATAGCACAAGCTTATCTTTTGAAACCTCTCCCAGCATTTGCCCGACAATTATTGTTCTGTCAAGATGAGAGGTAATTTCTGTATGCCCTCCGCAAAAGGAAATCTCAAACTCCCTGCAGGCTGATGATATATTTTCAAAAATTTCTTCAACATATTTTTCTCCTGCTTCACCTTCCGGCAGTAGGATTGTTGCGAGAAACCATCGCGGAACCGCACCCATAGTCGCAATATCATTCGCATTTATGTTAACCGCATACCAGCCGCAGTCTTTACCTACAAAAGTAATCGGGTCTGTCTTTGCAACAAGGCATGTATCTCCAAAATCTATAACAGTTGCATCTTCTCCTATAGACGGCCCAACCAGAACTTGTTTGTCTATGGTTACATATTGTTTGAGCAACCTCTCAAGCAAAACTTGCGGCAATTTCCCTACAGGGAAAAACTGTTTTTTCACCGTGCGAACCTTTTTTATAACGCCTTCCAATACCCGCCTTTATCAGGGCCGATTCTTTCAATGAATTCTTTTTCTTTTAGTTTCTCTATATGTTTTTGGACTGCAGAGGGATTTATATTTAGTTTATCTGACAATTCTTTTCTTGATATCTTTGAATTTTCTTTAATTAACTGTAATATTTCTGCTTGCCTTTCTGTTAATTCTGACCACCTTTTCTGACCACCTTTTCTGACCACCTTTTCTCCGACCTTTTCCTCCGCCTCTGCCATCTTTAGGTATTCCCTGCTCTGCTTAAAAGTAATGTAAAAATGAATATCAGTATATTCTACATTAGGGAAAGGAGTACTTTCCGCCTTACAAATATCTTTCATTCTTTTAAACCCTGTGCCCATTTTTTCGCCAAACTGAATTCTGGAAAATAAATCAGAAGTTAGCTGGTTTCTTCTAAAAACTGTTTTGCCTAATCTAAACTTTTGGGGCTATATTCTGAATTTCAGACCTTAGGCGATTAGTTATTTTTACTGCTCTGATTTTTCCCTCATCTGTCACTCCTACCAATATCCTCCCTCCTAAAGAATTAGAAAAAGCCACAATATCTTTATCTATGCCTGATAATCTCTCTTTGAATTCAACCCTGTAGCCTTCGCCCTCTTTTAGAATTAGAGCAAGCTCTTTTTTATCCATTTTACCTGCCTAAATTTTCTTAAGGAATTATTCTTTGCTCGGTCTCGTCCGCCCCGCCGGGCTTGAGAAACTGCCTTCCCCTTTAATTGGCAAATTTTGAATGGGGGCAAAATTTACCTTTTAAATAGAAAATAACATTGGAAATCACCTGCCGTTACCCAACGCAAATAGCGTTAGGTAACAGTCAGTATGAATTGATTGGTTATATTGTTTTATTTAAAATATTTTCAATCGCGCTGTTTTAAAAAAATCTAAAAGTTGACGATCCATTAATTTTCCAGCAATTATTTCATTAAAATTTGATGGTTGCCGCTCATCGGTTACTATAAAAAATTTTTCTGACTTAACATACTTTTCGATATAATTATTCCCATTCCTATCATTTGTATTTAATGCGCTTAACAATACTAATTCCTGTGGTATTTTCTTGTTTCCTTTTAGGTATTCTTTGTATCCGCTACGTATTATCTCATCAATATCTTTGATGCATTGATCGAATCTCCTACCTACAGAACAATCAGTAATAAAAATAATAATATTCTTTTCTCCATTGTCTAACATGTATTTTATGATCAAAGCCTTTTTTGCTAAAAGACTTTATTTCAACTAAATATTTTTCATTTTTGTACTGAAAAATAATATCGGGAGTTGTTGATTTGTATTTGGAATCGCCAACTTCTTTGATCTTCCTCGGCAGAATTAAGGCATTCTTTCACAATTGGAGCTATGGAAAATTTCTGAAAACCTAACGAAAGATCAACCCCAAGTTCTTCAGGAGATTTTTCTGTTTTCGATGATGACACTGAAATACTCCATTACTTTGTAACCTTTTTAGACCGAACAATTAATAAACGAGCTTCATTTTCACTAAAATTTTCTTGTAAGGATTAATTTACTTTTCTGCCAACATCCATGCAATTCCTTCGCTATGTAATATCCTTCAAAATTTGCTCCACCTCCGCTTTGAGCTTCGGAATATCTTTTTTTGTTGTAGACCAGACTGCTTTGATATCTACTCCAAAATAATCATGAATCAGCTTATCCCGCATTCCAGCTATATCTTTCCAGGGAATATGAGAGTATTTGCTTCGCAAACCAGTAGAAATTCTCTTAGCCGCTTCTCCGATAATTTCAATCTGCCGAATGACCCCGTCTTGAAGAAGCAAAGTCTTGGTAAAAACTCCCCGGTTAACCCCGGAAAGATACCCTTCAATTCTAATAACTGCATCTAAAATATGCTTTAGATATACAGTATCATCTCGCCCTTTCATAAACTATCTCCATTTCCTTTTTAATCCTGCCTCTCAAATAGGGACTGATAGAAGCTTCAGTCAGTAAGTCTGTCTTTTTCCCTAAAACTTCAGAGAACATCCTCTCCATCCTTACAAGTTCAAGCAAACTCTTAGTTTTAGAAAAACGAACTAAAAAATCAATATCGCTCTCCTTTGTATAGTCTCCTTTAACAAAAGAGCCGAATATTGCCAAGAACACAATGTCGTTCTTCTTGCACGCTTCCAATAACTTCTTTTTATTATTAATGGTGCCTCTCATAACTTCCTCTTTTTATCTATTCTTATTTCCCTTTACCAACTCATCAATAGGAACCCCCAAAGCAGAGGCTATTTTACTAACCGTAGTAATGGTTGGCTCTTTTGCAATGCCCTGTTCAATCTTTATAAGGGTATTATTAGAAATATCTGCAAGACGGGCCAGTTTTTCTTGCGATAACCCTTTTTTCATTCTAAATCTTTTTATGTTCTTTGCAATCATAACCTTTTATGATACTACTTTTGTAATAGTATTTTTATTTATCGCCCGTTATAGTATTATATAACAAATTAAATGAAAAATAAAGCAAATTTTGCCCCCATTCAAAATTTGCCAATTAAAGGGAAAGGCAGTTTCTCAAGCCCGGCGGGGCGGACGAGACCGAGCAAAAATAACCACCTTTTTAAAAATTTGTTCGGAGCAACCTTAAAAAAACAGATTTTTTGCGAGGACGTAGTCTTGAACGAAGCGAAGGATAAGCCGAATAGGAAAACTAAATGTCGGGGCAGGCAAAATGGGTTCGCACTTCGTTTAATAACTGCGACCAGATTAGACATTCTGGTCGGGGCGACTGGATTCGAACCAGCGACCCCTTGCACCCCATGCAAGTGCGCTAAACCAAACTGCGCTACGCCCCGACACTCAATCATTCTCAAGCAGTTCGAGAACGGAGATAAGTTCGTTCTTGATTTCAGAAAGGGTAAAGTTTAGGGTTTCTCTCCCTGAAACCTTCTCCGGCTGCCCCTGCAATCTCTTCTTTGCTCCGGCAATTGTATATAGTTCTTCATACAGGAGTTCTTTTATTTTCAGGATAAGTTCAATATCTTTTTTTTCATAATCTCTTTTTCCTGCTCTGTTCTTAACAGGGCGAAGGTTCGGGAATTCAGTCTCCCAGTAACGCAGAACATGCGGTTCTACTCCTGTGATTTTGCTTACTTCGGTTATGGAATAAAACTTTTTCGCCATCTGGACTCTGGACCTGAGACTTTTCTATATACTCCCCAGAAACTCATCTTCAATTTCCGGTCGTGGTGTCCTGACCATCAAATCAGATGCCGCACTGCGAGCATCCTTTCCCTCAAATAACACCGCATGAATCTGTTCAGTTATAGGGACATCTACTTTATTAATACCTGCCAGTTTATAGGCGCACCTGGTCGTTCGCACACCTTCTGCGACCTGTCCTATGGTAGATAATGCCTCGTCAAGACTTTTCCCCTGTGCAACAAGTTCCCCGAGTTTTCTATTTCTGCTATACTGACTGATACATGTTGTAATGAGATCCCCCATCCCTGATAAACCTGCGAAAGTTGCTGGACTTGCTCCCATTGCAACTCCAAGGCGGGTAATTTCTGCAAGTCCCCTGGTCAGGATAGCGGCTTTTGTATTATCTCCAAATCCGAGACCATCAGAAATGCCCGCTGCAATAGCAATAATATTTTTTAATGCCCCACCTAATTCAACTCCAATCACATCGGAATTAGTGTAGACGCGAAGATTATTCGTCATAAATAGCTTCTGCATATCTCCTGCCAAATCCTTGTCTATTGAAGAAACTACCACCGTGGTTGGTATGTTTCTGCTGACTTCCTCGGCATGACTTGGACCTGAAAGAACACAGACCTTGCTTTCAGGCAACTCTTCCCTGATAACTTCTGACATCCGTTTAAGCGAACCTTCCTCAATACCTTTTGCAGCGCTCAAAACTATAGCTTTTTGCTTGATTCCTCCAACCTTTCTCACAACTTCACGCATACAATGTGATGGAACAGCAATTACAATAATTTCTGTATTATTCAGCACCTCTTCAAGTGAAGAACTTACAAGAATTGTTTCAGGAATATGGACGGATGGCAGGAATTTAGTATTTTCCCTCTTCTTGCTGAGAACTTCCGCCGCTTCCTCAAAAACTTCCCACAACCTTACACTCTCGCCTTTATTGGCAAGATGAATTGCAAGCGTTGTCCCCCAGCTCCCTGCTCCAAGAACCGCCACATCCGTTTTCAAGCCGCTCTCCGCCCTATCTTATTCTCTTTATGATGAATTAACCTCACAATATTTGCTCTGTGTTTAACCACTATCAGGATTGATATTGCAATCCCGAAAAATAGAGTTGCCCTCTCCTCGCCTGATAACCACATAAAAACTGGCAGGCTGACAGCAGACGTAATCGAACCAAGCGAAACGTATCCGCTCACTCCTGTAACAATGAGCCAGACAACTGCAGCTAACCCAACAGCTTTCGGTGATATTCCGAGGAGAACCCCTGCACTTGTTGCTACTCCTTTACCTCCTTTGAACCCTAAAAATATGCTCCAGTTGTGCCCTGCTATAACTGATATACCTGCTAAAATCCTGAGGCACGCTAAGCTTAAGGAAGTGTTGAAATGGCTCGCTATATACGGAGCAACTAAAGAAACAGAAATTAACCCTTTAGCTATATCAATAAGGAGTACCAGTATCCCAGGACCTGGACCAAGCACGCGGAATGTGTTTGTTGCACCTACATTCCCGCTCCCGAATTTACGAATATCAATCCCTCTGAGGATTTTCCCAACTAAGTAACTTGTTGGAAAAGACCCGAGGAGATAACATGCAATTATAGTAACTATAACCATCTTGCGCATTCCTATACTAACTCATTCTCCAGCATTTTGTCAATTCAATTGCTGAATTAATTTTTTCCTTGCTTTTGCGCAGAAACTGGTGCAATATTTATTCTCAGGTTTGTGTGGGAGAAAAATAAGATGGCGGAGACAAAATTTGCTTTAGGACTGGACTACGGCACTAACTCTGTGAGAGCGTTAATAGTAAATATCTCCAATGGAGATGAGATTGCCACCTATGTCTATGATTATAAGCGGGGCAGGGCTGGCATTATTACAGATGAGAAAGATGCAAATATCGCCCGCCAGGACCCGATGGATTATATTGAGGGGTTAAGAGGTTCCATTAAAGGTGCCCTGGAAAAAGCCGCGCAGGTTAAAGGATTCAGTCCGGAGAATATCATCGGTATCGGTGTAGACACTACAGGCAGCACCCCTATTCCGGTTGACAGGAACGGCCAACCACTATCTTTCTCTCCCGAATTTAAGGATAATATCAATGCTCTTGCCTGGCTCTGGAAAGACCATTCCAGCCATGCTGAGGCGGAAGAGATTACTGATTTAGCCAGGAAAATGCATCCGGAATATTTGACCAAATGTGGCGGGGTTTACTCCTCAGAATGGTTTTTCTCCAAGGTCCTGCATTGTTTGCGTGTTGACCCCGCTGTTTTTAGGGCCGCCTATAGCTGGGTAGAATTAGCTGATTTCATACCCAGTTTACTCACTGGAGAAAGCAAACCTGAGAATCTCAAGAGAAGTATCTGTGCGGCCGGTCATAAGGCTATGTATAATAAAAATTGGGGAGGGTTACCGGCTAAGAATTTTCTTAATACTCTTGCCCCTGAATTAGGCACCTTGAGAAATAGACTCTATACTGAAGCATATACCTCTGATACAACAGCCGGGGTTTTGTCTGAGGAGAAAGCAAAAGACTTAAGGTTACAAGCAGGCATCCCTGTTAGTGTTGGCGCATTTGATGCGCATATGGGTGCAGTAGGAGCCGGGATAGGACCAGGAACATTAGTAAAGATTATCGGCACCTCAACCTGCGATATGATGGTCGTGCCTGATAGAGAGAAACTACCTGACATACCAGGTCTCTGTGGGATAGTGGATGGGTCTATCTTACCAGGTTGCTTTGGGCTGGAAGCCGGTCAATCAGCCGTAGGAGATATTTTCAACTGGTTTGTAGAAAATCTTACTACATTTACTGATAGTAACCAGGCTCAGGATATGCACCAGTCCCTTACCGAAAAGGCAGGTTCTCTTAAACCCGGCGAGAGCGGGTTGCTTGCACTTGACTGGAATAACGGTAATAGAACCGTATTAGTTGACGCCAGGCTAACAGGGCTTATCGTAGGCCAGACGCTTAATACAAAACCAGAAGAGATATACCGGGCTTTAATAGAAGCAACCGGCTATGGTGCCAGAATAATCATCAATAGATTTGAAGAATACGGTATAAAGGTAGAAGAGGTGATAGCCTGTGGCGGGATAGCGGAAAAGAATCCTTTGCTCATGCAAATTTATGCCGATATTTTTGAAAGACCTATAAAAGTATCCCGTTCTTCTCAAACCTGCGCTCTGGGAGCGGCTATGTTTGGAGCAGTAGTTGGGGGTAAAGAAAGAAGTGGGTACAGGAGCGTTGAAGAAGCTATAGAGCGTATGTCCGGGGTGAAGCCGACGGTTTATTACCCCGGTAAGAAGAGGAGCTTGATTTATTCCAAACTCTTCAGGCTATACCAGCAATTACATGATATATTTGGCACACATCAATATTCCTCCAACCTCTACAATGTGATGAAGGAATTATTACAGATAAAACAGGAGACGAGAGAGCATGCTTGAGAAACTGCGGCAGGAGGTCTGGGAAGCAAATATGTCCCTCCCCGAAAACGATCTGGTAGTGGGGACAACAGGAAATGTCAGCGGCCTGGATAGAGACTCAAACCTGGTGGTTATCAAACCCAGTGGGGTAAAATATAGCGAGCTAAAACCGGAAGATTTAGTTGTTCTTGACCTGGAAGGTAAAGTAGTAGAAGGAAAACTAAAACCCTCCGTAGATACCCCTCACCATCTTTATCTTTACCGCAACCTGAAAGGTATTGGAGGTATCATCCATACCCATTCTCCCTATGCCACTATGTTTGCCATGCTTGAGAGGTCTATCCCGGTTTATAATACCACTCAGGCAGATATCTTTGGGAGAGAGATACCCTGCGCCCCTTATGTAGATAACCAGGCTGACCATATTGGTAAAGCTATCCTAAAAAATTACAAAGAAGGTTGTCCTGCTATTCTCTTGGGTAAACATGGAGTTTTTACCTTTGATGAGACACCCACCAGAGCACTTCGTGCTGCAGTCATGCTGGAATATGCAGCGAAGACTGCCAAAGGGGCATTGGAATTAAGTGCGGCTCTCGGCAAAGAGCTCACTCCATTTAGTGAAGAAGAAACACAGAAATGGTATGCCCGCCATCACGGCGGCGGATACGGACAGGAGGGAAAATAATGGATGTTATGAAAGCAATTGAAACAAGAAGGAGTATAAGGAGTTACAAAGATAAGGAAATAGAAGAGGATAAACTCAAGAGGGTTCTTGAAGCAGGAAGACTTGCTCCTTCTGCAAACAACCGTCAGGAATGGAAATTTGTTGTTGTCAGGGATAAAGATACCCGTCAGAAACTCGCTGTTGCCGCACGTAACCAGCACTTTGTTGGTGAGGCACCTTGCGTGATTGCTGCCTGTGCAACTGAGACGGAGCATGTAATGAGGTGCGGTCAGCTATCTTACCCGATTGACGTTGCAATTGCAATTGACCATATGACTCTGAAAGCTGTTGAAGAGGGACTCGGGACATGCTGGATTGGCGCATTTGATGAAGGGGAAGTGAAAAAAATCCTCGGTATTCCTGAAAGAATCAGGGTGGTAGAACTACTTCCAATCGGGTATCCTGAATATGTTCCCTCTCAGACACCGAGAAAGATGCCTGAGGAAGTAGTGGTATTCGAAAAATGGTCGTAATCGTGTAATAAATCAGAGTTCAGATTTCTTTTTCTTCCTCTTCTTCTTCTTCTTGCCGCCTTTCTGGTCTCTGCCTTTACTAAATCCTCTTGCCATCGTTTTCCCTCCTAATCAACATCGGGAGATGTCTCCCAATGGACTTGAGACTATTTAGTGAGTGCATTAACAAAAGCTTCGGCAAATTCTTTTGCACTCTGCGGACCGTTTGCTGTAATTATATCGCCGTCAATCTCAACTCCTGCGCCTGTATATGTTGCGCCTCCCCGACTCAGTTTTCCTGCTTCTGAATTCCAGACAGTAGCTTTCTTCCCATTTAGAACACCTGCATTTGCCAGCGTTACAGGAGCAATACAGATTGCCCCGAGTAATTTTCCTTTTTCCAATGTGCTTCTTACAATTTCATGAGCTTTCGAATCTTCCCAGTACTCTGAAGAACCCCCTCCGCCGACAAAAATCACAGCGTCATAATCCTGCGCTTCTACATCTCCAATCAATACATCAGGTTTTGCAGTTGCGCCAAGAACCCCTCTGGATTCTTTCAATGATGAAGATGCTATTGTTACCTTCGCTCCTTCCCTTTCAAATATCTCTTTCGGGACTTGAAGTTCTTCATCCCTGAAGTTATTACTCGCAATAATCATCAGTATTTTCTTCCCTTCCAGTTTTCCCATTTCTCTCCCCCCTTCTGCAAAAATACAGACCACGGTTAAGAATAAGCCCACAATAGTATGCCCCAGGAGGCAATTTCTTAGCATTTTGTTACCACCTTTGTATGGTGCCATATCTTAGAATTTTAACAGGCGAGAGAGCGGAAATCAAGAAAAATGAGAATTTCCCAGTAACCCCTCAGTTACGGGTGGGGACGAACTGTAGCGGTTCGATTCATCGAACCTGAAAGAGAGGGGTAGGTTTATAGACTGATTGAAGTAGATACACTCCTACCATCCTTGTTTTATCCTGCTGTCATCACTATGATTTATTGAAGGATACTGTCTTGTAGCTCAGGTATCAGGTGGAGGGAACAGGGATTGGTAGGAATCAAAACCAGGATCAGCAGCTAATTTGTCTAAGGCAGATTTAAATTGAGCGGCAAAATCAGGAGTATGTTTTTTTAGTGTATGCAGAACTGTCATCAGGATTTCACGTGTCTTTGCGCCTTCATCTGATTGAGAGCCAAAACTAACTTTGCGGGCAATAACGGTAGGGCGAAGTTCCCGCTCAACGAGGTTATTCTCCGCAGGTACATCACGGTTTTTGACCCAGTGGTACATTCGATGAGCATTGTCACGGAATATATCCTGGATTCGTTGTATGCCGGGATGCTTAGCAGGTTTGCGAACAACCCGCAACATTTTTTTCTTAAGAGCGAGAGTTTCCTGGTAGAACCTTTTATCGGAGATATCCTGAGAACGTAGACGCATAGCCTGGGTGAGCAGAGGAGCGAAAGTACTCACGAAACAGTTTATCTCAGTATTTTCAGGGAATTCTTTTTCCAGGTCTTCAACCTCCCGTAGCAAGTGAGCATAGCAATATTGCAAAGACACTGGAGCTTTATTGTATGCGTTATACCGGTCTACTACCAGCACCCCAGGAAGCTTCTTGGTGCCAAGAACCTCAAGTGGTATTTTGGAAGAGCGAGTATTACGAAACCGGAATATACTAATCTTCTCAGTGCAAAATAGCCAGCTATAACCAGAATGCCCGTCATTACGCCAGCCTGTTTCATCAGCATGCCTGACCGGAGATTCCCGATATTCCAAAACTAATTTCTCAGGAATGTCTCTAAATAATTGTCCCAACCGGTGCAGTGCACCAATCATGCTCCCTATACCAATACCAAGGTGAGCTTCTAATCGCCCTAATGGAATCCCATATATATAATGCTGTAGGGCTATATGTGAGAGCAACTCATTCCCGAACAATGATTTGGGCAACACCCCAGGGATCTTCCCTTGGAAAACTCGACCACATTTGGTACATTTCCTTCGCCAGATGTGGTAAACAGTCTTCTTAATCTTTACAGGTTGAATGTTTATCACTGTTCTGGAACGGAGCCCCTTGCTTTCTTTAAGTTCACTACCACATTCAGGACACTTGTCTCCCACATCTATATCTACCACGCAATCAGCTTTTGATTCATCAACTCCCTGCCGTCCATGTCCAGGATGGCCGTGACGTGCTCCGCCACGTTTGCCCTGCTGCTCCTCTGAGGTATTGGGTTTAACGGGAATTTTGGAGGATGGTGTAGAAGAACCAAAAAATCCTTCCCCGGCTGTGCGCTGTTGATACCGTAATCGGGCTTTTAAACGGTGAACTTCTTCCTTGAGATGATCAATTTCAATCTGCTTCTCAAAGCAGCCCTGGCAGAAGTATCGCGGCAATCTACTTTCTCCCGCTTCCTTTTTCCCTCAAACAGATGATATCTCGCTGTACCTTTGTTATCTTTTCCATGATCATCTTTAAGCTCCGGTAGTTCTGCGCCCATAGTTTGACTTCTGAATTGAGTTGGCGCGGAACATACAAACAACGTGTCTTCCCTTTCTCCTTCCAGGTTAAAGACATAGCTGGATGTTTCGGCCCTCCACGCCGGCAAGCGCAACCTTTAGAGCCGCAGGTACGTTTCGTTTCTACCACTGTTCCCTGAATCCATGGGTCAAGGTTGACGAGTTGCTTAATGAGGTTCTTCCTCTTCGCTTCCAGCCTGGCTCTCTTTCTATTCATAACCTTATTGTAGTAATACTATAAGGCTTTGTCAAGAAAAAAATGACGCGTGCTTCGCGTGTTACTTCTCCTACCTGCCCCCTTCTTTCAGCTCGGATAAATCCGAGCGCTACAGTTCGTCCCCACCCGTAACTGAGGGGTTAC
>JAUWGW010000008.1 GCA_030606215.1 bacterium
CTTGCCCTTCTTAATTCTTCCTGTCTCATTATGATAATGTCCTTTCTGTCCATAATGCTCTCCTTTCTGAAGAGCATTATAAACTTCCCAATAGGACATTTCTATTTTGCTACAATAGGACATTATCATTTTGGTATGACAGGACTTGATAATGAACTGTAAAACCGAAACATTTAAATACTGGCTATGCTTTACTACTTCGCAGGAGAAACAAATCAATAGGTGAAATCCAAAATGCCATTCGACTTATCAGATGAACACCGGTACAAGACTTACTACATGGGCATAAACTACAGCCCCAAGCAAGGTATAGTCAGTGACAACTATTTCTGGAACCTAGACAAAGCTTATTTGTTACCGCCAGAAACATTAAATAAGTCCTACATAGATGGTTCTCATTTAGACCAGCGACTTGGAGAATTCTCACCTTCAGAGAATGCGTATCTGAATAAGGATCTTGGTCTTGTGGATAGAATGGCAGCTGAAAAAGTTGCCCTGGCAAAGCTTAGTATCAGCCAATTAGTAAACCAACTACATGAGAGAGAGAAGATAAAGGAATACAATCTTAAGGCTATTGATTATGAATCATGCAGAACCTATTCAACAATAATACAGATTGATCCATGGTTCCCCCTGGGGTCTCCTTATGATAAGCGTATTGCGAATTTGGAACGTGTTCTTGCTGACCTGGATAAACAAAAGCGGGACGAAACAGGAAAATTCTGGAAAGATACCTCTGATTTGAAAAAAGATGTTGTTGAGGCATTGAAAGAATACAGGTCTGCTGCCAGAACAGGGGAAATCCTGGCTGGTCAATTACCAAGTTACGGTGGTCAGAATGGAAGTTGAGGAACTTTGCAAGAAACTGAAGCCAGTTATAGGCAGAAAAGCAAACGGTCTGTGGCTTGCTTATCTGTCAGCACAGAAATTCAATGAAAAGCAGGAAATAGAAATAGCCCTCAGACTTCTTGCGGCAAAACACCTGAATGAGAATTTCGACAACAAGAGAATCCTGTTAACGCCACCACCAAAAGATATGGCTTCCGGAGAATATCCGCTGGGTACAGTGATTTACAACGACAAAGAATTGTACCCGTTTGGACTGCGAGAATCTGAATGGGTGCAGCATCTTGGTGTTATGGGAAGAAGTGGCGCTGGAAAAACTAATGTTTGCTTTAACATCATCAAGATTCTGCTTGAACATAAGAAACCTTTCCTGATATTTGATTGGAAACGTAACTATAGAGATATGCTAACCCTATTCCCTGATCATGATTTCTTGATTTACACAGTCGGAAGAAATATCTCACCGATACGGTTCAACCCGCTAATCCCGCCGGAAGGAACAGCGCCAGATACCTGGCTGAAGAAACTGATAGAAATCATAGCTACTACGTACTATGTCGGTGAAGGTGTTATCAGTCTTCTGACCAGAGCAATTGATGCAGTTTACAAGAAATTCGGTATCTATGACGGGAATCTTGAATGTTATCCCACTATGAGAGATGTCCTGAAATGGCTTGAGGATTACCCGGCTAAGGGGAGAGAAGCTCAATGGATGGTATCTACACTGAGAAGTGTTCATGCCCTGTGCTACGGCGAAATGGGCAGAGTAATCAATGTAGACCAGCAGTTTGGAATAGAGAAATTACTCAAGAAGAATGTCGTGTTGGAACTGGATGCATTAACAAACACGGATAAGAGCTTTTTAATAGAATCCTTGTTGCTCTGGATCCATCACTACAGATTAGCTGAAGGAAAAAGAGAAGAATTTAAGCATGCCATCATAATAGAAGAAGCACATCATATCCTGAGAAGACAGGAACACAGCAAAAACGAGCACATCACAGAGACTATCTTGAGAGAAATCAGAGAGTTAGGAGAGTCAATTGTTATACTTGATCAGATGCCTTCCTTAATCACTCCACTCGCTCAGGCTAATACCCAGTGTACAATTACTATGAATCTCAAGAATAAATCCTGTGTTGCAACAGCTGCAAGTTACACTTTATTGGATAGAGATGAAAAAGAATATTTCGGGCAGCTGCCCGTAGGCTATGCTATTGTAAAACTCCAGGATAGATGGTCCAGTCCTTTTCTCATTAGGCTTCCCCTGATCCCCGTCAGAAAGGGTTCTGTGACAGATGAGATGGTAAAAGAAGCAATGGCAGGGTATTCCCCTAATTCCGGGTCAAAAACGCCACTGCAAAGCAATCAGCCGTCAGTTCCACCTGTTTCACAGCGTAATGAACTAACTGAAATAGAGAAGGAATTCTTGATACAAGTCTGGAAACATCCACTAAACGGAACTGTTCAAAAGTATAAGCGGACAGGGCTAAGTAGAAGAAAAGGAAACTTGCTCAAGCAGAGTTTAATACAAAAAGGATTTATCATATCAAAACCTATTTCAACAAGAACTGGAACTTTAATGTTGATGGAGATTACTGGCAAAGGTAGAGAGTTATTAAGAAACTTAGGCTATAAGATAATCTATAATCCCAACGAAGGTGGGGCTGAACATAGATACTGGGTAAATAAGGTAGCTTCGTGGTATAAGTCAAGGGGATATAGTGTGCAAATTGAGAAAAGGTTAAATAACAATGAAGCTTGTGATATTGAGGTCATAGACAGAAAAGGAATGAGATTTGTTGTTGAGGTGCAGACAACAGAACGTAATTTACTGGAGAATATTGATAAGAATATTAGGGCTGGCTATAAGAAGATAATAGTATTTGCTACAAATTACAGGGCAATGCAAAGGATAAAAGATATTTTGTTAAAGGAAGGAAACATACCAAAAGGAATTGAGGTTGAATTGGTGGATTGGAGTGGGGTTGAAATATAGTAGGTCGAGTGTGGGAAACTGAACAAAAAAACAGAACACGTCTCACAACTTATCCAGCACAAAGCTTTTGATACAAGCGTACAACAAGGAATAGCAGCAACCAGCAATTACTCTGAAACAAGAATCTTTTCGGTTGATTGTGTCTTCTCTAAAAACTTCAACTTGTTTTTGTAGCCGTTGATGATGCTTTCTGCATACAACTCATAGCTTCTTTCTCTCTGCCTTTCTGAAGTGAAAGGCACAAACTCAACCCTGACTTTCCATTCTCGCTTGCCATCTTTCATAGCTTAAAACCTCCCTCTGTGATATATGGACATCAAAACTAGGATGCTTTTTGCAATGCAATCCTGACCCGACTTCCAGTTTGGATTGCGTCGTATGATGGGAAAAACTTGCGATTGGAAAACACACTAAAAAAAACACTAGCCAAATCATCTCAAAATTTTATGCATTTCCGTTCGGCTTTTAATGCATTTCGGTTCGGTTTTCATAAAAACGGGGTTTTCCAAGTTGGAAAGAGATGTAGTAGAGCGTGGAAAGTTTATTTCACGTTTTGTCGACGGTAAAATAATCTTATACTTGGTGGATAGTTGTTATACTCAGGTGTATTTTTTTATACTCTTGAAATTAGAAAGAGAGAACAGGGTTAGGAAACCACTGCTCTATCCTGACTGAGCTACGGGCGCTTTTCATCATTTAACCATATTCTTGATACAGATACAAGAAAATTTGACAGAAGAACAAGTTTGCATTGAGCCGGGAAAAAGCTTAAAATGAAGTGAGGCGATAAAAATGCTTAAGATTGGTACATCCGGTTTCTCTTTCCCTGATTGGAAAAGCACCGTATATCCTACTAATCTCTCTTCCAGACAAATGCTTCCATATTATGCTTCGGAGCTTGGTTTTGATACTGTAGAGATTAATTCCACCTATTACCGCATACCACAGCCAGAAAACATGCTGGCTATGGCAGGGAAGACTCCGGAGAACTTTGAGTTTGTAGTCAAGGGATTTAGAGGGATGACTCATGATCCATTTGATAACCGTCTGGAGACTAGACCAACGCACGAAGAGGTTGAGGATTATTTTCACAAATTCAATGAGGCAGTGGAACCACTTAAGAAAGAGGGGAAATTCAGAGAAGAGCTACGCCTTCTTCAATAATTGCCATGCGGGGAAAGCCGTCCGTAATGCTCAGACTTTGAAGGATAAGTTGGGTCTCAGCATAGTAAGGCCAAAAGGAGACCTCTTCGAATGAAAAAGTCCCCACCACAGAAAATGTTTGACTGGCATAGGACTTTCCACGATAATAATCAGAGAAAGAAATAGGCAGGGTTTTCTATTCAACGGTTATCATAGGAGACGATAGAATGAATAAAGTTCTGATTGCAGTATTGGTGGTTCTTCTATTTACAATTCCATCAAGAGCTTTTGAGTTATTCTGTCAGGAAGATATTTTAGTTGGTGCTGAGGAGACCATAGGCGAGGACCTTATTGTAATTGGGGATAAAGTTAAAATAAAGGGGAAAATTAAGGGAGATTTTATAGGAATTGGTAGAAATATACGCTGTGAAGGCGTAATAGAAGATGATGTAACGGTTATCGGGCGTGATATTGACATTAAAGGGGATATCGGCGATGGCATCAGAGCCGCAGGAGAGAAAATAAAGACAGATGCTCGTATAAAAGGCGATGTCATTATCTTTGGCAAATCAGTAGAATTATTTGAGAACTCCCTCGTTAAAGGAGATGCTGTTATAGGCGGTGAGGAGATTGAAATAGACGGGAAAATTTTGCAGAATCTGAAAGTCTACGGGAAGAAGGTCAAGATTAGAGGTGAGATAGCTAAAGATGCTAAACTGAGAGCTGAGAAGATTATACTATTTCCGGGCGCCAGAATAGGCGGAAACCTCAGCTACACCTGCGCAAACAAAATTGAGATAAGAGACGGCGCAGAGGTAACAGGTGAAACAATCTGGCAAAAACCTGTGACAAAAGCGAAAGGGATTATTGCTCCGAAAAGTTACAGTAAGAAACTTCTCAAAAAGTCCCTGCTGACACTTCCGGTTTTACTCATCGGGCTTATTCTAATTGGAATTACACCCAAACAAGTCCATATGACAACAGATGTCATTGACAAATTTCCCTGGAAAAGTTTTGGAGCTGGTTTTGTGTTTCTCGTCTGCATCCCGGTAGCTGCAGCAATACTCTTCGCAACAATCATCGGGATTCCACTTGCTCTGATTACTCTTCTCATCTATTTCAGTGCGCTTTATGTAAGTAAACTGTTTGCGGGGATGTCTATCGCAATGAAAATCTTTCACCTGCAAGATAAACCGGGAAGAGGCTCTTTAGCACTGGCTTTAATAATAGGCTGTGTAATAGTAGTTATTCTCTCCACCATACCTAAAATTGGAGGCTTCATAGGGTTATTACTTATCATGTTTGGATTGGGCGGCTTTGTGATAAGCAGATGGAAGACTTTTATCCTGGCAAGGGAAAAAGGGTTGATTTAATAACGCTTGACGATAATAGCGTGACGTGTTATCATATGAAATGTGATTAAGTCATTCAAATGTAGTGAGACAGAAAAATTATTTCGGAGAGAGTTTTCGAGCAAGCTTCCGCTTAGCATCCAGCATACGGCAACACGCAAATTGTGGTTATTAGATGCAGCAACGGATATTGGAGATCTGCGGGTTCCTCCGAGTAATCGTTTGAAAGCATTGAAAGGCAATAGGAAAGGACAACACGGTATACGCATCAACGAGCAATGGAGGATATGTTTTAAGTGGCATTCTGGACATGCCTATAATGTTGAGATTGTAGATTATCACTGAGGAGGTGGACATTTATGAAAAGGAAAATGGAGCCCGTACATCCAGGTGAGATTCTTATAGAGGATTTTCTAAGACCGTTAAGTATTAGTCAGTATCGTCTTGCGAGGGATATCGGCGTGCCCCCCCGTCGCATAAACGAGATTGTTCATGGCACACGGGCGCTGACTGCTAATACTGCGTTGAGGTTGGCTCGCTATTTTGGAACAACTGCTCAATTTTGGCTAAATCTTCAGTCTCACTATGACCTAGAATTAGAGAGAGACCGAGTGGGGCGTCAGCTCGATAGAGAAATCCATACGCTTGCTATAGCTTAACGGGTGGCTAATAATTCAAATGAATGACTCATTGAAGTTGATACTCCGAAAGAATAAAAAGACCATCTAACCAACAATTGCAGAGCGAATCTTAGGAACAGAAAAGCGGGTTAAGAGAACCCGTCCAGCTCTTCAATGAATTTTTTGTTTTGTTCCCCAGTCCCAATTGTTACTCGAATGAAATTTGGAAGGTTGTAACAAGACATATCGCGAACTATTATACCCTTCTTGAGAAGTGCGGAAGCTGCACGTGCTCCATCTTCAACCTCAATTAGTATGAAATTTGCCTCCGATGGAATATATGATATTTTTCGCTTCTCCAACTCCCGATACAGGAAATCCTTACCCGCGCGGTTTACTTCCCTGCTCTTCTTAAGGTGCTCATCATCGTCAAGAGCTGACATTGCGGCAACCTGAGCAAGAAAATTTGTATTAAAAGGCTGGCGCACTCTATTCATCTCAGTAACTATTTCAGGCTGGCTTATACCATAGCCAATCCTCAATCCCGCAAGACCATAAATTTTTGAAAATGTGCGAAGACATATGATGCCTGCGCCTTCCTTAATATATTTAATAGTCTCCGGAAAATCATCCCTTTCTATATACTCAAAATACGCCTCATCAAAAACAGTTATTACTCCTTCCGGAACTTTTGCGAGGAAAGATTCCATTTCGCTCTTTGTTACCATGGTGCCAGTAGGATTGTTGGGGTTTGCAACAAAAATTAGCTTTGTTCTTTCCCCTATTGCCCTCGCCATAGATTCCATGTCGTGCTGATAATTGTTCAAAGATACTAATTGGCATTTTCCATTCGCAATCTTAACTGCCATCTGGTAAATGATAAAGGACGGCTCGGCTATTACCACCTCTTCACCCTCATTGAGAAAAGTCTCCACTACCATACGGATAATTTCATCTGAACCATTCCCGAGGATAATTTGCTCCTCACCTACACCAAGAGAACAAGCCAACCTTTTTTTCAAATAGTATCCGCCACCATCCGGATACAGATTAATGCGATTAAGATTTTCCTTTATTGCCTCAACTGCCAGAGGAGATGGGCCAAGAGGATTCTCATTGGAAGCCATTTTTACTATTGCCTTTAACCCGAACTCCCTCTGCACTTCCTCAATGGGCTTCCCCGGCTCATATGGCTTTAAATCCCGGATATTTGGTCTTACAAGATTCCTAATGTTCATCTTCCCCTCTTGTCGGACTCAGGGACGAGCCCGACTACTCCCCATTATCACTCCCACCTTCATCCTCCCCTATCAAAGGGGAGGAATAAAATTTTTCTCTCAATTCTTAATCCCGTTATGCAATAAGATAGGAATCGATTATGCAACAGGATAGGAACCGAGAATTTTCAGGTAAACACATTCCTTCTCAAGTTCCCTGAGGGCATGCGACACGTTTGCATCTTTCTGATGCCCTTCCATATCAACGAAAAAGAAGTAATCCCATGCCTTCCTGCGCGATGGACGGGATTCTATCTTTGTCAGATTTATATTGTATTTCCTGAAAGGCTGTAACATATCATACAGCGCCCCCACGCGGTCTTTTATGGAAAACATT
Source organism: bacterium (assembly GCA_030606215.1). Classification (GTDB taxonomy): domain Bacteria; phylum NPL-UPA2; class JAUVJM01; order JAUVJM01; family JAUVJM01; genus JAUWGW01. The sequence goes on from JAUWGW010000008.1 coordinate 7,575, forward strand.
ATTGAAGTCTTATCACACCCTGTCCTTTCCGGAGAAGTCTTGCTGACTATAAGGAAACGAGTGAAATTAGGACCACTATCTTCAACATCCTTCGCAATTATCTTAAGGCTATAAAGTTCTGAAGCAACATCGCTTGCTATAGCGGCTGAATTTTTGCCAGATGCCGCTAACCTGGCAGCCTCAGCAGTGCTGCTCACTTCTTCTAAAGCAACGCCAGGCAGATTGCTCTCTATCCACAACCGGCACTGGGCAAAAGCCTGCGGATGAGAATAAACCACCTCAATCTTATCGAGAGAAGCGTTTGATAACAGGTTATGGCTTATCGGCAGGGATACTTCAGCCCATATCTTAAGTTCAGAATCAATGAACATATCCAGCGTATGAGTGATAACACCTTCCATAGAGTTCTCAATCGGGACAACCCCGTAATCAGCGCGCCCTTTTCCAACCTCCATGAAGATATCAGCGATGCTCCTACCGGGAAGATAGTCAACAGAAGACCCGAACCTTTTAAGAGCAGCTAAATGGGTAAAGGTAGCTTCCGGACCAAGATAGGCAATACATAATGGATGCTGTAACGCAATGGAGGCTGACATTATCTCCCTATAAATTGCCCTGATAGATTTCTCAGGAAGAGGACCTTTATTCTCTTGCTCTAATCTCTTAAGAATTTCTCTCTCTCTATCAGGAACAAGATAAGCTTTTGCTTCCTTACTTTTAACTTTGCCAATCTCCATGCCAATTTTTGCCCTTGAATTTATAAGCTCCAGTATTTTCTTATCAATCTCATCTATCTTCTCTCGCCATCCCCGTAGATTCATGCTTCACCTCCAGCTCTTTCACTTCAGGTAACTTATCCAGACCTGCCAATCCGAAGTAATGCAAAAATTCCTCAGTCGTCCCGTATATAAGAGGGCTCCCGGGAGTTTTCTTTCTACCCATAACCCGTATCAAGCTCTTCTCAAGCAGCGTCCTCAAAACGCCGCCAACATCTACTCCACGAATTGCCTCAACCTCAGAACGGACAACCGGCTGTCTGTATGCAATAATAGCAAGCGTCTCCAGCGCCGGTCTTGAGAGCTTCTCGCTATTTTCTATCTGATGAAACTTTCTTAAAATTGGCGATAACTCAGCTCTCGTGCACATCTGGAACCCACCCGCAACTTCAACAATACAAATTCCCCGCCCGTCACTGTCATATTCCTTTTGAAGGCTAAGAATAGTCTCCCTGATAACCTCAGGAGCAAATTGCTCAACGACTTTTTGTATCTCATCTACAGAAACAGGGTCCTGAGCCGTAAAGAGAAGTGCTTCAATAACGTTTCTCAATTCTTTAACATCCATTGTTTCAGCCATCAGCTGTCAGCTATCAGCCCCTCCTGCTCTTCACCTTGTCCGCACTTTGTCTACCTTATAGAGATAGATTTCTCCGAACCGTGCTTTCTGTTTGACTCCGACTTCTTGAAGCTTCATCAGTTCCAGCAGCGCCAGAAATGTCACTGTTGCCTCGCCTCTCGATTTAGAACCGGCAAAAATCCTTATGAAATTCACACGTTTCTCCTTCACCAGAATATCTACTATGAACTTGATTTTCTCCCTGACGGTTGTTTCATCACGGACAATCTCTGTTACCGGTTCTTCTTTCAAACGTTCCAGAACATGTGAAAGAGCACCGAGTAAATCAAAAAGATTTACATCAAGCAAAACCTCACCTTCCTCTTCTCCTCCCGGGCGTGTGAAAACATTCTGCTGCTGCAATTCTCTTTGCTCCAGAATACTTGCGGCTTCTTTATACTTCCTGTATTCAAGTAACTTTTGCATAAGAGCTTCTTTTGAATCTTCTTCCTCTTCCTCTTCCGCAAGCTCCTCCTCAGGTAACAACATTCTTGATTTTATATGCATAAGGGTAGCTGCCATTACGAGAAACTCTCCAGCAATATCTAGGTCAAGAATACGCATCAACCTTATGTATTCAAAATACTGCTCGGTAATCCGTGAAATAGGCACATCATAGATATCAAGTTCTTCCTTCCTGATAAGATAGAGAAGAAGGTCAAAAGGTCCTTCAAAAACTTCCAACTTTATACGATAACTCACTTTACCCCGCCCCTTTTTGCCCCACTCCTGCTCGCAGGGGCAGAGTTTATATTCATAGCTTCTCTTGTTTCTATGATAGTTTGCTCAGCCACGCCCCTTGCTTTTTCAACACCAGACGATACCATTTGCCAGATTCTGTCGGTATCTTTCTCAAATTCCTTTCTCCTATCCTGAATGGGTTCAAGATACGATGAAATGGAAGCGGCAAGTTTGCTCTTACATTCTGTGCATCCAATCTCCGCCCTCCTGCAGGCTTTTTCCACCTCATCCACAGTATCGCCTGCAAATATCTTCCTGTAGGTGAACACATTGCAGACATCAGGATGCCCTTTATCTTTTAGATAAATGCGCGCAGGGTCAGTAATCATTGTCCGCACTTTTTCACGAACTGTTTCAGCATCATCAGAAAGAAGTATGGAGTTGTTAAAACTCTTGCTCATCTTTCTGCCATCAAGTCCAAGTAACCTTGGGGAAGATGCCAATATTGGTTGTGGTTCAGCAAAAACTTTCTTATACAATGAGTTAAAACGCCTCACAATTTCTCTCGCAAGTTCAAGATGAGCTAACTGGTCTTCCCCAACAGGAACAAAATCTGCCTTATACATGATTATATCTGCTGTCTGCAAAACAGGATACCCTAAAAGTCCAAGACTTGGATTTTCAGAAGGTGAGAGAGCCCTTAATTTATCCTTGAAAGTAGGACACCTTTCAAGCCATGAAATAGGCGTAACCATTGAGAGAAGCAGATGTAACTCCGCGTGTTGTTGAATCTCCGACTGGATGAATATTGTACTTTTCTTCGGCTCTATCCCAACACTCAACCAATCAATCAGCATCTGCAGAATATTCTCCTGCCTTTTGCTTGTATCCAGATTGTCGGTTAAAGCGTGCCAGTCAGCGACGAAAAAGAAGCATTCATATTCGTCCTGCAACTTTACCCAGTTCTTGAGAACGCCCTCAAGATGCCCTAAATGAAGCCTTCCCGAAGGTCTCATCCCACTTAAAATGCGTTTTTTCATAAATGATATACTACTATTGTTTGACAAAACTGTCAATTACATGTTCTATCTTTTCAATATATCCCACAGGGATAAAACAGTCAATTAAATACTGACTAAACTCCCCGTACATGTAAAAAGCCCACCTTCAGGGGCCTCATTTCCCAAGTCAAAAAATAGCCTTCTGATTCGGAGATCTAGAAAATGAGAGCGTAAGGGTGGGAAATTTCTGCACTTTCAGGAAGGAGTTTGGCTACCTGTCACCTGAAGCGAGTCGCCTCAGGTAACGGGCAGGCGCAGAGGCGTTAGTTTCTCCTTTTCCTCCTGGTGCACCAAAATAAGGGGAGAACACCAAGGGAAAAGAGTAAAAGGGCAGAGGGTTCGGGGATGGAGGAAGCAACACGAAACCCGACGTCGTGGTTCTCGTAGTCCGGACCGGCGATGCCCCGATACAAAGATACTAAGGTGAGCGTGTAACTGTGCCAGCCGCCACCACGGCCAACGCGGCTAGTTTCACCTGCATCATGCCAGTCGTTATTCCACTCCCAGACATTACCGCTCATATCGTAGAGACCATACTGGTTCTCCGTATCACGGGTTTCGAATGTTCCGCCATGGTCTGTGTCATCGTAGTAACCAACAGGTGTAGCGCCACTGGTGTAACCATTATCGTAGGGGTCTCCGCTAAGCACGTAATTGGCATCCTTACCATCGATGTCATTCCTTCCAAAACCATAGGTAGTGTAAGTATCACCACTTACCCAGGCAGCCGCCTTATAGTACTCTTTCTCTGTTGGGAGACGATAGCCGACGCCCCCTAACTCAGCATAGCCATCGTCCGCATCATAATAAGGAGAAAGGCCTTTCTCGCTACTCAACCAGTTGCAATAGTCTGCGGCATCATACCAGCTGACCGTCTCCACCGGATAATTATCATTCCCGGTGTGATAATTATTATGAGCGGCGTTATACTCTAAATACTGGCCCAGGGTAACCTCGTACTTTCCGATGCAGAAATCGGGCACACTTTCTGGGTCATCTCCATCAATTAACACCATCTCAGGGTATGTGACAGCGTAAGCATTGGAAAATCCCCCTGCCATTAAAGCGGCCATGATGACTATCAGGCCGGCCCATCTACATCCCGTATGGGGAATCAAGGACAATCTCATATCAGGACTACCTTATATTTATCCTACGCCTCTGATATTACATTAAAGCCCTCACCATGTCAAGTTTTTTTTGGATTTTTTTTCTTTCTGGCGGGTCCTAACTACCCTTAAATAGGTGGTTTAGAATGAATAGATTTTAATTCTTTATCTGCTCTAAAGTGGCCATCATTTTTTCTGATGCCCTTTGACAAAACTGTCAATTACATAGGCTATCTCATCTCGCTTTGTCCTGAGGTCGCCGTTTAGCTTAGCGTATAGAACCTCATCAAGAATCCTGCGGAAATGAGGACCCGGTCTAAGCCCTAACTTCAGAAGGTCATCACCACTTATCTTTATCCTCACATTACGCCAATCTGAAAAGTATTTGGAAACGAGCCTCTTCGTTTTTCCTGTATTCGCTACTGCAATAATCAGGATAAGGAGTTCCTCAGGGAAACCTTTGAGTGTGCGGTATATATAAGCGGGGGTATAACCTTTAATAGAATTCAGCTTCCTGCATATAGGATTAACTTCTCCCATTAAAATAACTTTTCCCCTCTCTTTCCTGCTGAGCATAAGCCTTTCAGAAACTTCATTCAATTCTCTTCTCTTAAGCCCGTAAATAAGACCCAGAAAATACACAAACCAACCATTAGTTTCCTTGAATGAAGGAAGTATTTTCTCAATACGGCGCAGCAATCTACTTTTTCCTGCGTCAAATTCAAGTTTTCTATGAATACATTCTAGCACACCGAAACGCGCCATACGCCTTATTACTCCGGGAGGGTTCCCTTTACTTAAAAGGAGGTATATTTCATTCCTGAGTCTCCTGCCACTCAACCTATCACACATCCTTTTATCAACTGCTTCTTTCATCAAACGCCTTGTCAGGGGTTCAATCCTGAATCTGTATCTATGGCTGAATCTCACCGCGCGGAGTATGCGTGTCGGGTCATCCTCAAAACTCAAATTGTGTAAAGCTCGAATCACTCCTCTCCTGAGGTCATCTTCCCCATTGAACAAATCTACCAGCTCTCCAAACTGCGCAGGATTTAACCTCATAGCAAGAGCATTTATTGTGAAATCGCGTCTGAGGAGGTCTCTCCGTATCGGACCCTCCCCAACTTCCGGAAGAGCTGCGGGATGAGGATAGGATTCTTTTCTTGAAGTTACCACGTCAATATGGGAGCCATCTTTGAAATAAACTGTTGCTGTTCCAAAGCGCGTATGTTTAACAGCCTTCCCGGACTTTTTCTTAGCAAAGTAGGTCGCGTAGCTAATCCCATCACCTTCAACAGTCAAATCAATGTCAAGGTTCTCAACCCCGAGCAAAAGGTCTCTGACAAAACCACCAACAGCATAAACCTTAAACCCGAGTTCATCCCCGAATTTACCTGCCAATTTTAGAAGCTTAACAGTGCCTTTGGGCAAAGACGACTCTATTTTAGATGCAAGATTTTTCATTCTTCTTCTCCACGAAAATACTTCTTGCCTCGGGCAAGCAAAAAGGGGGCTCCCCGGAGCAAGGGGAATTGCCCCCTGCCCATATCTTTTATCCCCGAGGATGGTATTTTGCATGAATTCTTTTGAGCCGCGCTCTATCCACGTGAGTATAAATCTGTGTTGTGGAAATACTTGCATGACCCAGCATCTCCTGCACTGAACGCAAATCTGCACCTCCCTCAAGCAGATGAGTTGCAAATGAATGGCGAAGAGTATGCGGGCTAATTTCTCTCCTGATTCTGGCTTTAAGAGCATACTTCTTGACTATTTTCCACAATCCCTGCCGGCTCAACCCTCTCCCGAACCTGCTTATAAAAAGGTGTTTATCTTCACCTTTTGCATAATGGGGCCTTGCTTTCTCAAGATAAAGCTTTATGCTTTTTATCGCTTCCCTTCCAACAGGGACTATTCTCTCCTTAGACCCTTTACCAATACAGCGGAGATATCCAACCTCCAGATTTAAGTTATTCGACTCCATCCCAGCAAGTTCGGATATCCGCATACCTGTGGCGTAGAGGAGTTCCAGCATTGCTTTATCCCTGATACCCGCTTTCTTTGTCACATCAGGCTGAGCCAAAATCCTCATCACCTCGCGAACAGATAGACACGATGGGAGTTCATGCCACACTTTTGGTGTTTTCATACCGGCAGTCGGGTCAGATTTTATTTTGCCTTCATTTAGAAGGAAATGGTAAAACCCTTTGATAGCTGAGAGATGTCTTGCAACTGTTGTGGAGGAAAGCCCATGATGTTTGAGGTCAATAAGATGATTACCTATATCTTCCCTCCCGGGTTTAGGAATTTTCCTCCCGAGAAACTTCCGGTATGTATCCAGGTCCTGCTGATAGGATGAAACTGTATTCGGAGAAAACCCTCTTTCTATAGATAAAAAGTTCAGATACTCTTCTATAAGTTTCGCTAAACCAGCCATGTCATTACATGCCTCATTTAGCATTTACCTCTCAAGCGCTTCTGCAAATCCTGAACTTTCTTCCTTCTTTCCTCCTCTGTTTTTCTATCAACTTTGATATCAAACCTTAAAACGCTTCCTTCTCTCACCCCGGCAGGAAGGCTACCAACCGGTAGATACATTTCCCCTCCACCTTTAACGAGAATAACGGCTTTATCCCCTTCAATCCGGTCAATCACTCCTTCCACAAGATACCCCCTCTCTATGCAGAGATTACCCTCTGCAGACAATTTGCAACATTCTCCATGTGGTCAGCAATTTCAACAGTAAGCTTGCTCAAATTCATGAGAAAAAAGATGTCAACCGGAGATAATTTATCTCCCATTTTAAAAACCTGGCGCACAAAGGAAAGTTGTATCTGGTCCGTCTCCCATTCCTTCTTCTCCACAGTTGAAAGCAAATTGACAATTTCCTCCATTCTCTCAGCAAGCAATTCCTCTTCTTCATATTTCGTTGCCTGCTGGATAGCCTGATTCAATGTAACCCCCGCTTCCCATACTTTATCAGCTAGAGAAAGAAATGTTTTGGAAAGTTCTTCGGGCATTCTCACATGGTGAAGAGAAATAAACTTCACAACATCTTCACACGCATCGCTGATATCGTCTTCCTTATGAATCAGGTCAAGAATATCACCGCGAGTGGATGAAGCAAAAATACTTTTTGAGATACTTCTCCTTATGCCTTCCTTTATTACATCAGCTCCATGCTCAAGTTCCGATATCTTCTTTGAGAACTTTTCCATTGAGCTAAAATTTCCTTCTACATACTCATTTACTGCTTTCCGAAAAACCTCAAGACAATCCTCAACCTTTGCCATATGCTCCCTCAACGGCCCAAGTATAGACCTCCCGAACAATCCACCAATCTTTTTCATTAGCTATCCCCCTCCAGCCTTTCTCTCTGAGCTTCCAGAACTTCAAAAAGAGTTTCAGGAATACCTTCTATATCCTTGTAAATATTTTTTATCCTCTCAATCTTCACCAGGTTCTCTCGTTTCCTTAAACCGAAACATCTGAGGTAATCTTCTTCCTGGTAATCCTTTGAAAGAACTTCCTTAAATAGCTTCCTGAGATCCTCATATTCCGGCAAGAATCCAATGGGAGTTCTGACCGCTCCGACTTCTCCATTAACCCTTAACTCCATCCACTTAAGCCACACACGTTTATCCTGTATGCTTGTGAGATAGCTCCCATCTTCACCTTTCAGAAAATAATTCACGCCAAAAATAGCGGGAGATGATACATCCTTAGCAAAATCAAAGTGGTTTTTGATATATTTCCATATGGGAATTGAGAGAAAATCCAGATTTGCCATAAGGTTAAATTTCCTGACTCCCACTTTCCCGAGAGTAGCGGCTGTTGTTTCTGATTCAAGAGAAGCCGCTATTGTCACAACACCATGAACCCAGTCAAAACTTTCAAATACAGGAGGCCAGGTGTCAGAATCTCTCCCCCCGTAAATTATGCCTTTAACTTCAACTCCCTGAGAATTTTTCAGTTCAGGGTCGCAATTCTTCAAACTATTAAGCCTTATAGTATATCTTGCATTTGGATGCGAAAAGGGAATTTCTTCCCAATTATCATCGGTTTTACCTCTAACCCATTTCCCCGAAAAATTTATACCTTCAGAAACTTCTGCCCTGCTATCTCCCTGCCACCTGGGCTCGCCTCCCTCAATCAGAACATTGGAGAAAATAGTTTCGCCTTCAGTGTTCAATGCCTCCCATATCAAAGGGTCGCCGATTTCATTTACGTCTTTGATTATTCCAAATATCCCTCTTTCTACATTCACGGCATAAATCCTGCCTTCTCTCTTCCTTAAATAGGCAATGTCATCTCCAAGGACTGTCTCTCCCTTCACCATACATGTTGAAGTCTTGCCGCAGAAACTTGGAAACGCACCAAGGAAACAACTTTTTCTCCCACCAGGTCCATGAACTCCCATAACAAACATATGTTCGGCAAGCCATCCTTCCTTATCTGCTTTCCTGATTGCCAGTCTTAAAGCCAGTTTTTTCAATCCCATAGTATTACCTGCATACTGGGTATTGACACTGTAAACTGTATTTTTCACAACATCTATATAGACTCTTCTCTTGCGGACATTCTTGCTTACCCCTCCTTCTAATTCCCCTGCGGAATGCACATATCCAAAAAACTCTATATTTTCCTTCTGTCTTTTGAAAATCTCATATGCCGGCCTAAAAAGGATATCTTCAGAATGGGCAACATAACTTGAATCAGTTAACTGGACTGCATAAATTGAAAACTCTGAGTCTATCGGCCCAAGGCACAGGAACAAAATAAACATTTCTTTCCCTGCCATAATATCTTTGAGCAGGCTGCGAATTTCTCCCAGCCCATCTTCTCTCGGCAAAGAATTAATTCCATGCCCAAGCACCATGTCCGGTGTTACTAAAAATTTTGTATTTTCCTTATCTCTCGCCTGGTCATTAATCCCGTCAAAATGGACGCTGTTTCCTTTAATTTCTAACTTTAGCTCCTCTCCTGACTGAATCGCCTTCCTTCTTATATACCCGGCATCCTCTTCTGAATCTGTCCTCACAAAAACAGATTCAGGATTACAGAGCTCCACATACTCTGCAATAAAAGCTAAAAGTTTCTCATTCTGCAAACAAGCCAATCTCTCAAAATGCTTGCACTTTTCTTTAAGAATATCAAAATCTCCCATAAGCTATCTCCCCATTATAAACTCACAAAGTGGTCTCTCGCATTTTTGAGCGACTTTCGTTATTTTAGGCAAAATCAAGCGTAGTCGGGATAAAGCAGAAATTATGTCTGACGACCCGCCGCATTTTGGCGGGGAGGAGTTTAATTTCTGCCACGACGAAGTGCAGATTTTACCGTCCCACCATGTCATCTGGTGGGAAAAATAACGCGGAAGCGAAAAAATGCGAGAGACCACTTTAATCCCTATCTCCTATCAAGTAAACGATATTAATAAGCTGGGAATTTATATTCTCCAAGCTCAGCAGCATGTGGAAATGGACTGCCCCTGTGCTGAATGATTCTGAAATCCCCTTATGCATCCTATCTATGTGAGAAATATAGCTTTTCTGCCAGAGATTTTTGAATTCTTCCCTGCTCCCAACTACTTTTTCAAGAAGGGACGTATCACCAGACTTAAAGGTATTTTCAACAAGCTCAATATTATCACATACCACCCTGTGCAACCTCTCTATCTCATTAAATCCTTCAAATGAGAAAGAAAGATCATCATCTATCACCTTCTGTGCCATAAATAGAAACTCACGATTGACAGTATCTGCTATCCCTTCCAGCCGATGACTCAACCCGAGAAGCTTTATCTCCTCTCCGGATTCTTCACGAGAAAGCCTTCCCTGCGCGAGTTTTGTCAGGAAAATAGTCGCATTTTTGTGGAGATTGTCAACTATATTATCCATATTTTTTAAATCCTCGAGGAGACGCCTATCACTATTTCGCAGAACAGAAATTGATTTCGAAACCATCTCGGAAACTGTTGAGAACATCTCTTCAATCCTTCTCCTTGCCTCAGCAAGAGCAAGTGACGGAGTTTCAAGCAGAGCAGTGTAAGGTTTTTCTGCTTTTTCTGCACCACCAGGCATCATGAATGAAACAAGTCGTGACAGAGCACCAACAAAAGGTAAAAGAATCAGCATATTTAAAACATTAAAGATGGTATGGGCATTTGCGAGCATTCGCGCTTCTCCGGTCCCTGCGAAAATGTCCGTAATTGAAACAATAAAATGTGAAAACCATTTATACACCGGGAAGAAAATCGCAACTCCAATTACCTTGATGAGCAGATGCGCCACTGCAACGCGGCGGGCATTTGAGCCAACCTGGATACTTGCAAGAAACGCAGTAGCGCAGGTGCCGATATTCGCACCGAATATTATCGGCAGGGACACCTGGACAACCTCAAGTGGAGCACTCCCAAATAGACCCTGGGATGCCAGAGTGAGTGCAAGAGCAATCGTCGCCGCACTACTCTGTATAATAGCTGTGAAAACTGTTGCAATGAGAAAAGTCAAAAGCGGATTCTCTTTAAAAGCGATAAGAGCTTGAATAAATTTCTCTGAGCTGCGCAGCGGTTCAACCCCTCCTTTCATTAAAAGCATCCCGAGAAAAATAAAGCCAAATCCAAAAAGTGCCTGCCCAATAAATTTTTCTCTCTCATAACGGGCAAGAGTTTTCACAAGGAAACCTGCGGCTACTATAAATAGAGAGTAATCTGTAATTTTAAACGCGATTAACTGCACCGTAAGAGTTGTTCCTATATCAGCTCCAAGGATTACCCCTATAGTCTGCGCAAACTTCATAAGATTCGCCTGCACAAAGTTTACAAGGAGAACAGTAGTAGCAGAACTTGACTGAGTGCAGACAGTGATAAATGCTCCTGTGAAAACACCTGAAAATGGGTTGCCTGTTACAAAACCCAAAATCCCCCGCAGAAATCTCCCCGCTACTTTCTGCAAAGCCTCAGCAGTAAGCTGGAGCCCGAACAGAAATATTGCAAGTCCTCCAACAAGTCCAGCAATAATTAACATCCCAGCACCCAATCAGAAGAAGCTTCAAGCGAAAGAGAACTTCTCTCACCTTCCCTGAGTTTCACAAACCCAATCCCTGCAACCATAACTGCATTATCTGTGCAGAGTTCAGGGGACGGACGAAAAAGACTCAGTCCTTTATTTGCTGCCTCCTGTTCCATACGCAGACGCAGAGCAGTATTCCTGGCAACTCCGCCAGCAAGGAGGATTGTTTTAACTCCCATCGCTTCAGCCGCCATTAATGTCTTCTTCACAAGAACATCAACCGTAGCCGCCTGGAAACCTGCCGCTATATCTTCCACATCCTCGCACCCGTATTTTCTGATATGGTAGAGAACAGCAGTCTTTAAACCGCTAAAACTGAAATCAAGAGAACCTAAGAGATAGGGTCTGGGGAAAGATATCTTCTCAGGATTCCCTTCCCGCGCAATCTTCTCAATTACAGGTCCACCAGGATAACCCAACCCGAGCATCTTGGCAACTTTATCAAAAGCCTCTCCCGCCGCATCGTCACGAGTCCTGCCGAGAACTTCATACTTACCAATCGTCTCCACATAAATCAAATCACTGTGCCCTCCGGAGACAACAAGTCCAACAGCGGGCAGAACCGGTTCCTCCTCAATAAAATTAGCATATAAATGAGCCTCAATATGATTTATGGCTGCAAGAGGCCTATCAAGAGAAAAACTCAGAGCTTTTGCCGTTGATATTCCTATAAGAAGAGCTCCTATAAGCCCGGGACCTGCTGTAACAGCTATTCCATCTATATTGGACAGGGTAAGTCCTGCTTCACTCAAACCCTCCTCAATAATCGGGCAGAGCAATTCAAGATGTGCCCTGCATGCAAGTTCCGGGACAACCCCGCCAAATTTCCTGTGTATATCCACCTGAGATGCAATGATACTTGCGCGGACTTTCCTCCCATCCTCAACCACTGCTACAGCAGTCTCATCACATGAAGTCTCAATCCCGAGAATTATCAAAGCGCCTCCTTCTTTTTATAGGCAATAATACCAGAAAACACAGGTAAATGCAAAATTTTTATATAGATTTTTATCTAATGCAATGATACAATTTTGCCAGCGGGAAGAAGTCGGGGGTAGAATGAAGTAGAATGACAAAGAAACTCGGATTTGATAACAAGAAATATCTTGACGAACAAAGTAAAGCCATCTTAGAAAGAATAAACAGGTTTAAAGGCAAACTCTACCTCGAGTTTGGCGGTAAACTCCTATATGACTATCACGCCGCAAGAGTTCTTCCAGGATATGACCCTAACATAAAGATTAAGCTGCTTAATCAACTCAAAGATAAGATTGATATAATTCTATGTATCTATGCGGGAGATATTGAAAGAGGAAGAATCAGAGGAGATTTCGGCATTACTTATGATGTGGATGCCTTAAAACTCATTGACAACTTAAGGGAGAACGATTTAGATATTTTGGCGGTAGTAATAACGCGTTTTGATAATCAGATTCAAGCGGTCAGCTTTAAAAATAAATTAGAAAACCGAAATATCAAAGTTTATCTTCATTCTGCTACAAAAGGATATCCAACGGATGTAGATGTAATTGTAAGCAAAGATGGGTATGGCAAAAATTCCTATATTGAAACCAAAAATCCTATCGTGATAGTCACCGGACCCGGGCCAGGAAGCGGGAAATTGGCAACCTGTCTTTCCCAGCTCTATCACGATTATGAAAGAGGAATAAAATCTGGTTATGCAAAGTTTGAGACATTCCCCATCTGGAATTTCCCTCTAAAACACCCGGTAAACCTGGCTTATGAAGCGGCTACTGCGGATTTAGGAGATGTTAATCTCATCGATTCCTTTCATCTAAATGCTTATAACGAAAGTGCAGTCAATTATAATCGTGATGTAGAGATATTCCCGGTATTGCAAAGGATATTAAAAAAGATAATGGGTGATGGATTGCCGTATCAATCTCCGACAGATGTGGGTGTGAATCGGGCAGGATTCGCTGTTGTCAATGACAAGGTAGTAAAAGAAGCGGCAAAACAGGAACTTATAAGAAGATATTTCAGATATAACTACGAGAATATTTTAGGTATATCAAAAAAAGAAACAGTAGAAAAGATAGTATTGCTTATGGAAGAAGTAAATGTAGAACCTGAAGATAGAAGCGTAGTTAAGCCTGCCAGACGTGCTGCGTCCGAAAAAAGAGAAAAGGGGGAAGGTGTCCCGGAGATTTGCTGTGGAGCATCCATAGAGTTACACAACGGTTGTATCATTACCGGGAAGAATTCTTACCTGATGAGCGCGGCATCAAGCCTGATTCTTAATTCCATAAAGCAACTGTCCGAAATTCCAGACAAGATTCATCTCTTATCCCCTCATATACTGAAACATATTGGGAACCTCAAGAAGGATATTCTTGGATTAAAATTAGAGGGCATGGACCTACAGGATACGTTGACTGCCTTGAGTATCTCCGCAGCAACAAATCCAACAGCAGAACTGGCTATGGAAAAATTAAAGGAACTTTGCGATTGCGAAGTTCATCTCACTCATATCCCTGCTCCCGGTGATGAGATTGGATTAAGGAGATTGAAGGTCAATCTTACCGCTGACGGAAATTTCCCTTCCGCAGACCTGTGTATGGTATAGAATTAACACTAAGGGGTTGCCACAAAATGGGATGAATCCCTATTTTAGTATTTCAAAACTCTTGAGTATATTTATAGCCTGAGCGAGCTGGGGATCTTTCTTCTCCTCTTTTTCACCTTTCTCAACAGCAGGTTCCACAACAATATCAGGTGTGATACCAACTTTGTCAATGACCTTTCCCTCAGGGCTATAATACCGGGCAGTAGTAAGCCTGAGTGCCGAACCATCCCGTAGAGGGATGAGATTCTGCACAGAACCTTTCCCGTAAGTTTTCTTCCCTACAATTATTGCACAATTCCAATCCTGAAGTGCACCTGCAAGAATCTCCGAGCCGCTGGCGCTGTATTCATTCACCAGAACAGTTAGTGGCAGGGTAGAACGCGGGAAACCGTCCTCTGCAATCTTCTCAATACTCTGATTTTGTCCCCTGCCCCGTGTTGATACAATAATCTTGCCGTCAGGGATAAACCTGTCAGCTATTTCAACTGCTGAATTGAGCAAACCACCAGGATTATTCCGTATGTCAAGAATGAGACTCCGCATACCTTCCTCTCTGAGCTTGTCAATTGCTTTATCCAGCTCATCAACAGTTCCTTCACGAAAATCAGTCAGCTTGATGTATCCAATACCATCTTCAACAATTTCCACATCAGTTACACTCTCAAGGTCAATTCTTTCCCTCTTTATTGTCAGCTCTCTCGGCTCCTCCCCTTCCCTGCCGAAAGTTACCGTCACAGGCTCTCCAACAGGACCACGAAGTGTGCTTACTGCCTCAGGAAGAGTTATCCCGAGAAGCTCGCGCAATCCTGCAGGGTCAACCCCCATACGCAATCTTTCAATTGCCTCCTCAGGAGCAATTCCCTGAGTGGATTTGCCTGAAATCTCAAGGATCCTGTCATCCGGTTTTACACCTGCCCGTTCAGCAGGTTTACCTTTAAGGGTGGAAAATACCGTTAGATAATTATCTTTCATACCTATAACAATCCCGAGCCCTCCAAAATGCCCCTGAGTATTCTGCCGAAACTGTTTATAAGAATCCGGTTCAATAAAACTGCTATGCAAGTCATTCAGCGAGGAGACTGTTCCATGAAGCGCGCCATAAAGCAGCTTCTCGCTGTCAACTTCTTCCACATAATTTTCCTCAATCTTATGTATAACCTGCTCTATGAAAGCAGAATATTCCCCACTTTCCAGCTCGCTTCCCATGCAGAGATTCTTAACAACTTTTCCCCTGACAAGGAGATTCGCACCACTTACTAAAACCAGAATTACCACAAGCCAGCTAAATCTTTTATTCATATACTCACTCCCTTTGATTGATTTCAATAACCTTCTCTCTTGATTTTTCACCTTTGACAATTTTGATTCTACTTCTCTTCACACTAAAAAATTTTGCTAAGGTCTCAATTACAGCGCTATTCGCTTTCCCGTCAACTGCCGGAGCTTCCACACGCACCTTAAGCCTGTCTTCTTCTCTGGTAACATTTCTTTTCTTCGCATTTGGAATTACCCTTACATTTAACTTCATCGTTAAACACTCAACAGTTATACTTTAAGAGAAAAACTCTCTCTTGTAAAGGGCAAAAAGGGGGCTGGATGGGAATGGGAAGTAGCTGCCGCCGGCGGACACAACATCCTGGCGTTGTGAACGCAATGCAACATTTCGGTTTGAATTGATAGTGAGGTTACCGTAACGCCCGAGCTCAGCAGTTTTTGGAGCAGCGAAGCTACGGAAAAAATCCGCTGAAGCGAATTGTTATGTGCCTTGTATTTTGTCGAGGTGAAAAAACGATAACTTATTAAGATTTAATTTTCTTAATGCTTTCTATTATGTATCTTCTCCACTCTGCCTTTTGTTTATCCATCTCTTCCAGTATCCTTGTCGGTAAGTCATCAATTTTGGATAACTTCCTAAAAAGATGTTCTTCACGGCTTAAAATATATTCATATTCAACTATTGCCCAAATTACATCTTCAAGCGTTTTATCAGGATTTTGTAAGATCAACTCGTAGTGCTCATATTCTTCTTGAGAAGTAGTGGGACTTAAAGGGGCTTTTATCCGAGACATTATAAGAGAGTTCAATAAATCATTTTCAGATGCTGTAGGGAATTTTTTCTTCAAACGTTTATAAACCGCAATTTGTGCGTCCACAACGCCCCTGGGGCCTAACGAAGGAAATATTTTTAACAACAATCCACCGATGAGTGATTTTATAATGAATAATATCGTCATTAAAAAATTCTTGTTTTTTCCCCATATCGAAGACCTTCTATCCCTTATCAAAATTGGATTCCCTTTAATAAATTCTTCGATATCAATATCTGCATTTACTTCCTGAAGAATTTCTCTTTGTGTTTTTTCTCGTTTTGATGGTGCTATTTTTGCAGGGCCTGGAAAAGGGAAGAATACTGGACCAATGTCTTGTTCGAGTTTTCCTAAAAGATGAGCACCAATCCACTCCATATTATCTTCCATTAAATCATATATTAACACTCTTAATGTCCAGTATGTTCTTGCAAACTTTAAAAATACTTCATTTGCTTCAGGATAATTGTCTTCAATAGAATTACCAAATTTTTCAGTAACCCTTCTTACTGGATATAAAACTACCCCTTTGGCTACACAATGAAAAAATCCACAAAAAATTGCTTCATAAATTTCTCCTATGCGTTTCTGATATTGCTTTACTTCATCTGGCTTTTTCTTCAATATTATCATATCCTCTTCAGATAAACACATAGAGTTACTCTCAGTGAGTTTCTCTAATGTGGATAAAGCTTGTTCACAGCAACTATTCATTTTTTGTTTCCTATAATTTTCACATAACGCCTGAACTCACTGGTTTTTACGCAGCGTAGCGGAGTAAAAATCCAGTGCAGTGATTTGTTAGCTTTTAATTTAATATTTTCTGCATATTCAATTTTTTAAAATCTATGCCTGAAAGCTCTTCTAAAACCAGCATCTTCTGCTTCTTTGACCGTAAAGGCATAGAATTCTCCGGCACGATTTCCAATGATTGTTCTATCGTATTGTTGATCCATGGGTAAATGATAAATTTTTGTTTGTCCAAACTCATCATTATTTATGTTGCATTTAATTCTTGGGAATTCACCGAGGGGCTCGTTTTCTATAATTTCTACACTTAATGCGTTTGCCATTTCTCTGGCTTTGTCAGATAAGCTCGTTGAGGTGAAAAATATTGGTCTAAGCTTATTTTCGTTCAAAAACTTAGCAAACTCTTCAAAACTTTTTGGTTTTTTGTGATTCCTAAAGCTTTTAACCCAATATTCCATTGTCGTACCAAATAGCTGGAATATGTGTTTTTCATGTATTTCCTTATATTGTGCCCAACGTTTGCATTGGATAATACAAACTTCGTCACTTTTTTTCGCAATAATATCTCGACCTAAATCTTCAAAGCCATCAATGATTCCTTTGTACTCAATAGAATATCCTTTTTGTTCATATAAATAACCAACATACATTTCATAATCTCTTCCGATTGCCCATTTCGATTTATATCGGTTTCTCAAATATCTATCTAAAGCCATTTGATTTCTTTCGACAGAAGGAAGGCTTTTATATTCTTCTTGAGTAAGATAATTTTTGACTCTGTCTTCGTTATCATCATCTTTAATTTCATCTTCAATCCGAACAGGTATCTCCTCATCTTCATCCTCGGCAATTAATTCTGAAAGCCAAGGGAATAATTTTTCAAAATAGTTTATTTTGTAGCTGATTATTTTGTTTTCCTTAACTAATTCCCTTTTCTCATTTTTAATAATTTTTACATTTTCAGCAGCTGTGTAAGCAGGATGCTTTTTATGTATGAGGTAGTTTTCTATTTCTCTGTCTTTTAGCTCAAAATAATCTGCATATGCTTCTGCGAGCCACGGGAATCCCATTGATTTTTGTTTGGCAATTTTGTGAATTTCATGTTTATCTTTTTTGACTTTTTCATTCCACTCCTCTACTTTTGACCCATGCTCTTTTATGGAATTCTCCAAATTATCTAATTTTGGCTTTAGTGCTAAATATTTTTTGGAGTTCGAAATAGTATCAATAATCCAAGCAATTATTGCCCAGATTACAGCTATTCCTATGATGATGAGTATCCATGAATAATCTTCCATAATAACTTTACCTATATTTTTCTATAGCTAACTTATTTATTGAATAGATACCTGCTTTTTGTTGTCGCATTTATTATTATACAGGCGTCCGTATAATAATAGCTCTTCGTTAATAAGCTCTGAAAAACCATCAAGATTAGTATCCAACTTCCCCGTGATTCTGTAGGGCTTACAAACTGGCATGCTTTGAGAAGCTTACTCTGTCCCCTGTCATTATCTGTTCTCTCTTGCCAGCATCACTCCATCTTGCTCAAACAATTCACCATCAATTTGTTTAAGCAACTGTCTTTGCGCTTTCTTGCTTATGGCATCAAAAGAAGTAAGGACTGATTGTTGAATGTTTCAAAGTCTGAGCATTCCGAGCAGCCTTCCCCTCATGGCAATTATTGAAAAAGAGGTGGGCCTTTTCTGAATTTCCAGCAAACTCTTATGGCTGAGAGAAATTCCCGACAGCAGATTAGGCAAGGAATTAGCGAAGTCGCTTATTTAGGGCTACGTACTGTTTGCCCGATAGGTCAATCTTAGTAACTACCTGCGAACCATGAGAGGCTTGTTTCTCTCTAAGTTTTGCACAAAATCGGTCAAGATCATAGTCGCACTCTTTCCATAGTTTCTCTCGCACTGTGCGTACTTCCTCTACTATCGGATCAATCCATTTCACTCTCTTCCCCTCCCGACATTAGCTCCTCCGGTGTAAGAATCACTGGCACTGATCGTGATGTTTTTGATTCAAACTGTTTCAACCTGCTTATGATCAATCCATTTGCCAAATGCGAGCAGTTCCAGGTCAAAGCCCTTCGTGGCATAGAGGCACAAATCGTAGAAATAGAGGTTGATTTGTACCGTCTTGCTCAAACAATTCACCATCAATCTGTTTCAGCAACTGTCTTTGCGCTTTCTTGCTTATGGCATCAAAAGAAGTTTAGCTTTTCCTCTTCAGATACTTGTCAACGAAACCACGCGGGGAAATTACAACAATCCCCTGATATCCTGACACCTTCAACAATGCCTTGTCGCCACTGACTATGATCTTGGTTCCGCTTGCCAACGCGCACGCCAGAAATACATCGTCATCACCGTCTGTGCAGACCTGCTCAGGCAAATGCGGAGACTTAACCAACGACCCCTTAATCATCAACAGTTCAATAAAAGGTTCAGGGTCAACTTCAGGAAAATCATCCATCAATTGAGTTGCAACACGGCAGTACTCATTAAGTATATCAGGCGATACGACAAGATGAACACGATTGTGACGCCACGCATCCAGAATATCATACGGTAGACCACGGAAAAATATACCCGACATGAACACATCTGTGTCCAGAATGATCTTCATTTGCGACCCCGAACCTTTGCAATAGCTGTAGAGATGTCAAATCTCTTCATTCCCGCAGCCTTTGCCTGCCTGCGCATGCGGAGAATAAGACTGTCAAATTCCATCATGGACGGTTTCGCTATAGATTTCAGAATCACAACGTCATTCTCCCCAACTACAACAAACTGAGCACCGGGTTCGAGATGCAGTTGCTCCCTTATGGTTTCTGGGATAACAACCTGCCCTTTTGATGACATCTTTGTCGTTGCTATAGTCTGCATCATCCACCTCCTTTGTCTTACCAGTAAGATTATAGCAAAACTATCCAAGTTTGCAAGTACTTTTTCGGACTACTCATTTTATTTTCCATTCCACATTCCCTGTGGTATAATCCCCACAAGTTCAGGAGAGCAACTCATGCTGGCAAAAGTCAAGAGCAGCGCCCTTCGCGGCATAGAAGCACAAATCGTAGAAATAGAGGTTGATATTGCAAGCGGCCTTCCCGCAACCACAATCGTGGGTTTGCCTGATACAGCAGTTAAAGAAAGCAGAGACAGAGTGAAAACCGCAATCAGGAATTCCGGGTTTGATTATCCTGTCCGTAAAGTCGTTGTCAACCTTGCTCCAGCAAATGTCAGAAAAGAAGGTGCCTCTTTTGACCTTCCGTTTGCCCTCGGGATTCTCTCAGCAACAGGTCAGATAGAAAAGAATAGCCCAAGCAATTTCACATTTCCCGACAAACTATCTGTTGACGAAAAGGGCCATTTGTTAGTGCCAGGTGAGGTGCGAAGGAAAAACCTTGACGATTTCATATTTCTTGGAGAACTTTCACTTGATGGAACATTGAAAAAGGTAAATGGCATTCTGCCAGTCGCTCTTGAAGCGAGGAAAAGAGGAATCAGCGGAATAGTTATCCCGCAGAGCAACGCAAACGAAGCCGCTATTGTGGAAGGACTGGAGATTGTGCCGGTAAAGAGTTTGCATGAAGTAGCTCAATTTCTCAAGGATGAATTTGTTCCAGACATTCCATCCTGCAATCGTGATGAAATCTTCGCAAGAAATCGCCTGTATGATATTGACTTTTCCGAAGTAATAGGGCAGGAACATGCAAAAAGGGGTCTGGAGGTAGCAGCCGCCGGCGGACACAACATCCTTCTGATTGGACCTCCAGGTTCAGGGAAAACTATGCTGGCGAAGAGATTTCCCACAATCATCCCTGATATGACCTTTGAGGAAGCTATTGAAACAACAAAAATTCACAGTGCCGCAGGTTTCCTGCACCCGGAACAGGCACTTGTCTGCGCAAGACCTTTCCGCTCACCTCATCATATGATATCTGATGCAGGCTTGATTGGTGGTGGGAATTTTCCAAAACCAGGTGAAATCAGCTTAGCACATAATGGAGTTTTGTTCCTGGATGAATTTCCGGAATTCAGACGCAGTGCACTTGAAGCACTCCGCCAGCCGCTTGAAGATGGTTGTGTGACAATATCAAGAGCAAGTGGTTCCATAACCCTGCCTGCAAGGTTTATGCTTGTTGCCGCTATGAACCCATGTCCCTGCGTATATTACACCGATCCCAAAAAGGAATGCAAATGTACCCCTAACCAGATACAGAAATATATCTCAAGAATTTCAGGTCCTCTGCTTGACAGGATAGATATCCACATTGAAGTGCCTCCTGTTAAAGACATCATCTCTAAGGAGGCAAATGCTGAACCATCAGCGAATGTAAGAGATAGGGCAAATAAAAGCAGGAAAATTCAGCAGGAAAGGTTTGAAAAAGAAAACTTCTTCTGCAATGCTGATATGCAGACTAAACACATTAAAAAATATTGCCAGATTGGAGACCAAGCGCTGGAATTGTTGAAGCTTGCAATGAGTGAATTTGGAATGAGCGCCAGGGCATACCACAGAATACTGAAAGTTGCCCGCACAATAGCCGACCTCGCGCAATCAGAAAATATAGAAGCCGAACATATCTCAGAAGCCATCCAGTACAGAGCTCTTGACAGAACCGCACAGTAAGCAGCAGGTAAAAAATCAACCACCCAAAGCCAGAAATCAGGTTAACTGAATTGCACCTTCTCAATAAGCATTCTTGCCTTCGCATATATCCCCGGTGCCTCACTTTCTTGTGAACTATTGCGACCATATCCTGATTTCCCTGCGATAGGTCTAAAACAAGACAAGGCTTCTTGTGCTTATGAGCTAATTTAATTGTGAAAGCTGTCCCGCCTGTTGGTTTCCCCCATGTAAGAATAAGAGTTCCGTCTGCCTCTTTGACATTAAGTTCTGTCCTGACTCTGTAATCGGAACTTTGTGTTTCCTTAAGAGGATAGCGAGCTGGTAACGAACCATCCTCCGCTCTACGACCTTTTGGACACCAACCACCGCAGGGAAAACCATGTCCTAAGGCTACATCTAATGCAGCTCTATCTGCTCCTGTTTGACCACCTGAGATGATACGTTCTATTCTCAACCTCTTACTGTGTTATAACTGCATATAGCATTCTACCCGCAGCTTCCTTA
Organism: bacterium; assembly: GCA_030606215.1. Classification (GTDB taxonomy): domain Bacteria; phylum NPL-UPA2; class JAUVJM01; order JAUVJM01; family JAUVJM01; genus JAUWGW01. The sequence continues at coordinate 29,460 of JAUWGW010000008.1, forward strand.
GAATAGGTCTTCAGCACTATCCTTCTATTGAGTTCTATGAGCTTCTTTCTCTTGCTTTCATGCTGAATGAGCCGCAAGGTAGCCAGAATAGGGACTTCATTCTTTCTAATGACTTTCTCCGCAAAGCGCGCCCTCTTCAGTTTTAGTATCTTGCTAAGACGCGTAGACAGAGCTTTGTTTGAGCTTTGCCCTTTCCCAATATCTTTAAAATCTTGATTGTCCACCAAAAGAGCAGTATACATATGCCCCAATTTCATTCCTGAAGCTTGAAAATCAGGGGTGACTATCGGTATATTCCTGCCAACTACCACCTTGTTCAGCATCCAGGGCTCAATATATACAAGACCAAATCCTTCCAAGATACTGGTGGTCACTACCAAATCAACTGATTGATAGAGGTCTCCTATAGCATATTTTTCTATCCTTCCCCTCTCATCGTATACTCTTTCTAAGCTGACCAAGTCCTCTACCCCTATGGTTACAGGCAAACAGTGTTTTGCTACAAACTTTCTAAGCTGCTGAGCATAATCATAGTCATCACCTGTCTCGGGGCATATACTTATCAGAAGATGAAAATTGCCTCTGAGCTTGCATCCTTCTACGGACATTTTCTTCTCTGCCAGAATATTGAATAGCTGGATTAGAAAGATAGCCTCCTCCACATTCTTTCTCCTAACACACCTTACGGGATAAAAAATAAGATGGGAATTAGGAGAAATATTGTATTTTCTTATAATTTTCCCCCTGAGAGTTTTGCTCTTGTCATCCGGCGGTATGATGTCCTCATCAACACAATTGGATACGTAGAAAATGTTCTTTTCGTCAACCCCATGCTCAACTAATCGTGAGCAATTATTGCGGTTTATAGCAATGTACTTTACATTTGGCGTATTGGGGTACAGTATGTCGTGCCAGTTGGGCACGATTTCAAAAGGATTCTGAGAAAATTTCTTGAAATTCTTGAAGTTCTCTGTTCGCTCTTGCACAAAATCATGTACCCGATAGATGAACTTTTTTCCTAAGTCTTTCATATAACAGTAATTGGAATAGAGATAGAATGCATACGTTACTGCAGGATGAATTCCTATGCCCAAATTCTCAGCAATTATTACATCCATTCTATTTAGTTTGCTCAGTAAAATTTCAGCAATATTAGTTCCCTGCCAGATGTAATCCTGTATCTTTTGCTCGGAAATAAACCTGCCTCCAAATATCTTTGCGGCTTGAAGTGGATCAAACTCCTCAATATTCAGGTATTCCAATTTACCTGGCACGGGTTTCAAAAAATTCTTGTAGTCCGGACTTAGCTTACCGAATAGATTGAACTTGATGTCGGGATACATACTCATCATAGCTTTTACGTTACGAGAAATAATTGTGTTTACGCCGTCCTTAAACCCTATGCCGTAGTGCCCGATACCGAGCGTTAGTCTCTTCATTGCTTTTCTTCCCTATCTTTTATGAGTTTCCTATACAATTCAATATGCCTTTGAGCAACACATTCCCAGCTAATTTTGCTCTTCACATACCGGAAGGCCCGCTTGCTAAATCTGCTTGTCAATTCACTGTCCTTTATCAGCATTATGATACTCCCAATCAATCCGTCATTGTCTCTCGGAGAGACAATAATCCCCGCCCCGCTTTTTTCTACTTCCTCTTTAAGACCTTCAATTCCGGTAGCTATCGCCGGCACACCGCATGCAAAAGAATGAGCTAAATTTCCGCTCTGAGAACCACGCTTATACGGGAGCACCATTACATCAAAAGATTTCAGTATGTCTTCATACTCCTCGGGTGAGAATTTGCCAAGTATTACTTTAATTCTATCCCTGTAACGGCGTGAGTTTACAATATTAATGAGTTTCTCCTTATATCTTTTCTGTCTTCTGGAGCCATCTCTTTCATCGCCCGCCAGAACCAATCGAGTAGAGGGGCCCGCTCTTTCAGCTATATAATCCCAACTATCGAGAACCTTTTCAAAACCTTTATTAGGATCGAACCATCCAAGAAGACCAAGAACCTTATGGTCCGCCTTAAAACCTATTCTCTCTTTGAATCGCGCATTGGGGTAGGGTCTGATATACTTTGCACCATGGGGAATCACATACACATTCCGTGCAGCTCTTCCCAGGTTGGTAGGGAAGTGAACACACTGGTATAGCTCATGGACAATTCCTGCATCCACTAATTTTTGTACAACGTCCATATAGAGCGCTACCTTTTGTCGTAATTTACCATATACTGAATGATAAGTGATGACAATGGGAAAAGCTCCTTTTATTCTCCATTGAAAGATGGGACTGAATAATCCAGTTGCAAAATCATTTCCCCGTCTATATAAACCGAATTCATGTTGGATATGAACTATATCGGGCCTAAGGGAAGATATGGTACGATAAAGTTTGTCAGCCCAGAGAGGAGAGTTAATATCTATTATAGGGTGAACGTCTTCCTCACCCGGAGTTCCTCCATCGGTATGGCAGACCACTTCCACTCTATGGCCCGCATTGCGTATGGCAGTGACCAGGTCACAAGAATAGGTGGCTATTCCACAATGACGTGGTGGCCAACTACTGACCCAGGCGATTTTCATGCTCCGATCTCCCAACAAACTGCCCTCACCCTTCACTGAATCAAATGCCGCGCTGCTTTTATTACCGCTTGTGCCACCTTCTTATGAACATCCAAGTCCAATAAATGGGGTATTATTTCCCCTTTCCTGGCACTTTCGGCCAATGCTCTGGCAGCAGCTATCTTCATACTATCAGTTATCCGTTTAGCTCTTACATCCAAAGCACCCCTGAATATTCCGGGAAATGCCAAAGCATTATTTATAGACCTTCCATCAAAAGCCAGAACGGCTCCTGCCCTCAAAGCCTCATCAGGCCATATCTCAGGTATTGGATTGGCAAGAGCAAATACAACCGCTTTTGAGGACATTGCCTTCACCATCTTTGAGGTTAACAACTTAGGAGCAGACACCCCAATAAAGACATCCTTTCCTCTAATAACACTAGATAATGAGCCTTTTTCTTTATGTTTGTTAGTAAGTATTGATACTTCTTCTTTATACTCATTCATATCCTCTTTTCTACCTTTGTAGATTGCGCCTTTCCTGTCACAGAGGATGATATTTTTCAGTTTCCACGTCAATAGAATCCTGGCAATAGCAATACCAGCAGCCCCAGCACCGCTTATGACTACTTTTATATTATCTTTCTTCTTTCTGATAATCTTCAGGGCATTCATGAGTGCAGAAAGAACAACTACCGCTGTGCCATGCTGGTCGTCGTGAAAAACCGGAATGTCCACTGAATTTTGCAATTTCCTTTCAATCTCAAAACAACTCGGTGCGGAAATATCCTCCAATGCCACCGCACCGAATGTATTCGCTATCCTGGCTATCGTCCGAACAATATCTTCAGTCTCTACTGCATCTATCAATATCGGAACAGCGCTTATACCAACGAGCTTATCAAACAAAACTGCTTTTCCTTCTATAACTGGCATGCCTGCTACAGGACCAATATTGCCTAACCCTAATATAGCAGTACCGTTGGTTACAATGGCAACAGTGTTGGAAATAGAAGTATATCTATATCTTTCCTCTGGATTTTTTAAGATTGCATGGCAGACACTTGCTACACCTGGGGTATAGATCTTCCGAAGGTCAGATATGGTATCGAGGGGCACCTTGCTTTTTGTGGCGATTTTGCCGCCTTTGTGAAGCTTCAATACTTCATCGGTGATTTCGACTAATTCTATGCCATCTGTTCTCTTAATGTGGGACAAGATTTTATCAAGATGCTTATCACTCTCAACATATACGGTCACATCTCTTATCACATAATGGCTGTCTAACCTGACTTTGATTATGTCTCCAAGCAATCCACCCTCTTTACCTATGGCAGTTGCAAGTTCGCCGAATTTTCCAGGCACGTCTTTAATTTTAACTCTCAACGTCTTAACAATCTTATCTGCATATTTCATCATTTATCCTCACTACAACTAAATGCCAGATTATCCAATGGTCTTAAAATTCTGGCAGCTCAGCTCTTGGTTTTATAACATCACTTACAGGAAAAGTAAAGACAAACCCCTGAAGCTACAAAAAGAAATGCCCCAAGTGACTCGGAGAAGATAATGGTTATAATCCCTTTCCCCATCTTTCGCAGAATGCTCAACCGCATTTCACTCCCAATAATAAAAGCTACTACCCCCAAGGCTAAATCATTAAATACCCCAATATCATCTAGTAATTCCAGAGTAAATAGTTTAAGAGCGGAATAATATCCTCTTAAAGACATCATCTCTAAGGAGGCAAATGCTGAACCATCAGGAAATATCAGAAACCGTGCTAACACAAGCAGAAAAATTCAGCAGGAAAGATTTAAGAATGAAAACTTTCTCTATCGCCTTCCTTCAATATATTTCTCAGGAGAAATGTACACAGGCTCAGGATACCTCACAATATGCAAAACCCCTGCCTTTACTACGTCAAAACAGCCTCTCTCGTCAAGAAGCCCCTCATCGCAAGAACCTGCAAGCATTTCACCAGCAACCAGCATGTGGGAGCCAACCTCTTTTTCCCATTTGAACCTGCACTCAATATGTGCCTTGTATTCTGCTATTCTTGGAGGCTCGACTATAGTAGATTTTAACTCAGTGAGTCCCGCCTCTTGTATTTCATTAACACCCTTTGGATAGCTTTTTCCGAACACCATTATTGAATCTATCTGGTCCCTCCCCGGAAGGTTAACAACAAACTCCCCTGTCTCCTTGATATTGCCATATGTATCGTGTCCGGGGAAGACAGCCACCATTATCGAGGGAGCGACTCTGACATAAGAGCCAAAAGCGGCACCGTTTACATTTCCCTCTTTGTCAACAGTGGTAATGACAATGACAGGTTCTGAAGTAAGTAGTTTTCCACACCTATCTTTAGAAACTTCAATCTTCATGAGATTCTCCTCCTTTCTTTTTACAGGCTCAAATCTTCTTCACTCTTCCCAAAATGGTGTCCGAGCTCATGCATAAATACTTCTCTAACTTTCTCCTTTATTTCATTTTCATTCCCACATAGTATTTCAATGGGTTCTTGATAAATGGTTATTCTGTCAGGCAGGACATTTGCATAACTCAGCCCTCTTTTCTCTAAAGGAACTCCCTGATATAATCCAAGAAGTGTGCCAGGCGGTTTTATTCCCTGCTGTTTGAGAATTTCATGAGAAGGCTTGGTTTCCACTACTATATCAACATTTTCAATCTTTTCCTGAAACTGTTCCGGCAATTCATCAATAGCTTCTGCTACCAGTTTTTCAAATGCTTCTCTTTCAAATTTCAGAAATCTCATATTTCACCTGCTTGGGTAGTTAATCGGAAGCGAGTCTCTCCCCTAATTCAAAAGCATCCTTTAAAACGTCCTGATGCATCAGTATACTTCCCTTCTTGTCAACACCCGGACAGAAAAGTTCTTCCCTGTACTCCGCTTCAATAGTAACAAACAGGTTCTTAACAATTGATTTTGCATTATCAAAGAAATCTCTCCTTTCGGAAGCCTCCACGGAAATAAAACAGCCTTTCTTCTTTTTCCCGGACATGCTCTTTTTTAATATATATTTGGCTCTCCAAAGACATTGAAAACGGTCTATCATCATCTTCGTCTGTGCGCTGAGACTTCCAAAAAATATAGGGGAGGCCAGAATTATGGCATCCGCCTCCTCAACCTTTCTGTATAGAACCTGCATATCATCTTCTATAATGCAGGTCCCGTCATCCCTCATATTTTCGCATTCCTGGCAAGGAGAAAATTTGAGGGTATTTAAGATAACCTTTTCTGTCTTAGCTCCTTTTGCCAGAGCTCCCTCCAGAACTTTGTCAAGCAGAATGTCTGTATTTCCACCTATTCTCGGGCTGCCACTAATCCCCAACACATACATTTCTACCCCCCCTGACTGCTATTATCTCCATTCCCACCAGAAAAAACAAGGGAATTATGACAGCTCACAAAAAAGGTTTACATTTACTTTTTTTCAGATTATAATTCTTAAAGATGGAGTGAGTTAGCAATGAATAACAGACTTGATTTTGAAAAACCTATAATCGAACTTGAACAGAAGATTCAGGAGTTGAGGAATCTTGCTTCCGATGAATCAATGGACTTATCAGAAGAGATAAAAAGACTTGAAGAAAGATTAGTACTGGTAAAGAAAGAAACATTTGAAAAACTTTCCCCCTGGCAGAGGATTCAGCTTGCAAGACACCCCAACCGTCCTTATACTCTTGATTATATTAACTCTATCATGGAAGGATTTATAGAATTGGCAGGGGACAGGCTCTTCGGAGATGACAAGTCTATCGTAGGAGGTATAGCTAAGTTCAATGGGAATTCAGTTGCTGTGCTCGGGCATCAGAAAGGTAGAGACACGAAAGAGAATCTGAAACGCAATTTTGGAATGTCCCACCCTGAGGGGTATCGGAAGGCATTGAGACTGATGAAACTCGCTGAAAAATTCAAACTGCCCGTTATTGTCTTCATTGATACGCCCGGAGCATACCCCGGCATAGGGGCTGAAGAGCGGGGGCAGGCTGAAGCTATTGCTCACAATCTGAGGGATACAGCAAGACTCAGGACTCCAATTATTGTAATTGTCATTGGAGAAGGTGGAAGCGGGGGAGCACTTGGGCTTGGTCTCGGGAACCGTATACTTATGCTGGAGAATGCCGTATATTTCGTCTGCACGCCGGAAGCATGTGGAGCAATCTTGTGGAAAGATAGGAACAAAGCGCCACAGGCAGCCAAAGCACTTGGCATAACAGCTAAGGACCTCTATAATACGGGGATTCTGGATGAGATAATTTCTGAGCCTATTGAAGGAGCACACAGAAATTATGAATTGACTGCCTCCGGTGTGAAGAAAGCCCTGGAGAGAAATCTTGCGGAACTTGAGAAACTTCCTGTAGAAGAGATTCTGAAAACGAGATATGAAAAATACAGAAAAATAGGCAAATACCTCGAGGGGGATGGAATCACTTGAGTATCATAGAGCAGCTTTTAAGCTGGCGTCCTGGAACTATTGGTGGTTATAAGATATTGCAAGAAATAGCTGAGGGCGGCATGTCAACCATATATAAGGCAATCTCTCCCAGAACACAGGAGGTCGTAGCTATAAAAATACTTTTCCCCCATTATGCCAGGCATAAAAGGTGGCTGCAGAATCTTTTCAGAGAAAAACAGATGGAAGGGGAAATAGCAAGCAGTATGAACTATCCCAATGTTATACGGACTCACTCCTATGGAAAAACGGGAAATAGGTACTATTTTGTTATGGAATATATCAACGGGTCGAATCTGAAGGATATGATTTACTTTAGAGGGAAAAACTTAAGAGGTCACAAACTTGATATCATCAAACAGGTCGCTAAGGGGTTGAGCTACATACACTCCTGTGGAATAATTCACAGGGACATCTGCCCGAAAAATATCCTTGTTTCGGAAAAAGCCAACGTAAAAATTATTGATTTTGGTCTGGCTATTTTAAAATCAGGAGGACACAGAACTTCTTGGGTAAGGTCTGGAACTCCAAGTTATATGTCTCCGGAACAGATAAGAGCTCTTGAGCCGGATGAAAGAACTGATATTTACAGTTTTGGGGTGACAATGTACGAGCTGCTTGCAGAGAAGCCCCCTTTTAGAGGTGAGGACGATTTTGCAAGAATGCAGCAACATCTCGTTTTTGAACCTGTCCCTCTCAGCAAGAAAATTCTTGACATTCCGCCTGTTCTTGAGAAAATTGTCTCCAGAGCAATGCAGAAGGAACCAGTTGACAGATATAGGTCAATGGATGACCTATTAGATGACCTTGAGAAAGTAGATTTCAGGGAGAGTTCACTGTGAATGATTTCGTTAGCCCACAAAGGGGAAGGAAAAGCATCCGTTTTGACACTAAGGTACCTATAAGGTATACCGTTAGGTCACTGCACATAAAGACGCCAGAGGTGAAAAAAGGCACCATAACCAATATGAGCTCGACAGGCATCCGATTTGAAACAGAAGAACAGTTGGGAGCAGGAGTAATAATCACGGTTGAGATTCTCCTGCCAAAAAATATAGTGGTAGAAGCAACCGGAAAAGCTGTCAAAGTTACACAACTCCAGAAAGAAGAAGGTAGATATTATGAAGTCGCTCTCGCCTTCACAGAAATAAGTGAAACAGCCAGGGAAGAAATCAACATGTGGTATTATTCACAGAAACTTTCTCGCAGACCCGAAACAGCCCATATTGAAGAGATGGAAAGAAGAAAGAGTGAACGTTTTAAAGTAGGCAGAGCTTTCGTAGAATATAGAGAAAAACGGCTATTTTCAAAGGAACAGTGGAAACAAGCTGAGATAAAGCAGGTAAGTAAACATGGTATTTCCCTCACTGTACGCGCGTTTGTGAAAGAGAACGAGGTATGGGAAATAATGCTGCATCTGCCAGCTTACAGCCAACCAGTAAAGGCAGTAGTCAGAGTGCTCAGGGTTAGAAGAGAAGATAGAGGCTTATCATCAGATGTAGGTCTTGAGTTCGTGAGAATAAAGGAGAGTGATAGAAAAAGACTTTCCGAATCGGCTTATATCAAAGGGCTGATTGATAAATCCGACAGCGAAATCCGTTGAGTCGAATTTTTCCCAAAAATTTTTGCGAAATTTTTTCTTGACATTTTCTATTTAAATAAATATAATCTTTAATTCAGTGATTGATAATTTAACTAAAAAATAAAAAAAGGAGGATTGACTGATGGCAAAGCAATTGGCTTTTAGAGAAGAAGCAAGGCATCACATCCTTGAAGGGGCCCGTCAACTGAGTGATGCTGTAAAAGTTACCCTTGGCCCTAAAGGACGTAACGTTGTGCTGGATAAGAAATTTGGCTCCCCAACAATAACAAAAGACGGGGTGACAGTTGCAAAAGAGATTGAGCTCGAAGACCCGTATGAGAATATGGGAGCGCAGATGGTAAGGGAAGTGGCATCCAAAACCAGCGACGATGCAGGAGACGGGACAACAACAGCCACAATTCTTGCAGAATCGATTTTCCGCGAAGGACTCAGAACAATCGCTGCAGGAATCGACGCAATGGCTCTCAGAAGAGGTCTGGAGAAAGCCGTGAAGACTGTTATAGAAGAGTTAAAAAAGCTCAGCAGGCCTGTCAAGGAGAAAGTTGAAATCACACATGTTGCAACAATTGCGGCGAATTGCGACACAACTATAGGAAATACAATAGCTGATGCAATGGAAAAAGTTGGTAAAGATGGGGTGATTACGGTAGAAGAAGGTAAAACCATGGAGACTACACTTGATGTGGTGGAGGGAATGCAGTTTGACAGGGGTTATCTCTCACCGTATTTCATTACAGATGCAGAGAAGATGGAGACTGTTCTTGAAGACCCCTACATCCTGATTCATGAGAAGAAGATTTCAAATATGAAAGACCTGCTTCCACTCCTTGAAAAAACTGCGAAGGCAGGCAAGCCCCTTCTCATCATTGCCGAGGAAGTTGAAGGAGAAGCGCTGGCAACTCTTGTCGTCAATAAACTCCGCGGAGTTCTCAGTTGTGCGGCAGTGAAAGCCCCGGGTTATGGCGACAGGCGCAAAGCTATGATGGAAGACCTTGCGATACTCACCGGCGGTCGTTTCGTCTCCGAAGATCTCGGCGTCAAACTTGAAAACGTTACTTTTGAAGATCTGGGCAGAGCAAAAACTGTTACAATCGATAAGGAAAATACAACAATCGTTGAAGGAAAAGGTGAAAAGTCGGCTATAGAAGGGCGCATATCTCTCATGCGCAAGCAGATAGAAGAGACAACTTCTGATTATGACGGGGAAAAACTTCAGGAGAGACTTGCGAAATTAGCCGGAGGAGTAGCTGTCATAAATGTTGGTGCGGCGACTGAAACTGAGATGAAAGAGAAAAAAGCGAGAGTTGAAGATGCGCTCCATGCTACAAGAGCCGCGGTTGAGGAAGGAGTAGTCCCCGGTGGAGGAGTTGCTCTCCTACGCACCTCTCCCGCTCTTGAGAAGCTGACCATTGAGGGAGATGAACAGATTGCTGTTTCAATTCTCAAACGAGCTTTGGAAGAACCAATGCGCCAGCTTGCCGCCAATGCAGGTTTGGAAGGTTCAATAGTTGTGGAGAAGGTAAAAACAAGTGAAACTAATGTAGGATTCAATGTGGAATCCGAGAAGTATGAGGACTTGATCAAAGCCGGTGTGGCAGACCCGACCAAGGTAACGCGGACAGCTGTGCAGAACGCTGTAAGTATTGCAGGGCTTATGCTTACAACAGAAGCCCTTGTTGCTGATATTCCTGAAAAAGAGAAGATGCCGCCTATGCCGCCAGGTGGAGGAATGGGAGGAGGCATGGGTGGAGGCATGGGGGGAATGTATTAAACCAGCTCCCAGACCAACAGACCACAGACTAAATGTCTGAACCAAAAAGGAGGAAGGAAGCATGAAACTTCAACCATTAGGGGACAGAATCCTCGTCAAAAGAATAGAAGCAGAGGAAAAAACAGCAGGCGGAATAGTTGTTCCCGATACGGCAAAAGAGAAACCAAAGGAAGGCGAGGTGATTTCACTCGGAACCGGGAAAGTGAATGAAAAAGGAGAAAAGCAGGCTTTCGTAGTGAAAGAAGGCGATAGGATTTTATTTGAGTCTTATGCCGGAAATGAAGTGAAGATTGACAGTGAAGAATACCTGGTGATGAAAGAAGATGATGTTCTTGGCATCATCAAATCGTAGTGTCAAGTCAACCACACTACTATGAAAAATAAGTGATGTGAGGTGACCACTCCTGAGTGGTCACCTCCTGATGTCAATTTTGAGAGGAGGAAAATTATATGGCAAAACAACTCTGTTTCAGTGAAGACGCGAGACAAAATATTCAGAAAGGTATGGATAAGTTATCTGAAGCAGTTAAAGTAACACTCGGTCCCAAAGGTCGCAATGTTGTGCTTAGCAAAAAATTTGGCTCCCCTACAGTAACCAAAGATGGCGTAACTGTTGCAAAGGAAATTGAACTTGAAGAGCCTTATGAGAATATGGGAGCGCAGATGGTGAAAGAGGTAGCCTCCAAAACAAGTGATGTTGCGGGGGATGGCACAACTACTGCAACAGTCCTGGCGCAGGCTATCTACCGTGAAGGGCTCAAAAATGTTACAGCAGGGGCCAACCCGATGGGGCTGAAACGCGGGATAGATAGAGCAGTTGAGGTAGTGGTTAAAGAAGTTGAGAAATTAAGCAAACCTGTTAAGGAAAAGAAAGAAATTGCACAGGTGGCAACCATTGCCGCAAACAATGACAGTGCAATCGGAGAGACAATAGCTGAAGCAATGGATAAGGTCGGTAAGGACGGAAGCATTACGGTGGAAGAAGGGAAGACTATAGAAACAACACTTGACCTTGTTGAAGGAATGCAGTTTGACCAGGGGTATCTCTCCCCTTATTTCGTAACAAATGCTGAAACTCAGGAAGCGGTCCTTGAAAACCCGTATATTCTCCTGCATGACAAAAAAATAAGCAACATGAAGGACCTCATTCCAATTCTTGAGAAGATTGCAAGAGAAGGAAAGAGTTTCATCCTGATAGCAGAAGATGTTGAGGGAGAAGCCCTTGCAACTCTGGTTGTCAACAAAATCAGAGGAACACTTTCCTGCGCGGCCGTTAAGGCACCCGGCTTTGGTGATAGAAGGAAAACCATGCTGGAAGATATGGCTATTCTCACAAAAGGTCAGGTGATTGCTGAAGAGCTTGGTTTAAAACTTGGAAATGTCAGGCTGGATATGCTCGGAAGAGCAAAGCGAGTGAAGATTGACAAAGAGAATACAACAATTGTAGAAGGAGCCGGCAGCAAGGAAGCTATTCAGGGACGAGCAGAGCAACTCCGCACACAGATTGAGGAAACAACATCTGATTATGACGGGGAAAAACTTCAGGAGAGGCTTGCGAAATTAGCCGGAGGAGTGGCTGTCATAAATGTTGGTGCGGCTACTGAAACTGAGATGAAAGAGAAAAAAGCGAGAGTTGAAGATGCGCTCCATGCTACAAGAGCCGCGGTTGAGGAAGGAATAGTCCCCGGTGGAGGAGTTGCTCTCCTTCGGGCTATACCTGCGCTTGATGAACTCAAACTTCAGGGTGATTTGCAAACCGGCTCAACAATAGTTAAACGAGTGCTTGAAGAGCCTGTAAGACAACTTGCTACCAATGCCGGAGTTGAAGGGGCAATTGTGACACAGAAGCTGATGGGCGAGAAGACAAATGTTGGTTACAATGTTGAGACTAACAAGTATGAAGACATGTTCTCAGCCGGTGTTATTGACCCTGCGAAGGTCGTGCGATGTGCTATACAGAATGCCTCAAGTATAGCGGGGCTTCTCCTCACAACAGAGGCCCTTATAACTGAAATTCCAGAAAAGGAAGAGACGCCTTCTGCCCCACCAGGCGGAGGCATGTATTAACTGCGATTGCAGACACTGGCAGCTGAGATACAGCTACTGTCTGCGCCACTGCAGCCAAAATTCTGATTCAGACAGCGAGTAAGCTAAATGTGAAGATATGGAAGCTATTCCTCGTCGGGACGTTCAGCTAAGTTTCTAAATGCATCGGGTGGCTTCACTCCACGGAACAGCTTCCACATCTTGTTACTGTCTGAATCGCGGTAGCCGAAAGCTTTAAAATGATGAGGGAGACATCTCCCGATGTGGAAAGGCTCCCGTTCCAGGGAGCCTAAATTTTTATTTGCCTCATCTCAAAAATTTGTCATATTATCTGTTGACGGTTTTTATAATCACATATATAATAAATACGTAAATACTCGGTGAAAGCCGTCATTCCTGCGGAAGCAGGAATCTAAAATCCAAACCCGTCCTCACGAAAGTGGGGATGGATTCCCGCTTGTGCGGGAATGACAGGAAAAGGATTAAAAAAATGAAGAATAGGGAATGGATAGGGTATCTTGAAACCATGTTAAAGATTCGGTGTTTTGAGGAGAAAATCTTTGAACTGCTTGGCCGCGACCTTATAAAGGGAGCATCGCATGTATATGCTGGGGAGGAAGCTGTCGCTGTCGGAGCATGTGCTGCTATAAAAGAAGATGACTATATAGCCAGCACACATCGAGGACATGGGCACTGCCTTGCTAAAGGTGGTAAACTTCCCGAAATGATGGCTGAACTGTGCGGCAGGGCAACAGGTTATTGTAAAGGTAGAGGCGGCTCCATGCACATAGCGGATGTCAAATCCGGAAACCTTGGAGCAACAGGCATTGTAGGCTCAAATATACCTGTTGCTACGGGAGCAGGGTTATCCGTAAAGCTGCGTGGAACCGAGCAGGTTGTGCTGTGTTTCTTCGGTGACGGAGCATCGAACACCGGAGTATTCCACGAATCACTTAATATGGCAGGAAGTTGGACTCTGCCTGTAATATATATATGTGAGAATAATCTATATGGAATGAGTAGCGCTGTAAAAAGAGTTTGCTCTGTAGAAGATATTGCTGTGAGGGGGAAAGCCTACAACATGCCGTCGGAGGTTGTGGATGGGATGGATATCCTGAAGGTAAAAGAAGCTGTCGGGAGAGCTGTTCTGAGAGCACGTGAAGGTAAAGGACCGACGCTTATTGAATGTAAGACATATCGTTATTACGGACATTCGCGAAGTGACCCCAAGGTTTACAGGACAAAGGAAGAAGAGGCAGAATGGAAGAAGAAAGACCCAATAGAGACATTCAAGAAGAAGATATTTGAAGAAGGGGCAATGACTGAGGAAGAAATCAAAAATCTTGAAGAAGAGGTGAAAAGACAGGTGGATTCTGCAGCAGAATATGCTTTAAATAGCCCCTTCCCTTCCCCTGATACATTGACTGATGATGTATATGCTTAGGAGAAAGAAATGCGCGAAATATATTACCGGCAGGCGCTCAGTGAAGCACTGAGCGAGGAAATGGAAAGAGATGAAAGAGTATTCCTCATGGGAGAGGATATAGGAGTATATGGTGGGGCGTATGGTGTAACAAGGGGACTTTATGAGAAATTTGGTGAAGAACGTGTAAGGGATACAGCCATATCAGAAGCGGCAATTGCTGGAGCGGCGGCTGGAGCGGCAATGACCGGGATGAGACCTGTTGCCGAGATAATGTATATTGACTTCAGCACAATTGCCACAGACCAGATAATTAATATAGCAGCTAAAAACCGATATATGTTCGGAGGGAAAACTACTGTGCCGCTTGTTATCAGAACTGAAGGAGGCACAGGGCGCGGAATAGCCGCACATCACTCGCAGAGTCTTGAAGCCTGGTATGTTCATATACCAGGTCTCTATGTAGTGATGCCATCAACGCCATATGATGCCAAAGGACTACTTAAAAGCTCTATCCGGAACGACAATCCGGTGATATTCATTGAACATAAAATGCTTTACGGAACGAAAGGTCTTGTTCCCGAAGAAGAATACACTGTTCCACTCGGTGTTGCTGACGTAAAAAGGGAGGGAGGAGATATTACCATTATTGCCTACTCTAAGATGGTGCAGGTTGCTCTTTCTGCCGCTGATGAGTTAACCCGGGAAGGAATTGAATGTGAAGTAATTGATTTGCGAACTTTAAAACCACTTGATATAGAAACAATCCTTGAATCAGTGAAGAAGACCGGGAAAGCTATCATCGTTTCTGAAGCCTGTAAGACAGGTGGGGTAACAGGTGAGGTCGCATCTCAAATAATGGAGATGGGATTTGACTACCTGGATGCTCCAGTGATTCGGGTAGCAGGGGCTGACGTCCCGATACCGATGAGTCCTGCGCTCGAAGAAGTGGCAATTCCACAGGTTTCGGATATTGTTGAAGCCGTTAAAGAGGTAATAGCCAGATGAGTGGTTTGGTGATTATTTGCGAGGGGGAAACCAATGGTAACTGAGGTGATAATGCCAAAACTCGGGCAGACAATGGAAGAGGGAAAAATTGAAAGATGGTTGAAGAAAGAAGGAGATAGAGTGGAAAAAGGTGAAATTCTGCTTGAGATTACGACTGATAAAGCAACCTTAGAAGTGGAAGCCTACGGTTCAGGCATGTTAAGGAAAATAATTGTTCCGGAAGGGCAGACAGTGCCTGTGACGACAGTTATCGGCTATATTGCAGAAGAAGGTGAAGAGCTGCCTGCAGCCACCAAAGAAATCCCCGCGCAGAGAGAAACAGAATCACCTGCACAAGCAACTGTGAGAACTGAAACCCGAGCTCAATATACGGCAAAACCAGAGAAGGAAACTAAAATCAAAGCATCCCCGCTCGCAAAAAAAATTGCTGCGGAAAAAGGAATTGATTTGAGTAAGGTTAAGGGAACAGGTCCCGGGGGAAGAATTACAAAAGAAGATGTTCTTTCCTCTACTCCGTCTACAGAGAAGTCAGCAGAACTCAGCCCGATGAGGAAAGCAATTGCGGAAAGAATGTCAAAAAGCAAAAGGGAAATCCCTCATTACTACCTGATAACTGAAGTTGACATGACCGAGGTCTCAAAGAAACGGGAGAATTTATCAGGAATTTCCTACACGCACATTATAATAAAGGCTGTTGCAGAGGCACTTATTGAGTTCCCGCAGCTGAATGCAAGCTGGCAGGAAAACGGAATTAAAGCTTTTCACAATATTGACATCGGAATTGCTGTTGCTCTTGAAGATGGAATAATTACCCCCGTTCTTCGGAACGTGGATAAAAAGACACTTCAGGAAATATCTTCCGAGGTTAATCGCCTTGCGGAAAAGACAAAGGAAAAGAAACTTACTATAGAAGAATATTCCGGGGCGACTTTTACCATTTCAAATCTCGGTATGTTTGGAATTGAAAGTTTCCTCCCGATAATAAACCCACCTCAGGCCTGCATACTCGGTATTGGGGCAATAAAGGAAAAGTGTGTGGCAATTAGTGGAAAAGTGGAAATAAGACCCGTGATGAAAATAGCTCTTTCAGCAGACCACAGAGTTGTTGATGGAATTACCACAGCCCAGTTCATGAAGAAATTAACCGATATCCTTGAAAACCCGGACTTTATATAATTCTATACTTTCCCTCCTGATATTTTTGTCGCTTCTGTCCTCCTCAGAAGCTTCCGAAAAAATCCCTTTAAATTTCGAAGCTGATAAACTGGACTATTACGATGAGAAAGAAATAATTGAAGGGCGGGGGAATGTTGAGCTGAGTTATAAAGGAATAAATCTTAAAGCTGATTATGTATGGTTTGACCTCAAAACACATGACCTTCTTGCTAAAGGGAATGTTGTGTTAAGTGAAAAATCACAAGAATTCCACGCAGAAGAGCTCAAGTATAACCTGAAAGACGAACTTATGGAAGCCCGGAAGATTACTTCTTTTCAGAAGCCATGGTATATGAAAGGGAAAAAACTCAAAAAAGTTTCTCCTGATGAATACTTACTTGAGGGAGGAGAATTTACAACCTGTAACCTGTCACCGCCACATTACAGGTTCACAGCAAAACGAATCAAAGTCTATCCTGAGATTCGCCTGTGGGCATACAATACTTTTTTTTATGCAGGGGAAATCCCTCTGATGTATCTTCCAGTTTATAGAAGGTCATTGAAAGATGTTCCGTCGGGATTTGTCATGCAGCCGGGCTATAGCTCAGAGAGAGGAGCTTTTATCCTCTCACACTACAACTGGTATCTTTCAGAAAAATTCAACGGCAGATGGTATCTCGACTTCTTCAACAAAGCAGGATGGGGCAAAGGTTTTGATGTCCACTTTGCCTCAGGGACGGGTTCAGGTTATCTGTATGGTTACCACATTGATGAGAGAGAAAGCCCTACGGAGGAACCACCGAGAGAAAGATGGAAACTGCATTTCCGTCATCACCAGAAAATAACAGAAGACATAAGAGAAATAACAAGACTTGATAAGTTAAGCGATGAGAATTTCAGAAGAGACTATTTGAATGATGAAGTTCTTAAATTCCTGAGCCGTTCCGAGCTTGAAAAACATCGTCCAGAAGGTTCTCTCTCCATAACAATGAATAAGCCAGGTTATACCTCAAGCATCTATGTCAGGAAACGCGTAAATAGTTTCTTAGAAGTTACAGAAAACCTGCCGCGCATCTCTTTTGATTTAGTGGAGAGAGGTATCCCTGCAACTTCCCTTTATTACGACTTTGATACCGACTTTACATATCTCCACGTTTCACCAGCAGGTGAAGAAGTAATGCAGATGAAAGTTTGCCCACAACTGTCACATAAAACTTCCCTCGGCTGGCTGAGAGCAAAACCGACCATCGGAGCTGATGGATTCTGGTATGGTGAAAATGAGTTAGGTGAGAAAAATATCTTCCAGGGAACCTATGAAGCTAACTGTGCGCTGACTTTAGCAAACGGTATCTGGAAAATATTTGATACTCCCGGATGGAAAAAAATAAAAAAAGTGCGTCATCTCACTTTGCCCATAGTTACATACTGCTACACGCCAGAGCCAACTATAGAGAAAGAACATATATACAATTTCTGCGACTGTATAGGCAATGAGGAGGAGCTCATAAAGGTAGAATTGCGCAACAGTATAGAAGGTAAAACAGAATCAGGGGAAAAATTTCGGATGGTTGACCTGAATCTACGCAGCTTCTATGACAGGTTGGACGAAGGAGAAGAGTGGCAGAATGTTTACGCTGATTTAAGAATTAACTCCATGCGCAATATTTCCTGGTGGACCCTCGCAAATTATAATCCACACACAGAAAAATTTGAATCGCTTGACAGCGATTTTAAAATTGTGAAAGAGAAATGGAGAACATCAATCGGAACCAGATTCTACGAACCCGGCGGGGAGAAAAACACATTTGATTTAACGGGAAAAATTGCGGGGAATTTAGGAACCAAATGGAAAATTGATTTGCAGGGTCGCTACGATTTAAATGGAGAAAATTTTAAAGTTCGCCGCGTGACTCTGCACCGCGACCTGCACTGCTGGACTGCACAACTTTTCTGGCAGAGTGAAAGAAAGGATGAGGAGGAAGAAACAAGAATATTCCTCGCTTTCAAGATAAAGGGAGTTGGAGCAGAAATAAAGACTCCTTTCATTGACACATTTTAACCTGCAGAGGAGTTGAAATTAGGGGTTGGATGTGCTATCATTCTACTGGTGATTTCTATGGAAAATCAGGGTTCTCCAATTCAGCGCTTTTTTTGCTATATTTTAGATAAGATTTTTCACTGGATAATGGTTCTTCTCTATGGAGCTCGCCCTTCAGAGACAAGAGCGCAGAAGTTAAGCCGGTGGGTAGTTGTGCTGGTCGTCATTATTGGTATTGTGCTTCTTTACTCAGTGGTGAAGACAATTTTCAGACCATCAGTTCCTTTAAGAGTAAGGACAGGTTAAGTTAGAATGACTCCGTTAAGATGAGGGGTAATGAGAATGCCTGAGAAGGAAGATGAAAAGAAAAAAAGAAGAGTTGAAAAATTATACAACAAAGCTCTATTCTCCATAGAATCAGGGCAGTATGATTATGCAATTACGCTTCTGAAAAGCGCACTTTCAATCGACCCGAATTTTATAAAAGCTCAGGAAGGAATCAAACTTGCAAAGACAAGAGAATTACAGAAGTCATCTTTATCTGCCCAGAAGATAAAAAGTATATTTTTTATGATTCAGGCTCTCTCCTGCGAACATTTCAAAAAATATGAGAGAGCACTGGATAAATATGAAAGCCTCTTTGCTCTTATGCGTCCGCCCTTACAAATGCTGCCACATCTCGGTGATATGTATGCGGCTAATGGAATGATAGAGAATGCCGCTACAGCTTACAGGGCAGTGTTACAGGCTGATGGCAACAATATCTACGCGCTAAGAAAACTCGGCAAAATATACCTTGACCAGGGAAAAATGGCTGAAGCCAGACCGATTTATGACCATCTTTCCTCACTTGCGCCCAGCGATGGGGCAGTAATCAAGGAAGTAAAAGATGCCTATGCACTGATGACCATTGACAAAGGACAATGGCAAGAAGAAGTATCATTCAGAAAAAAGGTAATGGAGGAAACTCCTGCTGAAGAAACTGCAAGAAGAGAAACGGAACTTGTCTCTGCAGAATCCCTGAGTGAGCAGGTAAGATTGCTTAGAAAAACCCTTGAAAAGGAGCCAAATAATACAGGTGCGCGTAAGGAGCTTGCAAAATTGCTGCTTGAGGGAAGGAATGTGGATGAAGCCATCTCTGAATACAGAAAAATAGCAGACCTCGACCCGCAGGATATTGATACTCACAAGACACTTGCTGCTTTATACCGGGAGAAGGGAGATGTTAGGAAAGCAGTCAAAGAGTATGAGAAATTGCTCTCATCTTTCCCTGAAAAACTGGATGTTCTTAATACACTTGCCACTCTTTACTATGAGCAGGACGCACCTGATAAGGCAATTGAAACCTACAAAAAAATAACTCAACTTACCCCTGATGACCCGGATGCCCATGAATCACTGGGCAAGCTTTATGAACACACCAGGTATTTTGATAAAGCAATACAGGAATATGAAAAGGTAGTTAATCTTGCTCCGGAGAGAATAAAAGTTGAAGAGAGCATCGGCAACCTCTATCTCAGAGGCGGAAAAACTACAAAAGCAATTGAGAAATTTGAGAAAGTAACAGGGTTTGACAAAACAAACACAAGTTTGCGAAAACTCTTAGGAGACCTCTATCTCAGGGAAAATCAGCTTGATAAAGCAAGGGAAATCTTTCAGGAAATCCTAAGAATTACCGCTGATGATGAGTCTGCAAAAGTCAAGTTACGGGAAATTGAGGCCGTGAAACTTGACAGGAAAATAGAAGAAATAGATGCGCAAATCATAGAGTATGAGAAACTGGTCAGCAAAGAACCGGATAATGCGGAGGCAAAGGGGAAACTTGAGAAGGCAAAACTTGAAAGGCTTGAGCTATGTATCCTGGCTCTTGAAGATAGAGCTAAGTCAGAGCCTGCTAATCTGACACTACACTATCAGCTCGGGCTCGCTTACAGGGAAAAGGGTCACACTGATAAGGCTCTAAAAGAATTGCAACTGGCTGTAAATGATGAGGAGAGAGGTATGGAGAGCCTTCATCTGATAGGGTTATGTTTTGAAGAGAAGAATATGCTGGATATCGCGGCAAAACAGCTTGAGAAAGCGGCAGGCAAACTTCCAAATATGAACGATACGAGGAAAGCAATTCTATATGACCTTGGCAGAGTATATGAAAAAATGGATGAGCACCAGAAAGCCCTGAGTAAATACAAAGAGATTTACGAAGTGGATATCAGCTACAGAGATGTTTCCAGAAAAATAGAAGAAGCTTACAAATAACTACAGCATTCCTACCGGGTCAACATCAATAATTATATTCACCCCCTTCAACTTTTGATTCCCTTCTATTTCCTCCCGCAGTGAAGTTAAAATTTTATGTATGTGGCCTACCCTGCCCGCTTTTAAGGTCAGCTGCCAGCGATACTTCCTCTTTACTCTTGAAAGCGGTGCAGGAGCAGGTCCGAGAATATCAACTTGTCTGCCGATAGGTACGGCTTTCCCCTTCGCCACCAGCCTAGTAATAATATCCTTCAAAACCAATGCTGAAGATTCAACCCTTTCCTGTTTCAACCCGCTTACAGTCAGAGTAGCAAAATGAGTAAATGGTGGGTAGAGAAGTTCCCGTCGGAATTCCAGCTCCTGTTTGTAGAAACCTTCATAATCATGGCTCTTCGAGGCAATTATTGCATAGTGTTCAGGGTTATATGTTTGAATAATAACTCTCCCCGGCATAGAACCTCTGCCTGCTCTCCCGGCAACCTGGGTGAGAAGCTGGAATGTGCGTTCTGATGAACGAAAATCCGGGAAATTGAGAGAAGTATCAGCCGAGATTACCCCGACAAGAGTAACTTCCGGGAAATCCAAACCCTTCGCAATCATCTGAGTTCCAAGCAATATGTCAATTTCCTTTTTTCTGAATGCAGTAAACATTCTCATATGGGAATCTCTCTTTGTAGTTGTATCAGAATCCATCCGCTGAATGCGCGCAGAAGGAAAAAGTCTCTCAATTTTTCTTTCCACCTGCTGAGTTCCAATACCAAGACGGCGAATGTAACCGCTATGACATCGGGGACAGATTTTGGGTGGTATCTCTTCCCGGTTACAATAATGGCAGATGAGCTTCTCAGAACTTGCGTGATAAGTAAGCGATACGCTGCAATTCTTGCACCTTAAAACATGCCCGCAGCGTCTGCATAGAGAAAAATTAGAGAATCCGCGCCTGTTCAAGAAGAGGATAACCTGTTCCCTTCTCTCAAGTGTTTTCTCAAGTTCCTGCCTGAGGTAGTGTGAAAGAATATTAGACTTTTCCTCTCTCATATCCACAATCTCAACCTCAGGAAGTGGTCTATTATCTATCCTCTTGCGGAGTTTCACCAACCTGTAACAACCTCCCTCAGCATTGTAGTAAGATTCCAGCGATGGAGTAGCACCTGCAAGCAGGATAGGTGCCTTATAGAGTTTCGCTCGCATAATAGCCACTTCACGGGTGTGATACCTGGGAGATTCCATCTGCTTATACGAATTCTCATGCTCTTCATCTACTATGACCAACCCTAAATTCCTGACAGGAGCAAAAATAGCAGAACGAGGTCCAATCACAATGCTTGCTTCCCCGCTCCTCACCCTTTCCCATGTCTGATAACGCTGGCTACCGGTGAGCTGACTGTGGAGAATAGCTACTTTTTCTCCAAACCTTGCAGAAAACCTCTCTTTTGTCTGTGGAGTAAGTGAAATTTCAGGAACCAGCACAATAGCCTGCTTCCCTCTCTCCAAAACATATGCAATTGCCTGAAGATAAATTTCGGTCTTGCCGCTCCCGGTTATCCCATGGAGCAAAAAAACCGAACTCTTGTTTTCCTCTATAGACTCATTCAATAATTTCAAAACTTTCTTCTGCTCCAAATTCAGTTTAAGAGGGAAAGTTGCTTCAAACTTTTCCTCACTTTCCAGAATTGGTCTTGGTGGTCTTACCCTAACTCTTCGGACAGCAGAAGGCAGCGCCACCTTCAAAACTTCTCCCCATGGGCAGAAATAGTATTCAGAAAGCCATTTTGTCAGCCTCAACATCTTCGCATCAAAACTCGGGGAAACATCAAGAACAGATTCAATCGGTTTTACCTGAGACACACCTGCTTCTTCACTGAATCCAACAATATATCCTAAAGTTTTCTTCTGTCTGAAAGGAACAAGAACCCTTTTCCCCAACGCAACCTTATGCTGGATATCCTCCGGAATTGAATAGTGGAAAAGTTTGTCTATCGCAAACCCAACTGCCACAACAGCATATTTTTTACTTTTGCTCTGCATTGCTCGCACTAGTCCCTTACCCGCCAGCAACAGCGGAAACCGACATTCCTCCTCTTTTCTTCCGCCCCCAGACTTGCCCGAAGCGGCACATATCTTTGAACCGGGACCTCATTCCAGCTTGCTCCACGGATAATTCGCCAGAGGGATGACCCATCAGAAGAACTTCCAACCCACTCCCAGACATTACCAACCATATCATAAAGTCCATACGGGCTTATTCCTGACGGGTAATTACCAACAGGCGCAGAACTTAAATTCAACCCGACATTACAGTGCTGATTATCAAACTCATTGCCCCATGGATATTTCCTGCCATCAACCCCGAAAGCTGCTTTTTCCCATTCCTCCTCTGTTGGAAGTTCCAACCCTGCCCACTCAGCGTATGAACAAGCATCAAACCAGCTCGCTTCAGTCACAGGATGATTCTCATATCCTGATGGGAATCTATGCACAGGCTTAAACTTTTTATAAGATGCATTTGTAACCTCATACCTCTCAATGTAATAGGCAGGAAGATAGACTTTTTTCTCCTTGCCGGTTTCATCTCTCCTGACAAATTCGCCGGCAGGTATAAAAACAAATCCCATCTCACGGATTTTTTCATCCACCTGCCGCCTCTCATCTGATAAGAGAGAGAAATGTCTTAGTGCCTTCCCAATTCTCCCCTGCTCTGCTGAGATGAGCGCCATTCTGTAATGCTTGGTTTCTTCCTGCCTTATTTTTTTGAAGCCGCTCCTCGCACGGTCTGTAAACTCTGTATCCAGCAAAAGGACGTATTTCTCTTTCGCTTCCTTATATTTTCCCTGGTTGAGAAGACTATCAGCTTCCTGGAGGATTGTGTTTAACTTCCGAATATGCCTTGAGAAAGCTTCTTCTCCCATCTTCAAGTCAAGTTTGATTAACTCATTTTTTGCTTTTCTTCCCCACTCAGTGTCAGCATATTTTTCTGAGACGAACCCAAACTTAGCTTTAGCCTTATTGTATTTCCCGTCCTGCAAGAGTGTCTCCCCCTCCTGAAAATACAGCTGTGCCGGAACTTTCACTGCCTCCATGTGACTATCAAATCCTGCGACTATCTCCAATTTTTCATCTGCTGTATTCCCTGACTGCTCCTGCCCGCCCGGCAGGCGGGGGTAGGTATAGTGGGATAAATGTGACACACCCTGCGAACTTTCCAGGGATATGCTCAATGTCATGAATAGAGCCATGACCGGAAGTCCTGCTTTTCTCAAAAACTCTTTTTGAGTTCTATTAGCCTCAGTTAGAGCTCTGACGAAAGCCCGCGCTGAAGTATGTCTATGGGAAGACATTTTACTCATTGCTTTCAAAAGCACAGATTCAAGGGCTTTAGGAGAATCCCTCATCGGTATAGGTAATTCATACGCCTGCTTATAGACTACCCCAATAGAAGTCTCAGATTCAAAAGGAAGCCTGCCTTCCAACATCTCATAGGTGATTATTCCAAGAGAGTATATATCAGAAGACACTTTTACCTCTTTTCCTAAGACCTGTTCAGGTGACATGTAACCCGGTGTCCCAAAAATTTGCCCACGCGCAGTTAGACGCAATCCTTCAAGAGCAAGAGCTAATCCAAAATCAGCCACTTTTACCCGATTTGTTCTCGAGCAGATAAGGATGTTCTTAGGTTTGACATCCCGGTGAATAATCCCGCATTCATGGGCATAGTCAAGAGCAGAGGCAATCTGGCTGACTATCTCCAGAACCTTTTCAAACTGAAACTTCCCCACTTCTCTCATAACCTGCTTTAGTGTCTTCCCATCCACATATTCCATTACAAGGTAATAGGTATTGCCTTCCTCCCCTATATCATAGATGCGGACTATGTTCGGATGGCTCAATTTAGCGGCGGATTCAGCTTCCCTGCGAAAACGCCTGATAAACTGTGGAAGTGCGCTAAGTTCCGCCGCCAGAACCTTGATCGCAACAGGACGCTCAAGCGCAGGGTCTATACCTTTATAGACGGTCCCCATCCCACCCCGCCCGATTTCTTCAAGGATTTTGTACTTACCTATCTTCATAGATTTTCTATGGATTCCACCTCGGAAACCTTGAGAGTTATGAGACCTCCTTCAACTCTAATGACCATTTCCTCGCCCTTCCTGCTTATTATCTCACCCTCAATCTCGCCGCCGGTTCGCAGATGTAAACGCACAGTCGGCTTCCATTTCTTCACAGTCTCTCTTAGATTTATGTCCACTATGGTTGTTTTTCCCGCAGTTATCTTAAATCTTTCCTCAGCCACCTTATACCCGGATTTTACAACCTGAAGTTGATGTTCCCCTTCAATCAGGTTCCCAACAGACAACGAATCCTTCACCTCACCTTTCTCCTCCCCATCCACATAAACTCTGGCTCCACCAGGAGAGCAGACCATTAGAAGGAAGCCTGTTATTTTCCTCATCTTGACAGATACAAGTGTTCTCACCTGATTTACATCCAGAACCACTGTCTTCTCTACAATACCGCAGCCTTCCTTTTCAACCCTGAGCCTGTGCTCACCTGAATAAAGCCCTCCCAAATTCAGGGGAGTCTTCCCCTTGAAGTCACCATCAAGGAAAACACTTGCGCCCTGTGGTTCTGATTGGACCATCAAAGACAGGAGCTTTTCTTCAAGCTCCACCTTAAGAGAAAAACGCTGTTTCTTCCTCAGGAATAGGTTCTTCTTTAAATCATAGTATCCATCTTTCCTCAACAACAGTTCATAGCGGCCTGGTTTCAGTTGATACAAAGTTTTTGGAGTAAGCCCTTTATAAATACCGTTAACATAAATTTCTGCCGCTTCAGGCACCGACTTAACTGAGATAGAACCGTGCAAACTCATAAGTTCCACTCTTAGGGTCACAGGGACTCCTCCTTCAACCTTAAGAACTCTCTCCTCAGTTGAATAGTCATCCAGCATCAGCTTCACACTGTATTCGCCGAGCGGAAGATTTTTGAGCAGGAGAGGTGTTCTGCCCTTTAGCTCCTCTCCTATATAAACCAGCGCACCCTCTGGAAGTGTAAGAACCCTCGCAAGACTAACCTCCCTGACAAGATTGAGCTGGAGAGACAATCCTCCCGCCCCGAGCATAAGTTCCTGGCGAAAATCTTTAAAACCCCTCTTTCTTCCCACAACCAGATGTTTCCCCCTGCGCAAGTTCCTGACAGCAGCAGGAGCCTCACCACAATATTTCCCATCAATATAAATGGAAACCCCGGATGGTTCAGACTTTATGTTCAGAGAAGAGCCCCGGGAAAGAATCGTAATAACCAAAATCACAAGAAAAATGGAAATTATAGGAATCGCTACCCACTTTTTGCCTACCCTGCGGATACTCTGTTTCCTCTGTATAATAGTATCCCGCCTTCGGGAAATTCTGGTAACCTGACCTGTTTCACCGAGTTTCTCCCACTTGAGGAGCGAGTCAAGACTTTCACCCTCACAATATTCAGTCGCAACGTAATGAATACCATTTTCCTCTCCAACATCGTATATCTGGACAATGTTTGGGTAGTTCAGTTTTGCGATCGTCTTGGCTTCTTTCCTGAACCGTTCAACGAATTCGCGGTTTGAAGAGAACTCAGTCTTTAACACCCTCAACGCAACAACTCTTCCAAGCGAGACCTGGATAGCTTTGTAAATAGTCGTTGTCGCACCATCACCAATTTTTTCAACAACTTTGTATTTGCCTATTACCTTCATCTCTTTCTAACCTTTTCAAGACGCCTCATAGCATATTTATGCCTCTCATCAGTTTTATCTGGAACTCTTGCAAGTATCCCCTCAAGATTTGCTCTCGCATCATCCCATTCCAAAAGTCTCATTGCCCTCTCAGCTTGAAAACGCAGCTTGTTAAATTTATCAGTCAAATCCTCCTGAGACCTGTATAGATACTCTTCCACAGTTGGAAGGAAAGATGGTTTCGGTTCTACTGTCTCAAGATACCAGAACGTTTTTCTAAATGCACATATTGAATTGAAAAGATTATCACATCTCCTTTCCCTCTCGCTATAAAACAATTTACCCCGTTCAAATGCTTTTTCAGCTTTTCCTACAAGTTCTTCCCTGGATAATGCGAGAGACGGAAAATTGAATTTTTTTGCTGCCAGAAATTCCAATTCTTCTTTAAAAGATGCTATTCCTTCAGGCAAATCTTTGGAAAAAGAGACTTTTCTCTCGAGAGAATCCAGTTTCGCACTGATTGTCAGCAAATTCGCTCCTTCAGAACTGCTGTGATTGACAACCGAAATCTTAAACAAACTGCTATTCATAATCTTCTTCCGCAGCTCATCTATCTCCTCACCGCTCAATTTAGCTTCCCTGTAAAGATGTCTTCCTCTCCCTAAATCATCAAAATAGAAATGGAGTGAGCCGGCGGATATACTGATTTGCGAACGGCTTAGTTTCCCGAAACCGCCGCTCTCCTCAACCATATCTACTTCAAAAGTTGTTGTATCCAGCCAAACTTTTCCCGGCTGCCTAACATGTCTTGAAAATACAAAAACTGCACCAAGCACCAAGATAACAATGCAAATCGTATTGAAATTTCTGGACTTCAAGCTAAGTCTCGGGTGAACCTTTTGAGCGAACCCCGTTTGAAATCCCAACGGGGCAAGGATTAAAGTGGTATCTCCAACACTGACCTTAGCCCCTGGCAGGAGTTCTGCTCTACTAACCTGCCTGCCATTGAGCCATGTTCCATTGGAACTTTCCTTATCAATTATGAAGAATTTTCCCTCTTTATACCGGATTTCACAGTGGCGAGCGGAAGCTGCAGGGTCTTGCAGGACAACATCGTTATCCGGAGAACGCCCTATGGAAAGAGTTTGTTTGCAAACTTCAAACCTTTTTCTCCTCCCTCCATAAAGAATAGTGAGTTCAGCCTTCCACATTCATTATCTCATTTCCTCACCAAGCTCTACATTCCAGTATGCAAGATCAAGGAAATGCTTCCAGCTCTCATGCATGTGGGAACTGAATCTGACGAGGATAAACCTTTGCCACCTCGGTTTACGAGGACGTCGGATGAACTTCATACCTACTTCACTCAGCAACCTGCCACCCTTCCGAGTATTACAGGAAAGACATGAGCAGACAACATTATCCCATGTGGTTTTCCCTCCACGCGCCAGTGGCACAACATGATCCAGGTTCAAATCCTTTGTATCAAACTTCTTCCCGCAGTATTGGCATCTGTTTCCATCTCTTTCGTAGATATTCTTGCGCGTGAACTTAACTTCTCGTGCAGGCAGCCGGTCGTAGAGGAGAAGAAGAATGACATGCGGCACTCTTACTTTAAAGGAAATTGTTCTTACGAACTCTTCATCAGGTGCATTCTGGGAGAAATCTTTCCAATCATCAAAAGTGAAAGTGGTAAAACTTCCCCCATTCTCTGTTACTACCTGAGCATGCCCCTGGTAAAGAAGACAGAAAGCTCTCTTTGTAGAACAGATATTGACTGCCTGCCATAACCTGTTCAGAACTAAAACACTTGTATTCAGCATATCCTTATATATATACCAGAATTCTCCTTAAAAGCAAGGAGAAATTACAATACAACATAGGTCTGGGAGTGTGGATTCGCAAGTAATCCTTTACCCATACTCTTCGCAACGGTAATCTCTTCTGCTATCTTCTTAGCGCTAATCCTATCTTCTGCACTTATGATAAGTTTCCATAGCAGACCTCTCTTCACACCTTTGACCTTATCCCCATATCCAAGAGTATTTCTAAGTGTATCCAGCGTAACGCGTGCCTTTTCATCCTCCCTGTAACCTACCAACACTCTGATTACATATGGCACTTTTTTCTCTGGGACATCCGCTTCTTCCCCCACTACTCTCAGCGTATATGTGTGTTTATTTGGATTCACTATTGTCTTCGTAACAGTTACAAACTCTACGCCAAGTTTTTGCGCCTCTTCAGCATTTTCAACCTCCACTTCTATCAACCAGTACTCTTCCCTCCGGGCATCAAGCAATGTCCTTCCATACCCCATATCCTTCTGAAGGGTATTCTTTGCAGTCAGGGCTATCGTATCAACTGTCTTCAGACGAACGAAAAGTTCTATGCTATACACACTCAATTCGAATAACCCCCACTCATAAACCCTCCAGATATGCTCGCATTGATTCAAAGATCTTCCTTCCAGGACCCGGATTCAACATCTTTTGAGAATTTCCATATGCGGCTTGCTTTGCACCCGCATATTCGTCCCCGAGATTATCAGGAATCTGCCTGAGCCATGCTGCTCTCTCAGGATGCGGCATAAGGGCAAAGACATTTCCAGCAGGATTACAGATTCCAGCAATATTGTCAAAAGAGCCATTTGGATTAACAGGAAAACTTTCTTCAATCTTTCCATCGGGAGTGCAGTACCTCAACACTATCTGGCCATTAGCTTCCAATTTCTCAATTAAACCTTTCTTTTCTGTTACAAATCTCCCTTCGGCGTGGGCAACCGGAATCGGCAGTACCTCCCCCTCCTCAAAAAGACAACTAAATGCGCACTTCCCCTTCCCTGTTGTATGAATTACATGAACCCAATTGCAGTAATAACCTGACCTGCCTGTATTCGGAGCAAGAGCCATCTCAAGTTCTCCAGGTCTAACCCCTGGAATTATTCCACTTTCAATGAGAACCTGAGCACCATTACATATACCCATAACAGGTTTCCCAACCTCTGCTCCTTTAAATATGGTTTTCATAATACCCTTCCTGGCAGCTATTGCTCCTGCGCGAACTCTGTCCTGATAGGAAAATCCTCCGGGGATAATATAGCCGTCATATTCAGGCAGTGATGATGGGTCTTTATTCCAGCGGAAAATTTCCGCAGACATACCCGATGCCCTGACAGCCCGCGCTGTCTCATATTCGCAGTTGCTTCCGGGATATTGAATAATCGCAATTTTCACAATAAACTCTTCCAGTCCCTCCACCACTTCTATACTGGAATTTTAACAGGCAAGAAGACGAAAATCAAGAAAAATGAAATTATGGAGGACTATTTTGAGCCTTGGGAAATAAGGCTCTGAAGGTGGGGTTTTTCGGCACTTTCAGAAGGGAGTTTAGCTACCCCTCGGCAGATGTAAATTTCTGGGCGTTCTGGTCACATAGTGGACATTTCTGGATTTCACTAACCATATCACCTTGAAAGAGTAATTAACCTGCTTTTTACATTACCGTCGGTATTTTAGTTCTCAACTTGTTTATTGACGGTATTTTGCCCTAAAAGTTTGTGACAAGAGTAGACATAAGTATGCAGGAGTCTTTCAAAAGTGGATACATTTTGGATACACATTTCGTTGAGATAGAACTACTAAATAACACGTTTTTCTTTAAGTATTGCAATGTAATCATTTTTTGAGAGGGCTTTTTGGGAGGCAAGCAAGAACTGCTCGAAACTGAGAAATATCTGCCTCAACATGCTTCGGAGAATCGGCCCACTTATGTCATGTTTTGGACCGTGAGAGATTTTTGTCCACACGACCACTTGGTCTTTATGGTAAAAATAATAATGTATGTCAGGATGGCTGGGGTCCGACACAAACCCCAAATGTACCAATGTTCTTGCCGCCTTGTTTGATTGGATTACAAAGGCCATCAGCCAAGGAGCTGTTCGTAGATCTTTAGGTGGGCATTCAATCGCTGACTTAATTCATCTTTGTGCCTTTTCAGGAACTTGTAGTCTGACCTTAGGGCTTGCTGAAACTTGCGCTTGGCCTCATCCAAATCCGCTCCAGTAGCAAAAGTTTCCAGCGGAGGTCGAGCAATAAACACAATCTCATCGTGAATTTCATATTCAACCTCTATTTGCCCATTTGGCACAGGGATTATCATATTCCCGAATGTTATCCCTTTGGGAGACTTTTCAACTTTTTGCTCCAAATCCAGATAGTTCGTTAAGTCACTTTTATTATCAAGAGACCTGTCAAGCTGCAAAACTCCCATTTTAGATTACCCCCTTTTCCCCTTTTCAAAAAACCAGTCTAAGTCTGTGTCCCCTGGCGCTCCTGGCGGCCAAGGAATCTTCCCTATCTTGTTCTCGTATTTCTTAATATTCTCGTAAAGAGCTTTTAGCAATGCCTTTGCGTGTTCCGGACTCATTTTCACACCTGCCAACATCTGAATACGATTTGGATCTTCAAAATGGCGCTCACCGAAATCAATCACGAATTGCTCACCCGTGTGACGAATAAGAGCAAAATTTACGTAGGCACGTGATGAAACTACCTTTGGTTTGCCCTTGCCTTTGTCGTTCTTCTGCTCCCGCTCTTCAGCCATGTTCCCCTCCTTAATAATAGTATCATATTTTTACATCACTATGCAAGTTTGTCAAGGGCAATCTTACTGGACAATCTTACTGCGAAGTTCCTTCTCCACCCTACAACCGCCCAAAAGAACTTTTCAATTTTCGGAATTACGGGAGCTTGGTTCAAAAGCCTTCTATGATCAAAGGTCGAGGTATTTCACCACTTCCCGTTCAGAAAAATAAGAGCTATTTTTATTTAACACTCCTGAGAAATTTCTTAACATCATCATGACTTCCTACAAGCATGAAAGCTACCTCACTTTTCCTATAGTGAAATAAAATCCGCTCCTTGATAGTGCTTCTAATCTCCCAATAATTCCCACGCAATCGGGTTAATCCCATCCCTTTGGGAAAACGCTGCCCTTTTGAAAGCAGCCATATCAGGTGTTTTGCCAAAGATTTTATTTGCTGCTGCTTCTGGATGGGAAAACTCTTTATTGTCCTTTCAAAAGAGGGCTTAAAATCATAAGTGATCATAAATTGTCTATATGCTCTACTGCCTCATCCGCGCTGGTGAATCCGATCCCTTTTTCCTTGCGCAGTTTTTCTATTCTCTCCCACTCCTTAGGATCATAAGGATCTTCTGCAATTACCTTTAATGGTTTCAAAAGAACTCCTTCCCTCTGCGGTTCAAAGGCAACAATTGTCCCTTCACTGATTTTACATAGTTCTCTTACAGCATGAGGAACTGTCAATTGTCCACGGGAAGAGATTATAGCCAAACTCTTTGCAGCAGCCTTCAGCAACTGTTCTATCCCCTCATCTTTTTTGGCATGTCTTACTTTCATGGGCACCTCCGCTTATTTTCTGTAAATAAGAATAGCATATTTACCATAGGTTTGTCAAGCCTTTTTCGCCACTTTTTTTACAATCTTTCTAGCCATCCCGTCGCACAGCCTTATTTTTTTATATTATATATAGTGCTAACATTCTTTGTTTTTTACTTGACAAGATATTCGGTATGTGTTATATTTTCTGTAGTGC
>JAUWGW010000017.1 GCA_030606215.1 bacterium
CTTCAGATTTATAGCCAATGTCAATCAGTGCATATTTCTCATCAACCTGGATAACCTTACCCTTTACGATTGTTCCAGGTTTCACATTCTGGAAAGTTTCCTCATACATTCTTGCTGCTTCTTCTCGTTTTTCTACCATCAATTTTCGCCTGCCTCTCTTTTAGATTTAGCAGATTTTATCATAAGAGCTGTCACCTGACAACAATTTTCTCATCACTTCTCTGATAATCCAGTTGGGGGTGGAAGTTCCTGCGGTTACCCCAACTTTCTTTTTTCCTTTGAGCCAGGAGGGTTTGATTTCATCTGCCGTTTCTATATGATGGGTTTCTGTCCCACTTCTCTTGCAGATTTCTGCAAGTCTTTGTGTATTGGCACTGTTGTATCCGCCGGCAACAAGCATCAAATCGCATCTGTTAGCCAGCTCGTATGCAGACTTCTGTCTCCTTGCTGTCTCCTCGCAGATTGTGTTGAAAACCCTGAGTTCTGAAGTTTTCTTGACAAGTGCGGATACAACCTCATTGAAATTTTCAACTGTCTGAGTGGTCTGTGAGAGAACACCAAGCTTCTTTCTTCTTCGCATTTTTTCTACATCTGAGACTTTTTCAACCACTTTTACTTCCGGGAGAGCCAGAATTTCAGGGTGGTCTTTTTCTCCGACAACAATAACTTCATAACCTTCTTTCTGAAGTAATGTGGTTAATTCCTGGACCTTCTTGACAAAGGGGCAGGTAGCGTCAATTATTGAAAGCCCTTTTTTCTTTGCAGTTTTCACCAGTCTTGGGTGAACTCCATGTGAACGGATAATTACAGTTCCGGATTTTATCCCTGAAAGGTTCTCAACTACGTGAATCCCCTTTTTCTTTAATCTTTCCACTTCCTGCCTGTTATGGATAAGAGGACCTAAGGAATATATAGCTTTCCTACTCTTTACCGCATTTTGAGCGAGCATGGTTGCCCTTCTTACACCAAAACAGAATCCCGAATATTTTGCTAATTCTACTTTTTTGGACATAGTACTTTTGGGGGTGGTTGTAAACCCTCAATTCTCTGCATTACCTCGTCAGTCAACTTTTGATAGAAAATCCGTTTGCCTTCATTTGCAGTAATTTCATTTGGAAACACAGGTTTTCCGAACCGAACCTGAACTTTCTTTAGTCTTATCCACCTTGCATCTACAGGCAATGCTTTTTCGGTCCCGGAAACTTTTGTCGGTATAACCGGTGCTCCACTGATGCAGGCAAACATTCCAAGACCTGGACCGCCTTTCTTGAGTTTCCCGGTAGTACTGCGTGTCCCTTCAGGAAAAATCAAAAGTCCCCCACCTTCTTTCAGTATGGAGATTGCTTTCCTGATTGTCTGTGGATGAAGTCTATCCTTTCTCACAGGGAAAGCCTGACAGATTCTCAAAAGCCACCCGATGAAAGGGATCTCAAATAAGCTGCCCCTTGCCATATAATGAAGGTCTCTCGGGACAAAGGCACCCGCAACAACCGGGTCAAGGAAACTTATATGATTTGGAGCAATGAGGAAAGCTCCCTTAGATGGGATGTGTTCTGCACCTTTTACATCTACACGGAATAGCAATTTCATGAGGATTCTTGCAAGCCTGCATATGAAAAAATATCTACTCATCCCTGACCTACATGTCTCAGGATGGTTTCCACTACCTCATCGATATTCATGTGTGTTGTGTCAATAACAACTGCCCCATCAGCAACCCGAAGTGGGGCAACTTTTCTTCCTTTATCCTTCTCATCACGCAAACGGAGCTCTTCCTCAACCTCATCAATCCTTACTCTATACCCCTTCTCCTTCAATTCTTCATACCGCCTTCTAATTCTTTCTCCAACTTCAGCATCAAGATAGATTTTCCTGTCCGCATCGGGGAAAACGATTGTCCCAATATCTCTCCCTTCAAGAACTACCCCACCTTCCTTGCCCATTTCCCTCTGTAGAGCTACCATACATTCACGGACCTCGGGTACATTTGCAATATAGGATACGTTCTTTGTAACTTCCGGATTGCGTATCTCGGTTGTTACATCAATATCATCCACGAAAACTTTTCCATCCTTCTTTAACTTAATAGATGTTCTCTTCGCAAGTTTTACAAGACTCTTTTCATCTGTAAGGTCAAGTTTTTCACACAGAGCTTTCCATGTGAGAGCGCGGTACATAGCTCCGGTATCCACATATAGATAATTAAGCTTCTCTGCTGCAATACGGGAGATTGTGCTTTTCCCCGACCCCGCAGGCCCATCAATGGCAATTACAAATCCATTTTTTCTCGCCATGAGGCAGCTCCAGGGGCAATCATTTCAATCGTGTCAATGAATCCGGGGAAGGAAGTGTTGATACAGTCTGTATTCAGAATTGTAGTTTCACCTTCTGCCGTTAAACCTGCAATTACCATTGCCATTGCAATTCTGTGGTCTCCGAAACTGTCAACTTCGCATCCCTTAAGTGGTTTCCCACCGCGGATTAATAATCCGTCTTTCAGTTCTTTAACATCAGCGCCAAGACGGGTTAGATTAATCGCCAGAGTTTTTATTCTATCACTTTCTTTTACCCTCAACTCTGCTGCGCCGCGGATAATACTTTCCCCCTTTATAACTGCGCCTGCTACAGCAAGAGCAGGAATCTCATCCAATAGATTTGGTATATCGTCAGGTCCGATTTTTAGAGGCTTGAGTTCGCTTCCTTCCACAGTTACATCTGCTGTTGGTTCAAAAAGTTCTTCCTTAGGTTGAGATAATGTAATTTTAGCTCCTGCTCTTTCCAGGATATTTAGAAACCTTGTTCTTGTCGGGTTAACCCCTACACCGGTAACTTTGATATTTGAATTAGGGGAAATGGCAGCGGCAGTTAAGAAGAAACAGGCGGCTGATATGTCGCCCGGGATGTTAAATTTCTTTCCTTCCAGTTCTTGCCTTCCTTTTATTGCAGTAGTCTGCTCATCAATACTAAGTTCAGCGCCAAAAAAATGTAACATACGCTCGGTATGGTCCCTTGAAAGTAATGGTTCACTTATTAAAGTTTTCCCATCTGCATATAAACCTGCAAGTAAGATTGCTGATTTGACCTGGGCACTGGGGATAGGGGAGATGTGATGTATAGGATGTAGAGCTCCTCCTTCTATAGTCAGTGGGGCAAAATTTGCTCCATCCCTGCCTGAAATTTTGGCTCCCATCTTCATTAGAGGTTCAGTTACACGGCGCATCGGTCTTCGTTTCAGACTTTCATCACCTGTGAGACAGGTTTGAAATGGCTGCCCTGCAAGTATCCCGAGTAAAATTCTCATTGTTGTTCCGGAATTACCTGCGTCAATAGCTCTTTCTGGCTTATTCAATCCGTGAAGACCTCTACCTTGAATAATTAATTTAGTCTTTAATTTGTTAATATCCACTCCGAGAGATTGAAACGCCTTCACTGTATTCATACAATCTTCACCTGTTGCAAACCCGTTTACCTTTGTTAAACCATTTGCAATTGCGCCGAGCATCACAGCCCTGTGGGATATTGATTTATCTCCTGGGACACTGAATGCTCCTTTCAGGGGGCTTTTTCCTTTAACTCTTATTAAGCTCATCTCTTAATTTTTTCCCCTTTTTTAGAAATTTCATTAAAGATGTGCTATCTCCGGCTCTTATAGATTTTTCTATTCTCAGGAGCAATCCCCGATACATTTTTAAAGAAGATACTATTTTACCTTTATTACTCATACAAATGTCTTCCCAGAGGATAGGGGAGGAGGCGGCAATTCTTGTTGTATCGCGAAACCCGCTTGCTATGAGGGAGAGGATACGCTTATCTTTTTTCTTGAAATCACCTATAAGGTTGACAAGACCTGCGGCCGCAAGGTGAGGAAGGTGCGATGTTAAAGCTAAGAGACTATCGTGTTCTTCAGGGTTCATAATCATGACCTTCATTCCCAGAGCTTTCCAGAAATTTTTAATAGAGTTAATACTGCGCGGGGAGCTTCTCCTGCAAGGTGTGAGAATACAAGCTGCATTTTTGAAAAGTGTACTGCTTGCGGCTTCTATACCGGATTTTTCTGAACCTGCGAGTGGATGGCTGCCGACAAAATAAATGTTTTGAGGCAAAAGTTTTTCCATTGCCATCACAATCTTTTGTTTCGTGCTTCCCACATCCGTAATGATACAACCTGATTTAAGGTGCGGGATTGCAGTTTTAACAATCTTGCTAATTGCACCTACCGGGACAGCTATAATCACAAGGTCACTATTTCTGACCCCTTCCGCTATGTCAGTAGTTCCCTTATCAACAGCTCCAATTTTAACGGCTTCCCGGATTGATTCCTTTCTTCTTGCCACTCCGATAACCTCGCCGAGTCTATTCTTTCTTATAGCCATTCCGACCGAACCGCCAATAAGCCCCATCCCCACAATAGCTATTTTTTTAAATCTTAAATTTTTCACTTTCAGACTTTGCTCCTTTTTCCGGAACACGGCAATATGTTAAAAGCCATTTTCTGATAGGGAAAAATCTAACCTTTCCCCCTTGTCTTTTTTCTTCACCTTCATAATCTTGGGTAATAATTATCAGATTGGAACAATTCAGTTTTTCACTTGCTCTAAATAAGTTTTTTAGTTCACGCTGTCTTGTATTATAATCGCTTATATCAAAACAAGCCTGAATGAGAGTTAAAACCTTTCTCCCCTTTTTAATCAAAAAATCCACTTCTCCCCCATTTGAAGAATAATAAAAAATATCTCTATTTGGTTCTAATCCCTTTTTTAATAGAGAAAGAAAAACTAAATTCTCAAATTTTTTGCTTTCATCATTTCCAATAATGCTGGTAATAAAAGCGTTATCAACCATATAAATTTTGGGAAGGCTTTGCTCTACATTCTTCAAAGAAAAGGAAAATTTTTTCAGGGGAAAGAAGATAAAAGCATCATTGAAAAATTCCAGATAATTATACAGCGTGTTTTTGCTAACTTTGACATTTAGAGACTTCAAAAAATTATAGAATCTGTGAACTGAAAACTCTTTTGCTCTAACTAAATGATTGAACATTGATTTAATTACTTTAGTATTTCTTATTTTGTGTCTTTCAATGAGGTCTCGATAAATGGTAACTTCTACAATTTCATTAATCATTCTTTCTCGTTCCTTAGGGTAAATTATAGTTTCCGGGTACCCGCCATATGAGAAATATTCTGAAAAAGCATTTGCTACCTTAGCTTTTTCTCCGGAAGAAAGATATTTTTTATAAGTGATATTTTTCGCTTTCAGGAACTCTGAAAAGGAAAAAGGTAAAAGCACATAATTTAAAGTTCTACCACGCAATGAAGTAGCAATTTCTTTTGACAGGAGTTTGGAAGAGGAACCGGAGATAAAAACCGAAGCCTCTTCCTTATCCAGAATACTTCTAATAAAGATCTCCCATCTTTCAACATTCTGGATTTCGTCAAAGAACAACCACACCTTTTGGCTTTTATTCTCAGGATAAATTTCGTAGAAGACTTCCAGCGCCATTGATAAATCATTCAGGGAAAAATCAGTTAATTTTTGGTCTTCAAAGTTTATATATAAGATTTCCTTCTTCTTAACCCCTTTTCTGAGTAGTTTTTCAATTAAATAATAAAGGTAATAAGTTTTCCCGCTTCTTCTTGGTCCCAAAATCACAATAGCCCTTTTTATGGGAATTTCCAAATCTACTTCCAGTTCTCTTTCTATTAGCTCCGGAAGGTCTTTCTTTTGAAAATCCAGAATTATTTGAGCCAGGATTTCTTTCTTTAACATGGTATTTTATAAAGGGAAATAATCAAACAAAGTTTCCCTATTTATATATTATATATTTCATAAGGTTCGTGTCAAGTTTTTTAATAAAAACCCCAACAACCATTAACAAAGAGATACTTTTCTCATTAACACTGCCATCAACCTCAATTTCTACATTTCTATTGTCTGTTTGGTGATAATGCTTTAAAATAACCACTGGGAACGTTATTGTTATATTATAGACTTTTTTAATGGAGAAGCAAGAAATTTTAGACAAGTTTGGCTAGTTCAAGGGTCTTTCTTTATGAAAGGATGAAAGTGTGCAGGATACTTCAGCGCTGAGTAGAATCTACGATGAATATGGAGCAAGGCTGTATCATTACTTACTTGCTATGCTTCGTTCAAAGGATGATGCTGAGGAGGTTCTTCAAAATCTTTTTATGAGATTAGCTTATAAGCAGAAAAGATTAGAGAATGTCAGAAATCTTACTGGTTATCTCTTTTCTGCGGCTCGGAATGAAGCTATACGATTCATTAGAAAATGTAAGCGGCACCGTGAAATTATGGGAAATTTTAGAAATGTTGCTCTTTTGGAATCTGGGGATAACAGAGATATTTTACCTGAGGAAGTGGATAGGATAAATAGAGCACTTACTATGCTTCCTCAATATCAAAGGGAGGTAATTGTGCTGAAAGTTTATGAAGGTCTTAGTTTTCGTGAGATTGCAAGGATAACAAAGGTTTTCCCGAATACAGCAGCAAGCAGGTACCGTTATGGAGTAGAAAAACTTCGCAGTTTACTTCAGAGGGAAGAATGATGGAAGAGTATCTAAAAAAATTTCAACCGGCAAAACCAAGTCCTGGCCTGAAGGATAATATTTTCAGAGCAGTTCGTGCTGAGCTATCCTCAATTGCAAATGGGAGGTTTGCTCTAATTGACAAGATATGGTCAAATCAATTATTCTGGGCTACGGCAACCACTCTTTTAGTCTGTCTCGTAGCTTCCAATCTCTATCATCATGAGGTATGTCAGAAAAGGGTAGCAGGACTCTATGCCCCGAAAGTTTTGGAGACATTAACAGTAGAGAAAGATAATGGTAAGGAATTAGCCGGGGATTTGATAGCCCTTCTTGGTGAAGGTAATTTTGCAGTTATCCGAAAACTTTGGGAAATGAGTTTAAGAGAACCCACTACACCAACCATGCTTGAGTTCAGAAATGAGTTGATGGAAAAATGGTTTGGGTGAAACCTGAAAGAGTTCTGTGAGTAAGAAAACAGTGGAAAGTTCAAACTGGGAGGAAAGCAGATGAAAAAGCTAAAGAGAATTGGGAAGGGGTTAGTATTAAGTGGAGTTGTAATTTCACTGATAGGTGGCATTGTCTATACGGTTTTGAGTTACTCAGTCAGTGTGGAGTTGGAAAGAGAGTTAGAGGAGATAAAGCATTCAGGTAAACCTATAACTTTAGAAGAACTTACTCCAGCACCTGTTCCTGATGAAGAGAATGCTGCCCTTATTTACAAGAAGGCATTTGCTATGATAGTAAAAGGAACAAAAGAAGAAGAAAAACTCCATAATTTGAAATGGTCAGAAAAAGAAATTCCCGCTGTCCGCCGTCTCCTTGAGAAAAATGAAGATACTCTGAATCTCCTCAGGGAGGCAGCCCAACTTGAAAAATGTCATTTCCCCCTTGATTATACTAAGGGATTTGAAATGCTACTTCCCCACCTGCGATACTTTAGGACATGTGCTCGCCTACTTGCTGCCGATGCACTTATCAAATCTATGGATGGCAAGACGGATGAAGCACTGAGTAGTTGCCAGGTAGGTTTGGGGATGGGCAAAGCTTTGCAGGATTCACCACTTGCTATATCCCTATTAGTGCGTAACGCTACTGATTCAATAATACTGACTGCTCTTGAGGAAATTTTCAGTAAGAGCGGTGGTGCAAGCAAAGGTATGTGTTATGCCGTCCTTAGTGAATTAGATATCAGTGAGGAAGGGTGTCTAAGCTTTGCCAGGACTTTTGAAGTTGAGCGATGTTTAGGAATATCTACGTTTCGCCGGATGCAGAATGATCCCTCTTATCTAGAAAAAGTGTCGGGAGCATCTGAGGAGGAATTTAAAAAAGCAGGATTGAAAGGTATCAATGAGTATCTTGCTCGTTATGGAGAAGAAGACTTTCTTGCTTATCTAAGGTTGATGAAAAAAAACATTTCCCTGTGGCAGGTTCCCTATTATGAATCCAGGGAATCATGGCAAGAATTGTTGTCTGGGGAGAATGCCATCCCCCCACAGGCAATTCTAACAAACATGCTCATGCCTGCTTTGTTCCGAATAGCTGTTGTGAATGCTCATCACGATGCCTTGGTTAGAGCAAAC
The DNA here is from genome assembly GCA_030606215.1 of bacterium. GTDB lineage: Bacteria > NPL-UPA2 > JAUVJM01 > JAUVJM01 > JAUVJM01 > JAUWGW01. The sequence goes on from JAUWGW010000017.1 coordinate 8,129, forward strand.
TATCTGGCTTTGGCTCTCAAGATATACAAAACAGGGCGAGGAGCATATCCAGAATCGCTGCAGGATTTAGTGCCAGGAATTATTGGCAAGCTTCCCTCAGACCCATTTACCGGAAGGGACTATATCTATAAGCGAGAAGGCGAAGGGTTTGCTGTTTATTCTGTAGCAGACAATCTTAAAGATGATGGTGGAAATTGGGGCAAGCCTAATAGATATACTGGAGACTTTGATATAGTATGCAGGTTTGAGAGATAAATTCTCTTGTTGCCTGTTCACAATAGAAAGAAAACTTGCAGGTAAAGTGGTATGGGTTTAGCAAGTTTGACACATGATACTATCTTAATAGAGGCAGCCGGGGTCAAGGGTTATTTCGTCTATCTTTGACCTGGGAATCCAGCTTGCATGTGAATCGCAGAAGACCGCGTTAAACCCGTCTATGTGGTGGTAAAGAACCCGGTCCTCAAAATAAGTGCTCTGAGAATTTACCCACATATAATCGCCATCAACTATAAGCGCGCATTTTGAAGGATTTTTAACTTTCCTGCCATCTCCTCCGACTCTGCCTTCAGCTCCGCTGTCGTGTTCTTCGTCGTAATTCCCGTAGTTATCAATACCCAGAATATCTTCATTTGCCGAGTAGGAACAGCGACTAAAAGCAGATTCTCCTTCCCAGCAGTACCATTCAAAATTGTCCGGGTCCGGGTCAGAAAGACAGACGAAAATCTCTGCTTTCCAGGAAAGATATGGTGCTATCGCATCCAGCCAGGGCTGCCCAACTCCGTAACTTACCGTCATCCCTTCATCAAAATACCAGCCGCATAATGGATACAATCCGTCAAAATCATTGATGTACATCTCAAATCCAAGACACATCTGTTTCATATTGTTGAGGCAAGCTATCATACGGCCGCGTTCACGCGCACCTTTCAATGCCGGCAAGAGTATTGCGGCGAGAAGAGATATGATTGTGATTACCGTGAGTAACTCAATTAGAGTGAATCCCTTAGCTTGCATATGTATCACTCTGGTATTTTTGAAAGCAGGGCGCTTTTCTTTGAACCGCATTTGGGGCAAACCGGTGGTTGGTTTATCCAGTTTATTTTTTGCCAGACATAGATATGACCGCATTTCTCACATTTAATGGCCATGAGTGCTTTACGTTTTCCACAATTAGGACATTTGATCGGGTAGAAGGAGATAGGGGAAGCGAAGAACTCTCCGTCTTCCTGGCATAGGAAGACAACTTTTTCAGGTTTCCTTTCCAAGGCTCTCGTGTAAACTGGGCGTATTGTCACGAATAAACTTACAAAAAGAACAAGAATTAATCCGAACCCAACAACTGGATTTCCTTTCCAGTACTTCCGAAATAGGGGTTCCCTAACAACCCCGATTTCAACAACCGGGTAGAATTTCCCAGAAGAACATTTCGGACATTTCATCCCGGGAACCCATACGCCACGACCATTCTGGCTGAGCAGCTTTATAGTCATTATTCTGTGGTATCCACACTCTTCACATCTAATTTCCCTTTTATGTGTCCAACTTTCAAACTCGAGTTCTTCCATTTTATCAAGCAGTTTACGCAGTAGTGCTCTGCACTCAGCCGGCACTCCTGTCGTGAGGGTTGTCATTCCTCTTATCTGAGCTGCGGTCCATCCTTCATCTATTTTCTCTTTCAACCAGAGCAGAGCCCCATCTTTATTGACGACTTTGCCTAACTTCATCTTACTAATCTCTCCCTGTGAACTCTAAACCACTTTTCCAATGCTCGTTTGAAAGCATGGTTTGTAATTTCCTTTGACAGGTGCTCTTCCACGAAATTTATAATCTTAGCTTCTTTTTCTTCCGGAAGATTTTCAAAGACTACACCGAATTTTCCGGGAATTTTCCCGGATTCTTCAACCCACATAACCTTTGCTCTGACTTTAACCCTGCAGAAAATGCTTGGGAGTTCAAGTGCTAACTGAAGTCCATATTTCTCTTTAATGAGATTTTCAATCAGTTCTCTGCCGAGACCTGGGACCTCAAGCATGGTTCCTCCTCCACCTATATTGATTGTAGACCCAGCGCCCGTCCAGACCCTTTTATTTTCCTCATCAAGCACTTCCACTCTTGCAGGAAGATGAACACTGCACCTTAGCCATTTTCTTCTGGCTGCTACTGTCATGACAGAATCCCTCAGTATTTTATAAGCGAAAAAACAGGGTATCCGGAGAGTTTTTCTCTGCCCTTAAGCTCTGTCAATTCAATCAGAAAAACAAGCTCAACTATTCTGCCGCCAAGTTGTTCCACAAGACTGACAGCCGCAGAACTTGTTCCTCCTGTTGCTAACAGATCATCAACAATTAAGACACTGTCTCCTTTCTGAAGAGCATCGCGGTGTATTTCCAGGGTATCTTTTCCATATTCCAGGTCATAGCTTGCGGTGCAGGTTTCCCAGGGAAGTTTCCCTTCCTTCCGTATTGGCACAATCCCTGCTCCAAGACGGTATGCTAAAACTCCCCCGAGTATAAACCCTCTTGCTTCAATGGAAGCTACCACATCTATTTTTTCACCACCATACCGGCTTGCAAGAGTATCAATCAATTCCGCAAATGCTTTCTTATCCCTGAGCAAGGTTGTAATATCCCTGAAGAGAATGCCTTTCTTCGGAAAATCAGGGATACTTCTAATTTTTTCTTTCAGATGCTCCATTTTCTGTCTCCTTAAATCTCATCCGCAGCTTTTTAATTGCAGAACTCTCAATCTGTCGGATTCTTTCTCTCGTCAAACCCATTTCCCTGCCGATTTCTTCCAGTGTGCGGAAGATTCCATCTTCAAGTCCAAAACGCAGTTTCAGCACACTTGCTTCTTTCTCAGAGAGATTGCTTACGTGATGCATAATCAGTTCATGCTGTATCATGCGGTCAACTTCTCTGGTTCCTGAACTTCCTCCGCTCATATCCTGAATCATATCTATGAGTTGTCCACTTCCCTCGTTTCCGAGAGGCTTGTCAAGCGAATCAGGAGGAAGCGCTATCTCTTTTAATGTTCTGACTTTCTCTACAGGCAGTTTCATCTCTAGAGCGAGCTCTTCCACAGTTGGTTCTCTTTCAAGTTTCTGTCTTAACTCCCGAGTTGCTTTTCTTGACTTACTTAGAAGCCATGTAAGATAAACCGGGATGCGGATTAGTTTCCCCTGGTTAGCAAGTGCGCGAGTTATGGATTGTCTTATCCACCAGCCTGCATAAGTCGCAAATTTGCAGCCTTTGTCTGGGTTGTATCTTTTCACTGTCTTTATCAATCCCAAATTCCCTTCTTCAATCAAATCAAGCAGTGGCAAACCTAAATGGTGGTATCTCTTTGCAATGCTGACAACAAGGAGCAAATTCGCCTGGACTATTTTCTTATTTGCTTCTGTATCGCCCTTTTTAGCGCTTCTTATAAGCTCCTTTTCTTCTTCCGGTGTGAGTAGAGGCGCTTGTTTTATCTCATCAAGATAATGTCTGAGGTTCTTATCAATTTCTACCATCACTGAATTAAAATAGATGGGGAGAGCTTGAGTTGAGTTGAACCAAGGATGAATTGAAGCAGTGAGAATTTCTTTCTTTCCGTTATTATTCTCGGCTCACCTTTTATTCCGCTAACATCCGCTGCTATTTCTATTGCATCGTCGAGGTTCCCAAGCTCATCAACAAGTTGATATTCAAGAGCCTGCTCTCCTGTGAATATTCTGCCGTCAGCAATTAATGTTAGTTCCTCGGGAGTTAACCCTCTTCGTTCCTCAATAACGCGCAAGAATTGGCTATGTATATTGTCGATGACTTCTATTAACAGCTTCTCTTCATCCGGCGTCAATTCCCTTGTGGTTGACCCTATATCTTTGTAATCCACGCTTGTAATTGTCTTGACATTTATCCCGATTTTACTCAGGAGCTCTTCCACATTCAGTATGTTTATCAATACCCCAATGCTGCCGGTCAGAGTGGCGGGGTTGGCAACAATTTTTTCCGCTCCGCACGCTATGTAATATCCACCGGAAGCCGCTACATTTCCGAGAGATGCTATAATTGGCTTTTCTCCCTTCTCGCGAATCTTATTCACTTCTTCGTAGATTTCCTGGGTTGAGGCAACGCTGCCGCCGGGGCTGTCTATTCTCAAAACTATAGCTTTAACCCTGGGGCGTTTCTCATATCGGTGCAGGAGGTCAATAACGGGTTTTGACTGATATATTTCCCCTGTAATATTTACAATGGCTACTTCCTCACCGCCGAACAAGGGCCTGTCTTGCGTGGCAAATATAAATACGGAGACTATTAGGAGGACAAGTACAATCAGGCACACAGCAAAAATAATTCCACAACCTGCTAAAAATTTCTTCATATAATTTCCTCCTCAATTAGCTGGACTATTTTCAGTATCTCTCCTGTTTCCTTATTTATTCGTGTGACATAAACAATAACTCCTCTCATGTATAATCTGTTCAGGAGTCCGTCAAGTTCTGAACTTAACATGCTAAGTTCCCCCTCTAACTCATCAGGGCTGTAACGCACAATTCCTTCGTTATCCTGCCTTGCTTTCAAAAGCTTGTATAAAGCCTTCTCTTCTTCATCCAAATCCATCAACCTTAACTCCAGTGGTAAATATCCAGTAGAGTACGTTCGAGCCTGTCATCCCTTCGTTCCACTCAGGACAGCGTCTGAGGAGCAAAGCGGTCCTGAACAAAGTGAAGGAACTCCAGATTCTTCCCCTTCGTTTCACTCAGGGTCAGAATGACACGGCGTTTATTTCCAGGTCAAAAGCTGAATCAACCAGTGAATGTCAAATATAAGTATAATAATGAAAATTATTATCAGGATAATTATTAAGCGAACTGGAATATGAAATTTCACCTTCCCCCTTTTTTTTCTTTGAGGAGTTTCTTCTTTTCTCACACTTACCTTTTTCCCTGGAACATCCATTACAACTTTGAGATGCGCGCGACCAATTTGTATTTCATCGCCGGGGAGCAGGATTCTTGTATCTATTTTCTCCCCATTTACTTTCACTCCTTCATGTGCCCCCAGGTCCCTTATTATACATTTTTCCCCCTCAACAATTACTCTTGCGTGGAAAGGTGAAACTCCTTTATTACGAAGGACAATTTGATTGAGGTTGGAACGACCTATACCTGTAGTGGGCTTATCAAGTTTGTATTCTTCCTTCCTTTTATTTCTTTCCATCACAACCAGTTTTAATTGTTTCCAGTCTTGCATCTTCTCACCCTATCCCATATGGAACAAAAGGTAACTGCCAACTATATAGATGATCACCATGCCAATAGCATCCAATCCAAGTCTCAGGAATGACTTCCGAGACCTGTATATGATACCAACTATTACTATTGCTGTCATTAAAATTCCGAGAAGTGCTGTCAGGATATGGTTCACAGATACTACGGAAAGAATACCGGCATCCGGCAGGAAGGCATCGGACATGGGGACTATTAGCACATTGAACATATTGGAGCCCAGGATATTGGCTATTGCCATGTCAAATGCTCCGCGTCGCACGGCAGAAATACTTGTTGTCATCTCCGGCAATGAAGTAGCGATCCCGAGGAAAATTACTCCAATGAAGGTTTTCCCCCATCCTGTCTGGTTTGCTATTCCTTCTGCGATGTGAACTAACCAGATACTTGCTCCGAATATGAAAAAAGCGCACACGAGATATTTCAAAAATGATTCTATAGGAGAATTTGTCCTTACGCTTGAGACAGCTTTTTTCTGAGAGCGGAAAACAAGTCTTGCTCCAAGCAAATAGACGAGAACTATTATAATACTGAGGGGACCGATTCCTGCAATCGTGAAAGGGATATGAGCTGAGATTCCAGCTATAATCAGAGAAGAGAGGATTATACTTATGCCGCCGCATAAAATTAATCCTGTATCTGTCTCTTTAAGAAGAGGACCTTTTCCCTGAACCACATCAAGGATAGCAATTATGAAAAGATTAAATGCAATACTGCCGAGAATGTTTCCAAGGGCAAGGTCAGGCACTTTTACTAAAGCGACTGAGCATGTAGAAGTAAAAACTTCCGGTAAACTGGTTGCTACTGCAAGAAGAGTAAAACCGATCCATACATCTCCCCAGCCTTTTTCTTCAGCAAATCTATGTGCATGGTAAACTAACTTGCTTCCTGCAACGACAATAATGAGGCAAGCGCCTATAAACTGGAGCCAGAGCAATCAGGTCCCTCCAAAGTCTCAATTAAGTTCTCAGTGCTCATGTCTGCAGGTTGCTGTATTCCTAACAAATACAAAATTGTGGGAGCTATACTTGACAATATGCCTTTAGGTTTTAGTCTTGTTGTTTCATGGTCTTTAGCAATATATATGAATTCTACCGGATTTTTTGTATGAGATGTTTTGGGTAACCCGGTCTTGTAATCTATCATTTCCTCAACATTTCCGTGGTCAGCTGTAACCAGTGCTATCCCCTCTTGTGCCAGTATTGCATTTACAACTCTGCCGACACATTTATCTACAATTTCCACGGCCCTTATCGCGGCTTCATAATTACCTGTGTGTCCAACCATATCACAATTCGCGAAATTTAAGATGATAACCGCAAATCTTTTAGACTTTATTTCCTTAATTACAGCTTCTGTGACATCAGGCGCGTTCATTTCAGGGTGTTGTCCAAAGGTCGCAGGGTCATAAACACTTTTAATTTCAATTCGCTCTTCATTTTCAAAAGGGTCAATAAGCTTCCCGTTAAAAAATGATGTCACGTGCCTGAACTTTTGCGTTTCAGAGATTCGAAGCTGCCTCAAACCATTTCTGCTTATAATTTCCCCCAAAAGATTTCTCATCTCTTTGGTCTCATCAATTGCTCCTAATATATTAAGACGAAAGGTATCGTAATACCTTGTAAATCCACAATAAACAATGGATAGTTTTTTCCGTCTCTCTCCTGGATATTCTTCTTCCACAAAAGCTTTTGTTAGTTGAATAGCCCTATCCTGCCTATAATTAAAATGAATAACTGAATCGCCATCTTTAATTCCGGAGAAGTCATGTATAACTGATGGGGGGATATATTCATCGAACATTTCCAAACCATCAGGCGCCTTATCATTGTCATACGCTCTTGTTATTGCTCTTTCTGCACTATCTACTCTAATGCCTTCTGCTTTTGTGAGTGCATTGTAAGCCTGAGTTGTCAAATGCCAATTTTCCCCTCGATCCATCGCATAATACCTGCCCATCAAAGTGCCAATTTTACCTGTTTGATATTCTTTTATCTTCTTATTTAAGATTTGAAGGAATCCTAATGCACTTCTTGGTGGTGTGTCTCTCCCGTCGGAGAAGAAATGAATATATAATTTCTTAATATTTTGTTGTCTTGCATATTTCAAAATAGCAAATAAATGGTTCTGGTGCGCATGAACCCCTTCATCTTGCACAAGACCCATTACATGCAGAGATGAGTTGTTTGCTTTGCAGTTATTAATAGCCCTTTGAAAATTGGAATTTTTAAAGAAAGAGCCGTCTTTGATTGAATCGTTTACCCTTGTTAACTCTTGCTTCACAATTCTTCCAGCACCCATATTGAGATGGCCAACCTCTGAAGAACCCTGGTATCCCTCCGGCAAGCCAACTGAAACCCCAGCCGCTCCTAATACTGTATTAGGATATTTTTTCAGGAATAGATCCACATTGGGCGTATTAGCATTTGCAACAGCATTATGCTCTGGATTAGGGTTTATACCCCAGCCGTCTCTAATTATAAGTACAATATTTTTTCTCATATCTCTATTAAGTCCTCTAATAAATTGCAGATTTTCACTTTTTCTTCTGAATTTGCTCCCTTTAAACCTTTAGCCACAGTATCTGAGTTTATTAACCCCATATGTTTCAGACCTGCTTTTACTAAAGCCACCGGATTGGTCCTGTAGCAGAAAATAAGTTTCTTTATCGTTTCTCTCTTCTGCCATAAGAGCTTGCAGTAATCTGCGTTTTCTTTTCTAAGATCATCGGGTAGAAGTGAGGAATTAACCACTTCTTTCCAGTATTTGTGCAGGATATTAGCGCCGATGGATATAACGCCGCCGCTGCTCGGATTATTCAGGAAATTCAGTTCATTCCCATCGTAGAAACCAAACTCCGGGCGGTGTCTGCCCGCTCTCATATAGTTGAGGAAGCGATGCAAATCGCCGCTGTGTTCAAGTCCGGCTATTCTTTCGTTATATGAAAGTTTTTTGAAAACATTTGTTCTGATGTTGTGTCTTTTTAAACTCTTTCGCAGATTTGAAATTAACCCCGGGTTATTAGACAGGATAATCGGAATAGATGTAACCTCAGCGAGCTTCTCATAGTAGGCAGGAAGCCCGCGATTACTGTGATACCAGAGAGGGCAGTCAAATAGAAAGATTTTCCCTCTGTAATTCAGGTCTTTCCTGCAATCTTCAACCATCTTTATATTTTCCAGAGTTCGCTCAGCAGTATCCCCCGTAATTCCGATTATGAGTTCGGTCTCTCCATTTATTACTTTCATTGCAGTTTCAATAACTTTCTTTCTTATTTCTCTGCGGAGGAACATCCCTTCCGCCGTACTGTTGATAAGCACAGCCGTTTCTTTAACTTCTATGAGAAGTCTCCTAAGCCCTTCTACATCTAAATCTAACTCAGGCTTTAGACTTTGCCCGCCTGCCGGCGAGGCAGGGACTTTAGACTTTGGACTGTATTTGTGAAGAGGCATTACAACCGCTGTGATTAGCCCCTGTGGTATTTGCTCTGTCATCTTTTCTCTCATTGAAAATGAGTATATCTCACGTAATTGCACTTGTCAATCCAATGTTCCCCCAAAAATGTTCCAAAAAAAATCATTTGATTTTTCTTCAGCGGTGCTGGTGCGGTTTGGGAGTGCGTTTGAGTTTGTTTCCGGCAGATTTGGAAAAGGTGCGCACAGCCATTGAAAGGTTAGCAAAGGCGGTAAATGGGTTAATCAAACGGAACTGTCTGATTAATGCTGGTGCGGATATTTCACCGCTGACCTTTACTCTTGTGAGCACAACAAAGGCAGTGAAGCGTAAAATGGCAGCGAAGATAAAAAGTATGATATAGTTGGTTATTGGTAGGCCCAGCAAACTGGCGGAAAATTCCCTGAAGGCATCCATTATCAATGCCCCCAGGAGGGGTGCAATGACTCCAAATATCCCCACAAAAGAAAAAAAACTGCTGATGAATTTTGACTTACCTTTCTCGGGCAGCAATGCCATAAGCAGGTTGAATAATGACAGGCCTATTCCTGCCCAGAATATCCCTCCTATCAAATAAAGCAGCGGCATGACCGCTCGGTAATTGTGAGGTGTCATTATGGCGTAACCTAAAGGGATGAAGGAGACAGCGAGCACACAGATTGCAAGAACAGGTCTGTGTCCAAACCTATCTGAGAGATTTCCCCAAACAAGTGTAGAGATGATATGGCTCAGAGTAAAGAGGGCAATATATATACTGATAGTATACTGGCTCAGAGATATTTCTTTGAGAAGAAATACGGGTACATATGGTGCCATAATGATTGTGCTTAAGGCCCAGAAGATAGTAAAACAGAGAAAATTCCTGAAGTTGTTATCCCTGAGAGGTGCCCTGAAGATATCGACAAAACTTAAATCCGGCTCTTTTTCTATTTTTAGCATTGGGACCTGTCTGAGGAACCATGTGCCAGCCAGACCGATCAGTGTAGATACACAAAAGACGAGGGCGTAGTTTCTGAAATCGCCATGCAGGTCTAAATATTTGCCTACTGCCACAGGTGCCAGAAAGGTAGCAAGCCCTATGAATATGTTACGCCTGCTAAAGAAATTTCCTCTCATCCTGGGATGAATAAAGTCAGCCATCCATGATGCCCATGCGGCGCCGGACAGTGCCCCGAATAGACTTGAAATAAAGATAGCCCCGAACATGAGCCAGACCTTGGCCTGTGTTCTCACCTGAGGTAAGAGCAAAGGGAGCCCTGCGACTGCAAACCAGAGTAGTTTTTGGATTGCTGAGGTGCTGATACAGAATTTCTTTCTGTTTCCATATTTCTCAATATAATAGGAGCCCAAAAACTGGCCAATATAGGCGAGCTGGGGCAGGGAAGCCAGTATGCCGATTTCCAGAGATGTAGCACCTATCTTAAGAAAGAAGCTTGTCAGAAAAACACTTCCTACCATAGACCCGGTAATAGCCATGAAGATAGTTGTCAGCGCGCCCTCAATTATGACTGCCTTCTGGCCCACAAGCAAATCCCGGTCAGAAATTCCATTCATTTTTTCAGTTCTCATTTTTCGCTCTGCAGTTGCAAATCTTGCCTTCTGTGCTAATAGAAAAGTCATGCTGCTTTTACCATAACCAGTGTTTGCTTTGCAACAACTTAATTTTACCATGATGATTCAGAAAAAATTCCAAAGAGGATTGTGCTTGACGGCTACTGAAATAGGTGATATACGTAATTCATTGACACTGAAATAGGGTTTTGATGGGGAGAAAAGAATGGAAAATGATTTAAAACTTTTTACGGGTAATGCCAATCCGGGGCTTTCCGGAGAAATAGCGGATTATCTCCAGGTTCCGCTTGGGGGGGTAAATGTTAGCAATTTTCCTGATGGAGAAACCCTGGTAGAGATACAGGAAAATGTGAGGGGGAAAGATACTTTTGTAATTCAGTCAACCTGCCCGCCTGTGAACAATAACCTTATGGAATTGCTCCTTATGATGGATGCTTTAAGACGCGCATCTGCCCGTAGAATAACTGCTGTTATCCCATATTATGGATATGGCAGGCAGGATAGGAAGGTGAAACCGAGAGTCCCAATAAGTGCAAAACTTGTGGCGGACCTGATAACATCTGCCGGAGCAAGCAGGGTTCTGGCAGTGGATTTACATGTGGGTCAGATTCAGGGGTTTTTTAATATACCTGTGGATCACCTTTTTGCGGCTCCCGTGTTCATTGATTATTTCAAGAAAAGGCAGATTCCAGACCTTGTCATTATTGCACCTGACCCGGGGGGTGTGGAGAGGGCGAGAGCTTTTGCCAAAAGGTTGGATGTCCCGATGGCAATCATTGATAAAAGGCGGACAGAGGAGCGCGAGGTTAGGGTAATGCATGTGATTGGGGACGTAGCGAAAAAAAATGCTATTGTTATTGATGATATGATTGACAGGGCAGGGACGATGGGGGAAGCTATAAGAGGATTGAGAGAGAGCGGGGTAAAAGATATTTACTATGGCGCAACACATCCTGTTTTCTCTGACCCTGCAATGGAAAGAATTGAGAGTTCTGATTTGAAAGAGGTGGCTGTTACAAACACCATTCCACTTCGCAAAGAATCAAGTAAAGTAACTGTGCTTTCTGTAGCTTCGCTATTGGGTGAGGCAATTAAGAGAATCCATACAGAAAGTTCTGTAAGCTCACTTTTTGTATAAGAGAAGGGTCTTGAATAATTACAAATTAGTAAATATTGTCCTGCTTTTGGTGATTGCATTTCTCTCTTTTGAGGTCATAATGGAGATAGGGAAATGCCGGAAGGATTTTTATGCGGAAACTTTTCCTGAGGAAGTATCATCTAAAGAGATCGCTCATGAGAAACCTATCAGTTACTTTTCCGTTATCGAGAGGAGAAATCTTTTCGGTATATCTAAACAGCCTGAATTCCGGGGTGTGGAAAGTGGTGCAATTCCCGGTTTCAGATTAAGAGGGACAGTGATTCTTAAATCTGGAGGGGGGTATGCTATTCTGGAAAACCTAACTACCGGAGTGCAGGAACTCCGCATGCTTGGTGATAAAGTTGGAGGATTAAAACTTGTTAGTGTTGAGTGGGAAAAGGTAATTTTAAGGGGTTCCGGCGGAGAGAAAGTCCTTGCAATGGTTTCACCACAGCAGAAAGAATTATCTCCTCCAAAAATAGTGAAGAAGAAGGTTGAAACAGTTAAAAATAAGCGTATTATTCCGAGGAGTTTGGTTGAATCTGCTGCTGCCAATGCCAACCAGATTTTAACCCAGGTGCGAATTAGACCACATTTTGTATCCGGGATTTCGGAAGGATACCGGCTCGGGAGCATTCAACCTGGAAGTATTATTGAAGAAATTGGATTTCAGAATGGGGATGTTATCAAGAAAGTGAATGGAGAAGTTCTGGATAACCCTGAGAAAATTTTCCGTGTATATCAAGAGATTCAGAAAACCGGAGTAGTTGTTGTAGATGTCCTGCGTAATAATGGAGTTGTAAGCCTCACCTACGAGATAAGAGATTAACAATTGTGGTCGTTAATTATCGTCATTCTCACCTTTGCTCTCATTTTGCTTGCTTCAAAGAAACTGGAGCTTGGTTACGCACTTCTGCTTGGAGCTTGTCTCATCGGTTTTCTTTCTCAGATGGGATGGGGCAGCTTCTGGGAGAGTTTATATAATGCAATATTTGATAAGAAAACCGGAAACCTCCTCTGTTTGCTCTTCCTCATTCTCATATTCAGCCAGGCTCTGAAGTTAAGCGGTCAACTTGAGCGTCTTGTTGATGCGTCAGCTGAGCTTTTTTCTGACGTCCGCTTAATGGTTTTCTTCATGCCCGCTCTTATCGGTATGTTACCAATGCCAGGCGGAGCTTATTTTTCTGCACCTATGGTTGAGAAAGCCTTAGAGAAAACTAACTTCAGCCCTGAGAAGAAAGTCTTTGCAAATTACTGGTTCCGTCATGTCTGGGAATACATCCTCCCGCTTTATCCGGGTATTGTTGCTATGGTTGCTCTGACAGGACTTGGATTTGGGGAGGTGGTCAGAGCCAATGTTCTACTCACTCTTTCAGCTTGTTTCGGAGGTATGCTTATTGTTTTCACTCATGGCGGGTTTAAGAAGGAGGCATATCGCGGTAATATCACCTCTCTCTGGAAATTCCTGCGGGAAATTTCTCCAATTGCAACGGTCCTCGCTCTTGCGATATTCTTCAGAATTCACATTGCAGTTTCGCTTGGGTTGGGAATTGCAATTGTTTTTCTTATGAACCATTCCGGTATTCATTCAATCCGGATTGCTTTTAAAAAGGCGCTGTCTTTCAAGATGTTTATAATGGTGATGGGAATTGTAATATTCAAGGATATTCTTTCAAACTGTGGACTTGTAGAAGAGATTGCAGCATTTATGGAGGAGCGTAACATTGGAGCACTCCCGGTGATTTTTGGGGTCTCCTTCTTGAGCGGCCTTGTTACAGGAATAACAATTGGTTTTGTTGGAATAAGTCTTCCAATTATACTGGCAATTATTGAAGAGCCTACCAGATGGAATATGATGTTTGTATTCGCATGCGGGTTTGGCGGTGTGTTACTTTCCCCGGTGCATTTATGCCTTATCATGACAACTCAGTATTTCAAGGCAAATTTGGCAGGTGTATACCGCTATATTATTCCGGCAACACTTCTGATGATGGGGATTGGATTTGCCGGAATGTTAATTGCGGGGTAGGAGTTAACAATTTTTCTTGCTTTGCCTGGATAGCTGGGATAATATTGGTCAAATGGATATGGAAGAGAAATTCAAATATGCTTTAAAGAAAACGGAGATAATACGGCCTGCTAATTATAATCTCTATACTTTCAGCAGCACGACGATAAGGTATGCAATTGCGACTGAACTTGCTGATAAAATTCTTGTTGAGGTTCGCGACGGAGAGCTGACTGCTGAAAGACCTGCGATTATAACCCCTTCACATTTTGCAGAAAATTACCTGGAGGGGTTTGACCCTGAGCAGGCTGAATATATTGAAATGATGTTGAAGAAGTTTGGACTGCGCGGGCTCAGGTATAAATATAAAAATGAGACGAAAAGTGTAAAACTTATATCCGGTTCCTTCCAGAATATAGTTGAGAAAATCAAAAGGGAAATAGAAACTAAGGGTGATGATTTTGCGGCTATTATCAAAGGAGTTCCAGATATGTGGGGAGTCTCCCTGATGAAATATGTAGTTGAACTCATTTCAAGGTCATTTCCCGATAATATTCGGGAGTTAGAGGAGCGAGGTTGGTTTGGTTACTGAAAATTGTTTAAGGAGCATTGAGGGACATGGTAGAGGAGAATGAAGTAAAGAATCTGGAGCTTCTCGGGTATGATGTTGTTGAAGAGGCAGGGGAGGATACTGCCGCAAAGAAAATACACAAGATAAAGGATGAAAGGAAGGAGATATTCTACAGCGATTTACTCTACACCTTGATGAACCTGCGGTTCAGTGAAGAGGAGGCAAGAGAACATTGGGCTGAGATGGTGAAACATAAATGGGTGATGAGTGAGAAGCTCAAACGGAATGTTGGAATTAGAGTAGCCGCTCTTGATTATTTCAAGAATATAAAAGGGTTGGTTAGAAGCCCGAAGATTGTGGAAGTTTCAGAATTTGCCGCAACAAGCTGGCGTGCGATTACAGATAGTCTCACAGAGCTGTATAACCACCGCTATTTCCAGAATGCAGTTAGCAGGGAGGTGAACAGAGTTAAGGAGAAAGGTGGTTGTTTCTCCATCCTGCTTTTTGACATAGATTTTTTCAAGATATACAATGATAGTAACGGTCATATTGCGGGGGACGTTGTTCTTGTAGAAGTTGCACGTATTTTAAAGAAAAATATGCGTGCGGAGGATGTAGCAGCGAGATACGGTGGAGAGGAATTTGGAGTTGTTATTCCAAACGCCGGGAAAGAGGGAGCATTTGAAATAGCTGAACGAATCAGGATTGCTGTTAAGGAGTTTAAGTTTGCGAATGAAGAGGTGCTTCCTTCCAATCAGGTTACAATCAGCGCAGGGTTAGCAACCTGCCCTGAAGATGGGAAAACAAGACGAAAATTAATCAGTGTTGTTGACCAGAGGTTGTACAAAGCAAAATGGAAGGGGAGGGACCAAATCTGCATCAGCAATGAGTGAACCCTGTTAGATTCCTCTTTACATGTTGCCGGTGAAATGCTAATTTATCTTCCACTATGCCCGGTTCTCTCATTGGTCTGTCTGTATGCTATGGGCTCGGTATACTTGCAGGGACAACATTTAATTTCCACCTGACTGGCCTCTATGTAATCCTCATCATTACATTTGTTACAGCCTGTCTTCTCATCAAGAAAAGTATTGGCAGAATCCCAATCTATCTTTGTCTGTTTCTCATTGGAGTGATTGTTGTCCACTCAAATCTAAGCCACCCTTCGCATATCTCAAATCTGGTTTCAGCGGAGGGAGGAAGAAAACTTGATTTAAAGGGGACAATTGTCAGCGAACCGGAACCAAACTCTTTAATCTTACGGGCTGAAGAGGTTCTGGAGAAAGGGAAGTGGAAAATTACCAAGGGACTTGTGCTTGTAAGGTTAAATTCTGTTGATATCAATTGCAGTTATGCAGATAGTGTCAGAATAGATGGATATCTTTCCCTACCGTCTTCACCACGCAATCCTGGCGAGTTTAATTATCGCAGTTTCCTCGCCCGCAAGAAGGTATATGCTCTGGTAAATGTATTTTCGCAGAATCAGGTAACTCCTCTGGGTACGGGTCATGTGAACCCTGTTACACGTCTGGCTCTTATTTTAAAACATCGGATGGAGATAATCATAAGAAAGAGCATGTCCCCGCCACAAAGTCTTTTTCTGGAGGCTACACTCCTGGGTAACAGGTGGAGATTACCCGAAGAATGGAATGAGATTTTCTCTCACACAGGCACAGCACATATTCTTGCAATATCGGGGCTGCATGTAGGGTTTGTATTTTCAATAGCTCTCATTCTTTTCAGGATATTGGGTTTTCCCATAAAAATGCAGGCTTTCCTCACAATTACTATTATAATAATCTACTGCCTGATTACAGGTGGTAGACCCCCGGCAGTCCGTGCTTCCATAATGGCTGTTACGATTCTGACGGGGGTGATTCTTGGGCGCCCCGTTAACATCTGGAATAGCCTTGCTTTAGCCGCTTTTCTTATCCTTATTCTGAACCCGATAGAATTATTTGACCCGGGATTTCAGATGTCGTTTATGGCAGTGTCCGGTATAATCTATATTCATCCTCGCCTTCAGAAGTTGTGGAATCCTTCAAATAGCTGGTTAGGACGGGCATGGAAGGCAGTAATAGTAATTACTGGAGCCCAGGTTGCCATTTTGCCCTTAGTTGCATATTATTTTAATATTTTCCCTCTTATCTCTTTTCCTGCAAACCTTGTAGTTGTTCCAATATTGGGATTGGTTGTTGGATTGGGTTTTTCTGCCTGTATCTCCGGTCTTATCTGGATTGGTTTTGCTCACCTTTTCAATGCGGCAAACTGGGTTGTAATCACAGTGTTATTAAAGATATTAAATTTCCTTTATCTGCTCCCCGGTTCTTGCATTGAGGTGCCGTCTCCGCCGATTTATCTTATAATTGTTTATTACGCGGGTGTTTTTGTTCTGCTGAAGATAGTGGAAGATGTAGAAATAGGCAGAAGTTTAGTCTAATGTCTAAATCACGGTTACTTATCATCTCACTCTTACTCATATGTATTCTTATATGGGTAGGAGTATGGCAAAAGCCCAACACTCTGAAAGTAATTTTCTTTGATGTTGGGCAGGGCGATGCCATTTTAATTCTCTTCCCGTGCGGTGGGAACATGCTTATTGATGGAGGGGAGAAGGCACAGGGGGAAAGAGTTATTCTGCCATATCTCAAGAAGAAAGGCATCAGAAAAATAGACACAGTTGTTTTAACACATGCTCATTCTGACCATGTTGGTGGATTGATTCCAATTTTGAAAACTTTTCCGGTAGGGTTTGTAGTTGAAAGCGGTTTTCCGCATACAACTGACCTTTACATGGAATTTCTTGAACTAATTGATGAGAAAAACATTCCATATAAGATGGTTCATCGCGGACAGGAGCTTACCGGATTTTCAGGTGTAAGAATTGAGTTTTTAAATCCACCGCATCCATTTCTTGAAGGTAGAGGGTCGGATATTAATAACAATTCTATTGTTATTAAGTTGAGTTACGGCAGAGTTCAGTTCCTGTTCTGTGCTGACATTGAGAAAGAAGCAGAGAGAGAACTCCTTAACTGTGGAAGCAAACTCCGCAGTCTCATAATGAAAGTTCCCCATCATGGAAGCAAAACATCAAGTTCATGGGAGTTTGTCAAAAGAGTTAACCCTGAGGCTGCAATTATTTCTGTTGGAAGAAGAAACAGGTTTGGACATCCGGATTCCATGACCCTTATGAAATATAGAAGAATTGGCAGCGAAATTTACAGAACAGATATTAATGGCGCAATTATAATTTCTACCGATGGTAGAAGATACAAACTGAAAAAGTTTCTATAAGGAACCGCTTATTGTAACTCACACGTTTTCTCCCTTCTTCATACCAACTAAGTTGCCCATATCCTGTCGCAAGACAATCACAAATCGCCCTTGACAAATGCGAAAAAATCTTAATTGAAAATTTAATATTCCCATTTATCTCCTCATACAATATGTTTACAAAAAGTTTTTCTCATAAAGCATAAAATGTCTTCCATGCTTGTAATAATCCTTTACAGCAATATTCCCACTAACAACTAAAGTGCTACCTTCTTTTTCACTAATGTTTTTATACCCGGCTTTTTCAAACAGCTTCAGAGAAGGTATGTTTTCAGGATCTATTGTAAGCTCAATCCGCTCACAACCAATTTTCATCAATTCCATTTCAACCGATTTCAAAAGTTTCATTCCTATCCCCTCGCCATGCATTTTAGGAGTTACGCCTATTTGCCATAAGAAATATGTCTTATTATGAGTTTGCGAGATAAAGCCCATTACAAATCCAATTATGCTGTTATTATATTCAGCAACAAAGCAGGTGTTTCCAAAATATCTTAGGATTATTTTGTAAAAATGTTCAGAATAATTTTCTAACGGCTTGCAATTGGAAACAAATTGATAAACTTTGAGAAACCCACTTTCATTCGCTCTGCGTATGGTTATAGTTTCTTTCATAATCTACTTTCACGAAAGGCAATTTTAGACTTGATCATTTCCTCAGTGCCAATATCAAACCTATAGTGAAAACTGCCATTAACTAATGAGACTGCTTTCTCTACCTTTTTATTCGCTTTAGAAACAGTATCAGCTTTCCCAATAAGAGCAATACCTCTCTCAGAACCGGTATTCAATTTCCCGTTGTCGTTAACTCCACAGCTGTAGTAGATATTAACATCTTCTTTTTTTATATCTGATTCTATAAAAGCAATATCCAATACCTCATTTAATTTCTCGGGATAATTATTAGGAACTATGTATTTACATACTGACGCTTTATTCTCAAGTCTGAGTTTCTTCTCTTTACCTCTCAGTAAATCTTTAATTATATCCAATACATTATCCTTCAGTATTATCAAAGTATTCATCCATTCAGGATCTCCAGGACGAAAATTGTATTCTATAAGTTTTATCCCTTTCTCTGTAATCATAAACTGCCCGTATAAAAAACCACGGCATATCTGACCTGTTTCAGCTTGAAAAGCTTTCACGGTTTTTCTTATGATATCAATTCCTGAATCATAATCTTTCTGCTTCATAAAAGGCAATATATACCCTATATCTGAGTAAGAGCCCATACTTGCGGTATTAAGTCCTCTGTCACCTGGCAATTTTTTCTTAAAATCCTGCACAGCAGGAGTTGGGATTATGCAAGTTCCATTAACCAAACATTGCAGAGTAAACTCTTCGCCTTCAAGCTTTTCCTCTATCAAAACTTTTGAGTTATCATTTAAGATATTTGTTATGTACTCTATAACCTCCTTTTTATTTCTTAATTGGTCCCCAGAAACCTTCACTCCTAATCCCTCAGTAAGAGAAACTGGTTTAACAGCGACGTTCCATTGAATATCTTTTGCATATTGAATAGCTGGCTTAGTTTCGCTAAATACATTAAATTCGGGCAGTGCATCAATTCTATATTTACGCATAAGTTTTCTTGCAAACTCTTTATCCGATTCCAATTTTGCAGCTGTGCTATTCGGCCCAAACACAGGTATTTTTTCTGCCTCTAAAACATCAACAATACCAAAAGAAAGTGGAAATGCCGTTGTTATAATTACTAGATCTGCTTTAACTGTTTTAGCGTATTTCACAATATCTTCTATTTTATATAAACTGCCTATTTTATAACCATCAACTAAGGATACTATTCCTGGATTTTTTGTATCCAAATATGAAAACACTTTTATCCTTTTATTGCTTTTTATATTCTCAATAGTAATTTGCTCCTTTGCCCAGCTTCCAACTATGAGAACATTTTTTATATTATTTAGATTGGAGAGGGATAGTCTATCACCAATATTCTTTTGATTTTTGTTCCTTCTTTTAGCTCTGTCAGTATGTTCCGGAGTAAGAGCAATTGTCTTGTCAAAGTCAGATAAAAGTTTTCCAATTCCTGTGGCATTAACTTCCTTTGCCGCATCAAGCTTTAACTGCAGTTTACAATCAGCGCAGTTTCTATCACAAAAAATAGGTTCGTAAGAATCTGGTTCCTTATAAGTAGAAATTACACCTTCATAATTTCGTAGAACAATCTTGTTGGTTGACCATGAGATTATATAATTTGGCATAACAGGAATTTTTCCAGCGCCACTTGGCGCATCAACAATGTAAGTAGGAATAGCGAAACCGCTTGTGTGTCCTATTAAACTTTCAATAATTTCTATGCCCTTTCCGACTGGGGTTCTAAAATGGGATAAGCCTTCTGTTAAATCGCATTGATATAAGTAATAAGGTCTTACTCGACTTTGAACAAGGTCGTGTGATAATTTTTTAATTATCCGAGGACAGTCATTTACTCCTGCCAATAATACACTCTGATTACCTAATGGAATTCCTGCATCGGCCAATTTTCTTAACGATTCTTTTGCTGAGGCTGTTATTTCCCTAGGGTGATTAAAATGTGTATTAATCCATAGCGGATGATGTTTTTTCAACATCTCAATTAAATCATCAGTTATGCGATAAGGCAAAACAGCAGGCATCCTTGTTCCTATTCTTATTACCTCAACATGCGGAATTTTTTGCAGTTCGGTCAGTATCCAGTCAAGATAGTCATCTGACAACATAAAAGGATCACCTCCAGAAAGCAGAACATCTCTGACAACAGGAGTGTTTTTTATATAGTTAATGCCTTTCATGATTTCTTTCTTTGATGGAATATAATCCGAGTCGCCCACTTTCCTTTTTCTTGTGCAGTGTCTGCAGTACATGGAACATGTATTGCTTACTATAAACAGAACCCTGTCTGGATATCTATGTGTTATACCAACAACTGGACTATCTTTGTCTTCATGCAACGGATCGCTCATATCATATTTTTCTAAAATTAGTTCGCGAGAATCAGGGAATGACTGCTTAAAGACAGGATCGTTTATATAATCATCTTTATCAATAAGAGACAGATAATATGGAGTTATAGACATGGGAAATTTATCAATTGTTCTTCTAAGTTCAGACTTTTCCTTTTTACTTAATTTGATGTCGGTTAGTTTCTCAAATGCCTCAACATCTTTAATAGAGTGTTTTAACTGCCATTTATAATCTCTCCAATTTGAAAAAATTGGTTCCTGCTCAGCAGAAATAATATTAACTATGTTTTTTTGTTGTTTATTATCGAATTTCATTATTCTTTTAAACTTTTGACATCTTCTTCTGATTGAATAATAGAAGATTCAACATCTACCATCTTATCTTCTGCTCCAAAGATAGAAGAATCAATTAACACTTCTGATACCATCATTGACAATAATTTTAGCAAGCTTTTATTGATTTCTATTTTCTCCTCTTTTTTTATAACAGATAAAGCATTTATCAATTTTTTTTGGAGTGAAAGCGGAGCGCTTTTTAGAGTCTCTTTCCCCTTCTCTGTTAGTTCAATAAGTATCACTCTTCTATCAGCGAAATTCCTTGCTCTTGTGACCAGTTCTTTTCTTTCAAGTTGATCTATAACACCAGTAATCATACTTGGAGACAAAGAAACCTTTTTACTTAACTGGCTAAGTGAAATTGGGCTTGAATCTCCAAGAATTAATAAGCAAGATAGTTGTGAAGAATTTATTTTATGTTCCATTTTTAATTTTGCAGAATAAATATCTATGGTTTTAATTATTCTTCTTAAAGTACTGAAGATCTCAAATTCTATAGTACTGCTATTGTTCATTTTTCTATTTTCCTTCTATAATTTTTATGCTTTTTCTGACAATCAATGCTTTACACATAAATATTATATCTATAAAATATTTATATGTCAAAGTTTTTCTACCTCTTTTTTTAAAAGCATAGAAGGACTTATGCAGAAGAATCTATTTGAGGAAGCAGTAGTTAGGTTAAAGGAATCTTTAAAAGAAAATTCAAACCATGCTCCAACCAACTCCAACTTAGCTTTCTGTCTTGAGAAGCTGAAGCAGTATGATGAAGTAGTCCAGGTATGAAGAAGGTGTGACAGGCTCAGTAAGACTTCTAAGGGGAAGATACAACAGCACATAATGTTAATATGTATTTTGTAATGGCATTTTGACTTGGAGTCTTGAGTTATCGTTTTGACATAGGATTGGAAATAAAGACTTTACTTAGATAATAGAGATGTGGTAAAAGATAGATTGTGGCAGTAGAGGAGGAGTCATGAAGATTAAAGAAATCAGGGCGAGAGAGATTCTTGATTCCCGCGGGAATCCAACGGTTGAAGTAGATGTTTATCTTTCAGATGGAGCTATGGGAAGGGCGGCTGTTCCTTCAGGTGCGTCTACGGGAGAACATGAAGCGATTGAGCTGCGGGATGGGGACAGGAACCGGTATATGGGGAAAGGAGTTCTGAAGGCAGTTAATAATGTGAAAAATGTAATTGCACCGGCTCTTCTCGGAATGGATGCAGGCGGGCAGGAAGTGATTGATAGAACAATGATAGAACTTGATGGGACGGAGAATAAGGGTAAGCTCGGGGCAAATGCAATGCTTGCTGTTTCACTTGCTGCAGCAAAAGCTTCTGCCGGTTCCTGCAATAAAGCGTTGTATCAATATCTCGGCGGGGATAAAGCGAGGCAGTTGCCAGTGCCGATGATGAATGTTGTGAATGGCGGGAAACATGCTGACAACAATGTGGATTTGCAGGAGTTTATGATAATGCCTTTTGGAGCAGGTAGTTTCTCAGAAGCGCTCAGGATGGGAGCTGAGGTTTTTCATCAGCTAAAAAAAGTTTTGAAAGGAAAGGGTTATCAAACTGCTGTTGGTGATGAAGGAGGGTTTGCTCCTGACCTTGGTTCCAACAGAGAGGCGGTTGAGGTGATTATCTCAGCGATAGAAGGTGCAGGTTATAAGCCGGGGGAAGATATTGCTATTGCACTTGACCCGGCTGCAAGTTCTTTCTACAGTGATGGCAAATATATCCTCAGCGCTGAAGGGGCTCAGAAATCCTCAGGTGAAATGATTGACTATTATGAGGAGCTTATAAATTCTTATCCTGTTGTCTCTATCGAAGATGGGTTGGCAGAAGATGACTGGGAGGGCTGGAAGGAATTGACAGAAAGGCTTGGAAGTAAGATACAGATTGTAGGAGATGACCTCTTCGTTACAAATGTAGAAAGACTCAAGCGCGGGATTAATGAAAAAGCGGCTAATTCCATACTGATAAAGGTAAATCAGATTGGGACTTTGACTGAGACGATGGATGCAGTCAAACTTGCAAAAGATGCCGGTTTCACTACTGTTGTATCGCACAGGTCAGGTGAAACGGAAGATACAACTATTGCGGATATTTCAGTTGGAGCTGATACAGGGCAGATAAAGTCCGGGAGTCTATCCAGAAGCGAGCGTGTTGCGAAGTATAACCAGTTAGTTCGCATTGAGGAGGAGCTTGGAGATAAATCAGTGTTCAGGGGGAGGGATGTTCTTGCAGGGAAATAAGATTCTGTTTAAGATAGCTCTTTTTGTTGTCGCCGGAGCTATTTTCCTTTATCCTGGTTATCGGCGTTTGAGAACTTTCGGGCAGAGACTTGAACAGTTGAAAGAAGATGTCAGAGTTCTGGAGGAGAAAAACAGAGAATTGAAAGTGGAAATCGAGGCTCTGGAAAGGGACTCATTTTATCTTGAGAAGCTTGCGCGTGAGATGGGACTGGTTAAAGACGGAGAAGTTGTCTATAAAATCAGAGAGGAAGAGAACTAAATTCGGAGTTAAAATGTATTCTGGGGTGGCTGTCTTCTTAGTTGTATCTGCAATCTTTCTTGCGGTTATCTCAAGAGAGAGCTCCGGCAGGGAAACGAAGAATGGAAACTTGAGAAGATTCCCGGAAGTTCTCTATTCTCCGGAGGTTGCCCAGCGAAATGCAATACGGATAATAACGATTTGTGTAGTGCTTGGATTCATTGGAGGCGGGATAATGCGCTTTTCCCTGGTTCAGCAGGATTTTGTTGAGGAAGGCGGAATCTATGAAAAACTTGAGCTTGGGGAAGAGGAAGTAGGCATCATCCTCAAAAATCAGAAAATAGTTGGAGGTATGTGGTTGAGTGCTCTTGCCGTATGTTTAGTTGCAGGAGCTTCTCTGCGGGGAAGAGAACATATCCATCCGCGGCAGGTTGTGTCAGTTTTGATTCTTGTCCCGGGTTTTGTTATCGGGCTTTTTATAATGGCAATCAGCCCGGATGTGCTTCCCGAAAAAGCGGGCGTGGTAACAGTTGGAAGTGTATGTCAGCATTATTTTTTAATAGGAGTTGCGGTGATGATAGTTACGCTTTTTTGTTCGTGGTTTTGCTGGCATTCTGGAGAAAGGCAACTGAAAAATGAAAAGCTTTAAAATTTTCAATTTTCAATTTTCAATTTGCATTGTTATGCTGATTTTTATGGTTTCAGTTTCTCTTGCCTCGGAGTTTACCCAGCCTTTGCGTGCAGAAGCGAGTTTTATGTCTGTAGAGGAACTTAAGCCGGGAATGAAAGGGATTGGCAAAACAGTATTCTCGGGAAGAGAAATCAGTGAGTTTGAAGTAGAGATAATTGGTGTGCTCAAAAATGTATATCCGAAAGGGGACCTGATTTTGGTGCGTCTCAGAGATGAGCTTCTGGATAAGACTGGACTCATATCCGGTATGAGTGGAAGTCCTGTATATATAGATGGGAGACTTATTGGAGCAATAGCCTATGGTTGGGGGTTTACAGAAGAGACTATTGCAGGTGTGACTCCAATTATGGAGATGCTTCCTCTTCTAAATGAGGATACCCGGATTAGCGAGACCAGCTGGCGGGGCAAAGTCAATCTCAGTCAACCGTTTTCATTCGGAAAGTATACGCTGAGGGAAATTGTTGTCCACCCGTATACCACGCCGGAATATAACCCATCTCGGATGGTGTTAATGCCAATTGCAACTCCACTTATGGTTGGAGGATTCACACAAGATGTAATGAATGAAATGGAGCAGGTTTTCAAGGAATTTGGGCTTTTGCCTCTTCAGGGTGGTGGAGGAGGGGAAGGAGCTTCGGCGGATATTGTTCCTGGAGCTGTAGTAGGGGCTCAGCTCTTATCTGGTGATTGTGAATTGACTGCGCTTGGAACACTTACATACATAGAGGGTGGTAAGATACTTGCATTCGGGCACCCATTTCTGGCGGCAGGGAAAGTGGATTTCCCGATGACAGGTGGTTCCATCCATACAATTGTCCCGAGTAGTTTCTTTTCCTTCAAATTAGGTTCCTCAACCACTGCTTTCGGAAGAATCAGCCGTGATACAAGAGTTGCAATCGGCGGTGAGGTTGGTGAATTTTCCGAGCTCATACCGTTATGTATTGTAATTAAATCTGCTGATGAGAAAAAAGAGTTTAATTACAGAATGATTGAAGATGAGTTCTGGTCGCCAACTCTTCTGGATTGGTGTGTTTTGAATTCTATCATGAGCACTTCTTCCCCGCGTGAAAAAACAGCAAGCAGCAAACTCAGGATTGAGTTTAAAGATTATTCAGAGCCAGTCCTTGTTCAAAATAGCACAATTATCACAGAAAAATGGCTGGAAGAGATAACAGGTCCGTTGAAAGCAATGATGGATAATCAATTCCGGAAAGTGGATGTTCAGAGCATAGACCTTGAAGTAGAACTCAGCGATACGCCTCTATCAGCAGTTATTGAAAGTATAAGGGTTGATAAGCTTGAGGTGAAGCCGGGGGAAGATATTAATTTGACTGTTATCCTTAAACCTTATGGGGGTGAATATACACTGCTCAGAACGACAATTACCATACCGAAAGATTTGCCTGACGGCGAACTTACAGTTATCGTCTGTGATGCCAGGGGTAGTATACAGATGACAGGAACAATAAACCCTGAAAAGTTAAAACCGCACAGTTTTGAACAGTTGGTTGAACTTTTTCGGGAGATTGAAAAAAATAATGAGATAGTTGTGAGGATTCTTACACCATTCAGCGGTGTTACAGTACGCGGGCAGGAACTTCCTTCGCTCCCTCCTTCCTTAATCAGTATAATGAGTTCATCCAGAGAAACCGGGATTGAAAGTTTTGGCAGGGAAATTTTCCGCAAGATTCCGACAAAGTGGATTATCTCAGGACATCACCAGTTGCAGGTTAAGGTGAAAAGGTAAATAATATGAGAAAGGAGAACAGATGAGAAAGGTAAACATCTGGCTGTTGATATTCATCCTGTGTTCCAGTTCATATGCTGTTACAACGGGCGTGTTTCATCAGACCGCTCAAGAAGATTTTGACAGCGGCGAATTTGAAAATGTCTCAACTACAAGTGATGGGGATGTCTCGCTTTCCCCGCTTGTTGAAAAACTTGTAGATGTAGATGAGCTTTATGTGTGGGCTCTGACGGTTGATAATAAGGGTAACCTTTATGCGGGAACGGGGAATGAGGGAAAAATCTATAAGATAAATAGGAAAGGGAAAATGTCTCTTCTCTATGATTCTCCTGAACTTGAGGTGCAATCCCTAACCTTAGATGAAAAAGGAAATGTATATGCAGGAACTTCCCCAAAGGCTATTATCTACAAAATATCGCCTGATGGCGAAGCAGCAACATACTGTGATTTGCCTGACTCTCACATATGGTGTCTTGTCTTTGATAGTCAGGGTAATCTATATGCAGGGACAGGAGATGAAGGCAGAATTTATCGAATTACACCTGATGGGAAAGAGATGCTCTTCTACGATTCCAGCCAATCCCATATATTATGCCTTACGAGAGACAAAGATAATAATTTCTATGCTGGAAGTGAGCCGGATGGTATTGTGTACAGGCTGACTCCTGAAGGAGAAGTCTCAGTTCTCTATGATGCGAGAGAAAGCGAGATTCATGCACTTGCGCTTGATAAAGATGGTAATCTTTATGCAGGGACAGCCGGGGATTCTATTCCGACTGATGAGAAAAATACACAACCCCAGGAGAAAGCTCCTAAAGAGAAGCCTGAGAAAACTGTTCCAAACAGCCTGTATCGGATTAGTCCTTCTGGCTGCATCAGCAGGCTCTTCACTTCAAAATATCTTATCCTCAGCATTTTTCCCGATATGAGCGGAAATATCTATATCGGT